>PBTB01000004.1 GCA_002726945.1 Deltaproteobacteria bacterium | reverse complement strand
CGGATGCGGGTGCGGGATCTTTCCGGGAGTTCAGGATGGAGAGGAGTGGGATTCTTGAAGCGATGACGCTCGTGTCCCCTGTCGGAATGGGGAGGCCCATGATGCAGGCGCACCGGAGGATTGGGTGAAAGTCTCACTTTCACTTGCACCCAACCTGAACCCGGTTGCAGCCATGTACTACGGCTTCAGTGTGTTTCACTGCATGACGCCGCCCCTCGCGCAGGGAGGTCCTGGCTTGGGAACTTACATGGGGCCGCCCGTTTGGAAGAACTCATGCGGGAGGCCGGGTTCACCGGCTTGAGACTCTGGAACTCAAAAGCCTGATGAGCCTGTTTTATGCGGTTCGAAAATGAACCTGAAAAACGACTAGGGGAAATCAGTTTCTATGCTTAGTTGTGTATGAAGCAATGTTTCCCCATTGATCTCTAACCAAGATGGTGTAGTACCGGTTTGTGCTGTTGTCAGCACAACGGATCATCCCTGTCTGCCAGTCACATCCACTCACCACTGTGCCATTGCGAAGAGCGGTTTCAGCATTGGCAATCAGATTTGAGTTGCCATAATAAACCACCCTGTACTTCAGACTGGAGTTATCTGTGTAATCGTCCTTTGCTGCTGTCCAGCCAAGGTGGGTGCCATTGTCGGTCATTGTGCCATTATCTCCCGGAGTGGGAGGATGAAGATCAACAACTGTGAAAATCGCCTTGATCTCTGCGTCTGTCAAGGTCCGTGAGTAGACACGCACATCGTCAACCCGTCCAATATATTGGTAGCTGGATGTGTCCTGAATCCCCCCAATGGTCAGATTGTCGCTGTAGCGGAGGTTGGTGTTTCTGGAGGTGTTGGTCGCCTGAGTCTTCCCGTTTCTCAGCAGTTCAAGAGTGGTATTGTAGCCCCGTGCGGACAGCATCTGCCAACTCTTGTAGTCCACTGTGTTCCGGATTGAGGTTCCATCGTCCAGAGTTGTTGTGGCAGGGCAGCTGGATCCAGCAGGATCCAGCAGGTATGTATCGTAGCAGTCCAGTGCGTTGACAACACTGTCTGCATTTCGATCGGTGGCATTGTCCGTGTAGAACTCACGGAACCTCTGGTAGTGAACTGAATTTGCCAGATCATGTCGGTGGTGTTCCAAGAACCACCCCCTGAAGGCGCCTGCTTTGACCGTGGTACCACCATTACTCATGTAATTGCTGGAGGATTCCATGCTTCCCAGAAGGCTGGTTTTATAGGTGGTGCAGACTTCAAACTCGACCTTCAGGGAGTTGTCCAGCGTTGCATTGTCTCTCCAGCGATAAAGAGTTGTAAAGTTCACAAATCCTCTTCCGTCCTTTTTCAAGAGCTTGAATTTCTCATTGGATTCCTTTTTGAAAAAATAGAATTCATTCATTGAAATGTTGTTGAACGTGGCAGCAGAGCATCCTGAAGAACAAAAGGTGCTGTTGTCACTGTGTTTGGTGATCTTTTTGACTTTGATGCCGTGTCCTGTGTCAAGAGTCGAGGCCAGCGATGTGGTCAGGTTGGCACCGGCAGGAGACGTCCTGCCAAACGTATCATCCCCCCCCGGCACTCCGGAGTAACCCGTACCACTGTTGTTCATGGAAACATTATCTGCGGTTTTTGAACTCCAACTGCACGAGGAGTAGTCGGGATGTTCAAGAGTCCCCAAGCCGCTTAACGTAGACTCCTTGATCTCCGCAGAAGAAATCAGGGGTTTATAAGCTGTTTGAGAGTTATGGGAAGTTTCAGGGAATCCCCACGCGAGGTAAGTGAAATCCGTGGTGTGCAGGGCGGTGCCGAAGGGAGCATCAATGTCGTCACTCCCGGAATCATNGAGAGAAACTGAGCGCCTGNCCCGANGTCCCGCTCCACCCCTCGGACGCANTGTATGTNCCCGATCCNGAGATTCCATTNCGNNTNTTTCCNGANTNGTCGTTTCCGTTGCCTGCCANAGGAAAGTAGCCCTCAAGGTTCCGGGACTCCTCGAAGTAGAGATCAAAGANCTCNCCGGGTTCAAGTCCNCGCTCGAAGACTTTGACNTCGTCAATCCTCCCCGGCCANTTTTGGGATCCGNCGNTCCTCTGCCCAATTTCAAAAAATGTTGCNCCGAGAGACAGGGANGCACTTGTTGAACCGACCTTTTCTCCNTNGGCGTAGAGGTTCAGGATAGAGGAGGAATTGAAATAAGTNGCACAGAGGTGAGTCCAGCGGTTGAGTCCGTACTTTGTNCCCCCTGTGATGGATCCACCACCTTCNATCTCCGTTTNATTNTCAGCAGAGTAACCCAGGGATAATAAGGAGGAACTGCTGCCGCTGCCGGATCCNTAAGTGAGTGCAGTGATCTTGGTTCCGGGNAAACNGGTGGGATAAACCCAGGCACAGACGGAATGNGCACCAGAGGGAATTGCNGCTGTCGGACCGTAAAGATAGTCGTCGNTNCCGTCNAATGTGTAAGACCCGTTCGACTCGTTGTCNCGACCNTCGGAGGTGACNGGATGATACGAGGAAGTGTTTGGANGCGAGAAATCCTGAAACCCCGCCACTGAGCCATTATCAGAGTGATCCAGAGTGTTGTTGTCCAGCGTCAGGTGCAGCTTCAGTCCGCTGTCAAGGCTTCCCCGGGTGGTGAATTTAATCCAGTAATCCGACTTCATGAACNCCCGNTCCTCGGNGTGCTCNCCGCAGTTTTGGTTGAGATTAGCGTCAAATGTTCCTCCCGTTGTTAGCTCATTTGCGTCTCTCATCCCCGGACCCTGGGTCTTGCAGTTGCCCTGCAGATAGGTATAGGCGCCATGGGGATTTGTGCCGTTGTCCGTTCCTCCCTTGACCGTGACGGTGACGGTAGTGCCCTCCGGCCACTTTCCCTTTGGATGAACCGTGAGGGTTTTGTTGTAGAAATCCAGTTTGGGCACAAACTCGCAGGAATCTGGAGCAGTGGGGACAGGCGAACAGGACACCAGCACCGAGGATCCGGCAACAAAGGAGTTTGGATCCATGTAGGAAGTGAAGACAAACTGAGGTGCAGCATNGACGGACNGCTTGGTTGAGTTGTTGTCAGGAGTCGANTTGTCAATACGCGGACGGGGGGTGGTGAGGAAGTNGGTTGTGATGTTGTCTCCGGAATTGGAGAGATTCAGNGAAAAGTCTTGNAGGGGAGTCAGTTTGACAGTGTAGGTNGTGTTGTCCAAAAACCCGGACTTGCAAACCGAACCTCCCTGCAGGTGGTTGGGGCAGGTGCTGACTCCATTGGACAGTCGGATGAGATTGATGCTCCAAGTCTGGTTGTCGGAGGATGTCGGGGTTCCCAACTCCCTGCAATTGCTGGATGTTGAGAAGTTGTCCGCGCTTATCATGAAATTTCCACTGCAGGCAGCACCCGGATTGCCNGATGAGNCGTTGTTGGTGGTGAGGGTTGTNTTGAGCGGCTCGTTGAACTTGATCTNNATCTGGTCCACGTTCAGGGGGTACGGGTAGNNGTCNGGGTTGNANNNATNGACCANATTNCCNNATTTGTACNTCNNATGGGTGGCTACGTTGGAAGNAGTTGTANNCAGCCTCATAAAATTTGCGTTGTCCGGTTCGGTATTATTGTCTTTCGCTCTTTTGTAGTTCAGCGCGATGTAGTCTACTCCCGGCTTTTTNTTGTCAAAGGTGATGGAGTCTTTGGATTGNNTGCTGACNGNGCTGAGATTCCCAGCAAGGTCAACAACAAAGAAATGGACATTGCGGGTTTCTCCCGACTGANCGCTNGTGGAGTNACAGTCCAGGGCTGTGTCGTTGTCGGTCCGTGTGTAGGAGGTCNTGTTGTCCGCCGNNTGCCAGCCGGTNCCGTTGGTGTTAGTGCCACNACCTGGCAANGGAGATCCTATGAATNNGTTNNNATTCGTAACTGCCGAACCNGAAAAACCANNNCTGGTGCATTTATTGTCAATGACAATGTACTCGGAAACCCCGCGGTCGTCTGTTGCGGAAAGTGTGAAACCAACCGTGACGTTGTCCGCATAGAGTTGTTGATTGAAGGTGGTGTTGTCATGGTCGTAGACATCAAACGACTGTACGACCGGCGCTTTCGTGTCAACGACAAGGTTCTTGTTCGCGGAGAGCGACCCGNNCGCCCCCGGGGTGGTCAGAGTCAGGTTGTCAATGNAGCAANGGCTNTCCTCCNTCANCACAGCACCGTTGTAAAAGATGGTTTTGTTGTCCTGGGCGAGGTCGGTGCTGTTGTCATTGGCGGCAACAGTGTAGTTGTAGGTGTGGTTGTCNGTGCCTGACCCTGAAGAGAAATTGACCGATTTGGGAGACGTTGGCCCGGTGTTGAGTTGAATGTATGGAGTCCCAACCACCGTCACTTTCTCCGACAGGATCACGTTGATTGAGATTGAATTGCCCACAGTGTAGTAGGGGAATCTGGTGGATTTATTGTCCNGATTTGAAGAGGTTACATTGTTTACGNTTGCATAAACAGGATCGTGGTTTGTTGAATTAACCGCCACAGTTGATACATTTCCTACAAAATCCTCGAACCATGCATAGATATGCCTGGCGCATCCACCCCAGGCTTCTGTGGCAGTGCAAGTTGCATTGTCGAGGGCATGGGTGAGGGTATTGTTGTCATAGGACTTCGAGAAAACAGTCAAATTGTCCAAAGTACCTGCTGAAGGGGTACTATTGTCATTTGATTTTTTCCATGATTTTAAATAATAACCATCACTTGCGGTAATTCTTAGTTCACCGCTATTGAGCGTTAGATCACGTGAACAGGCAGTGGGTATGACACTGACTGCAGGCGGGGTGTTGTCAACCAAAAAACTGTTTTGCCCGTTTGGAGTTTCTTCAATGATATTGCCTGCCAGATCCATCAGGCCGAAAATAGTGATGGTTGCGTTGCCGGTACCTCCCGTAACTTGGTGAGTCAGATTGTCAGCAGTGCAATTGGAACTGCATGTTATGTTGTCGTAAGCGTCATAAGACCCTCCACTAAACCTTAATTGGTTGATGTAAGGAAAAGTTTGAACCACCGTCTCAGAGAATCTGAGGTTAAGACTCAGGGTTTCTCCAGATTTATAAGGACCAGGTCCTGTTGCTGGATAGCCTGATTTAGTGGACAGTCCACTGATTGTCACAGTGGGTGCAGTGGTGTCGATGACAAGTGCCTTGTTGTGTCCCAAAGAGTTGCTTGCGCCAGGGGATGCAAGGGTCAAAACAGCGTCGTTGCCCGCCAGGTCGCGGATGGTGCCCGAGTTGAGGTCCAAGGAGACCGCTGCCTTGTAGTCGAGATCCGTGGAGTTGTCCCCGGCAACAACTTGGTAGGTGAAAATCAGTTCATCGGTGGCATTGCCTGCGGAGAAGAGGGCGTACTGATCGGTTGCACCGGTTTCCAACTGGATTCTTGGATTGCCTGTCGAGTTGTCCACATACACGGTTTCACTGAATGCCACTGTGACGGAAATGTTGTCTCCGGCCTTGTAGTGGGGGACTGCGGAGGTCTTGTTGTCCGGAGAGGAGGAGGAGACGTATTTGACCATCGGTGCAGTGGTGTCGATGACAAGTGCCTGGTTGGCTCCGAGCGATCCAGGGGTTCCCGGATTAGGGAGTGTTAGCGTGGTGCGGATGTCCGCCATGCTGCTGATGACTCCGGAGAGTGAGGCGTTGTTCACATAATCAAGATCGCTGCTGGTTGCTAAGAGTGGCACCGTGTAAGTGAACGTGAGGTTATCCGTGCCGCTGCCACTGAGATAAGTCGCGTTGTCGTCGGGCACGCCAGTTTCGAGCAATATTGTCGGGATTCCAGAAACTTTGACCGCCTCGCTGAAGTTCACGGAAATCGTTACATTATCACCTGCCTTGTAGCTGCCATTTGCTGTGGAGGAGGTCACGGAGAGGATCGCCGCCGTGTCGTTGTCCAGTGTGGTGACGAACACATCAGCAGGGTCTCTACCGTTGTAATCGCTATCCAACGAAGTCAGGGCACCGAGCACAATCGTCCAACGCACGTCATTGTCGTCCACCTGATCATCCACTCCACTCACTGTCAACGTCTGGGCAACGTTCCAGTTGACCGGGGTGAAGGTCAGGAGCGTGGGCGTCACACTACCCTCGCTGGTGTCACTGACCGTGAGGGGGATCTGCACGTCCTCCTTCGGTGCGGTGGCAAGTGCAACGGTGAAGGTGGCCTGACCTCCGGATTCGCTCACCGTACCATTGAGTCCCCCCACCTGCACCGCCGGGGTTCCATTGGGGCGGATGGTGATCTCAACGGTCAGGTCGGTTTGGCTGGCCGAGAGTGTGATGGGCGCAGAGAAGCCGTAGGAATCGAAGTTCCTAAGTTGGGCTTTGAGTTGCGTGGTCGAGTAGGCGGTGCGGAAGCGGAAGACCGCCAGCCGCAGCGAGGTGTTGAGGGGCAGGTTGAGCGAAACCGTGCTGTCGAGCAGATTGGTGAGTCCACGGCTATAGGATTGAAGGGTGAAGTAGTTCTTTGCGGGCAAAGTGTTGGCGGGTACAGCGAGAACCAGCTCCGTCCGCACCCCCTGAGTGAGGTTCTCGTTGCGGCCTCCGCTGCGGGAGAGGGCGCGTCCGGCTTCGTCCTGATGGGCGAGCGAAAGCCGAACCTGCGCCGTCTTCACTCCCTCCTTCTTCACCTCGCAGCCCGAAAGCAAGGCGAGGGAGGCCGTGAGCAGACCAATCAGCAGGCGTGAAATCAGGGACACGGCAAGGTTCAACGGCAAAGGTTTTTTTGAGGGATTCCTTCGGCTATCGTACCACAGTTTTTACAAATTCCACAAAAAGGAATAGTCCCCTTCTTGAGTGTTGCTGCCTGTCCTCCGCAAAATTCGCCCTGTCAAGGGTTGGGATTTTGCAGAGAGACGGCGTTTCCCGGTGCGTTTCCCCCGGATTAAAATATTTTCAGAGGAACAACACTCAAGGGGGAGACTGCCCAATGGGGTCTTTACTATAATTCCAAGAAGGTTTAACATAATTTGGATAAGCAAAACAGGGGAACCATGATTCGATTTCCCCCTTTGAAAAGGGTCATCAAGGTTGATTTGGAAATGAAAATGCCTTGAAATCCTACCGCTTACAGCCTGATCCCCTCACTCAAAACCGAAAAAATGGACCTCAAGATGGATTACAGCAGCAAGCTGCTCTCAGACGAAAAACTGGATGCTCTCGTTGTGTTTGTCTCGGAAGACTCCGACCTGCGGCGCAATGGCCTGAGCAACCTGCCACGTGCGTTGAAAAAACCTCTGTCCTCCTTGATGGAGCTTGGGGTGTTTTCCGGTAAGAAGGGGACAAAGCACCACTTGGTGACGGGAGATGCAACGTGGAAACAGGCGCTGCTGGTCGGCTTGGGTCCGGTGGACAAACTTGATGGTGAAGGCTTGCGGCGTGCTGCGGGCAAGGTAGGCCAAAACCTGTCCGGCCTGAAAGCCGACACGGTTGGCGTACTCGTCACCCCCCTGCTGAAGAAATCCGGAAAGTTGTCTCTGGGAACGGTGCTGGCCGAAGGCATTCAGTTGGGTGCGTATGAGTTCAAGCAGTACAAGTCCCCGGATGACGACTCTCCAAAAAAATTAGCAAAGCTGCGCGTCTGCGATCCCCGCAAACTCACGGACAGCAAATCCGTGAAGGTCGGCACCGTGCTGGCCGAGGCGACCAACTCCGCCCGGACGCTGGGCAACACCCCGCCCAACGACCTTCGTCCCCAGCAGGTCGCCGAACACGCCCAAGCGTTGGCCAAGCGGCACAAGCTCAAGTGCAAGGTGCTGGAAGAGCAGGACATGCAGAAGCTCGGCATGGGGATGCTGCTCGGCGTGAGCCAGGGTTCGGAGGAACCCGCCAAGCTGATCATTCTGGAGTACCGCCCTGCGGGCGCGAAGCAAACAGTTGCGCTGGTGGGCAAGGGCATCACCTTCGATTCCGGAGGGCTTTCACTCAAGCCGGGCAAGGGCATGGAGGAGATGAAGTACGACATGTGCGGGTCTGCTGCCGTGCTGGGGGCGATGAGCGCGGTGGCGCAACTCAAACCCAAAGTCAACGTGATCGGCGTAGTTGCAGCTTCAGAGAACATGCCCAGCGGCACCGCGCAGCGTCCGGGAGACATTGTGACCGCCTACAACGGCAAGCGCGTGGAAGTCCTCAACACCGACGCCGAGGGGCGGCTGGTGCTGGGCGATGCGCTGGCCTACACGGTGGACAAGCTCAAGCCGGATGCCATCATTGACCTCGCGACCCTGACGGGTGCCTGCATCGTCGCACTGGGGCACTACATCGCCGGAGCAGTCACGAACAACGATGAATTGATGGGGCAGGTGCAGGGCACTGCCCAGCGCACGGGCGAGCGCGTTTGGCAACTTCCCAGTGATCCGGAATACGGGGAGGCGATCAAGAGCAACCACGGCGACCTCAAGAACATTGCCGATGGCGGGGCCGGGACCATCATTGGTGGGGTTTTTCTCGAACATTTTGTGGGGGACACCCCGTGGGTGCATCTCGACATCGCTGGAGTTGCGTGGGGCGTGAAGAGCATTGACTACCATCCCTCCAACAGCGCGACCGGGTTTGGCGTCCGGCTGCTGCTCGACCTGCTCCAGCAGTGGCGACCGCTCAAGAAATAGACCAAGAGTCAGAATCCAGAAAGGCTACAGTCCGTTTTCTGTAACAGCCGATTCAAAATCGTCATTCCGGGCGAAGCCGATCGCAGACCCAGAATCCACAACTGCTTGCTGACATTTCTGGATTCCCGCTTCCGCGGGAACGACAAAACAGGGGACAGTTATCACATCAAATTGGACCCACTATCCGTGCTACTACCCCACCAAATTCTGAATTCTGAATTCTGACTCCTGCCCCATCGGGACAGACAATGGCCAAAACCCGCGACCCCCAATACCACCGGCTCGTCAAGAAGCTCATTAACACCGAGCGCTCGCAGGTTCTGAAGAGCTTACTGAACTCTCTCTCTCCAAATGAGGTCTCCGGGATTCTGCTACACCTCAATCTTAAGCACCAACTCGCTATCCTCGACCTGCTGGAACAGGAGCAGGTGCCACTGGTCCTGAAGGAGCTTCAGGATTCCTCCACGGTGCTGGAGGAAATCGTGGGGCAGTTCAGCTCCGACAAGCTCACCGACATCGTCGAGGGCATGAAGCAGGACGACGCCGCAGATTTGGTGTCGATCCTTGATGAATCACAGGTTGATGCGGTGATGGAAAACCTTCCAGCCAAGAGCCGTGAGGAACTGACGACTCTGCTCCAGTACGACGAGGAAAGTGCTGGGGGGCTGATGACCCCTCATGTGGTCTCCATCGTCAAAGACGAAACCGTGGGTGAGGCGGTCAAGGACATTCAGGGCTACATCAAGCGGCAGGGGTTCCAGATGTTCTACACCGCGTATGTGGTGGACGAGCATCGGCACCTGATCGGTACGGTCACGGTCACGGAACTGCTGCTCGCGGACCGTCGGGCGAAAATCGGCAACCTGATGAATTTTGACGTGGTGGCTGTGGACGAGGATTTGGATCAGGAGGAGGTGGTCCGGATTGCCAAGGAGTACGATCTTGTCGTGGTTCCAGTCATTGACAAGCACCTCAAGCTGATTGGCCGCATCACCATTGACGACCTTGTGGACGTGATGGAGGAGGAGTATTACGAGGACATCGGGCACATCGCTGGAACCGGTGCGGAAGAGGTCACGGAACCCTCGGTGTTGCGGGCCTCGCGGGATCGCCTGCCGTGGTTGGTGCTCGGCTTGCTCGGCGGATTCCTGACGGCCATTGTGATGAACTCCTACGAGAATGCAATTCTCCGGATTCCGGAAGTCGCCTACTTCATCCCGCTGATCGCCGCGATTGGCGGGAGCATCGGCATCCAGTCCTCCTCGATTGTGGTCCGGGGCTTGGCCACGGGGGCGATTCAGACCACCGATTTGCTGGTGCGGCTCTGGAAGGAACTGCGGGTGGGCTTTCTGAACGGAGTCGTGTGCGCGGCCTTGCTGGTGCTGATGACCCTCTACCTCACTGAAGATTTGCAGATGGCGATTACCACCGGACTGGCGCTTGTCGTGGTGGTCTGCTTTGCGGCAGCGGTCGGTTCCTCTGTCCCCATCCTGCTCAAGCGCCTCAACATTGATCCGGCCCTTGCGGTCGGCCCCTTCATCACCACCACCAATGACATTTTCGGCATCGCCATCTACTTGGCGATCACCTTCAGTGCTCCTTTTCAGAGCTTTTCGATCTGAATTTTTGGAAGTTGGAGTCAGAACAGAAAAGGCTCCCTGTGCGGCCTGAAATCCTTGCCAAGCAGAACTCCGTCCATGCTTCGACTTGTGCGCAAGCGGAGTGTTTCCGAAGGTCAGTTCTTGGACGGAGTGCTTTCCGACGAGAGGGGCGGTGCTTCCTTTTGCTCCAGAGCCGCTGAGGGTTTTTCCTCTGCCACCGGGAGCGTCACGGCTGCTGGCTCCGTGGATGCAGGCGCAGTCTGTTGGGTGCTTGGAATCGTGGGGGTTGCCTCAATCTTGCGGACCACCGAATCCTTGGCGGTTTCGGAGGAGAGGTACGCGAGGGAGAGCGAAGTCAGCATGAAGACGATGGCAACTCCCGTGGTGATCTTGCCCACGCCAGTCATTTCCCCCCGGACGGAATTGGCCTGTCCAACGCCGCCAAAGGCTGCACCAAGCTCGGCACCGCGTCCGGATTGCAGGAGGACGAAGAAAATGATCAGCAGGCAAGCAACAACGTGAATGATCAGCAGCAAAGTGAACATGGTGTTTTTCTCAAAACTTCTTGGAAAATAAACTCAACCGCCAGCAAGCACGATCCGGCGGAAATCCTCCGGCTTGAGGCTGGCTCCACCCACGAGTGCCCCGTCAATGTCGGACTGCCCCAGCAGGGTTTCGGCGTTTCCGGCATTGACGCTCCCGCCGTAGAGGATTTGCAGATTTTCGGCGCTTTCCGCAGAGGCTAAATTGGCGGCTTCCTGTCGAATCACCTGATGCATGGTGTTCGCCTGTTCCGGAGTCGCGGTACGGCCTGTGCCAATCGCCCAAACTGGCTCGTAGGCCACCACGCAGCGTCTGAACTCATCCGGATTGAGTCCGGCAAACCCTTGGCGCAACTGCCGGATCACCACGGCCTCGTGAACGTCCTGTTCGCGCTCCTCCAGCACTTCGCCCACGCACAGCACGGGACGGATGGCGTGTTCCAGCAGGATGCCGACTTTCTGGCCGATAAACTCGTCCGCTTCGGCAAACAAGCTGCGGCGCTCCGAATGCCCGACGATGCAGATCTGCACCCCGGATTCCTGCAAGATCGCGGCGGAAACCTCGCCTGTGAAGGCTCCGGACGTTTGCGCGTGAACGTTTTGCGCGCCCACGAGAATCCGAGAACCCTGCACCGTTTCGCGGATAACCGGGATTAGCGGAAAGGGCGGACAGAGGGCGATTTCGCAGCTAGTCCGCTCCAGTTCCGGGCGTAGCGCAGCAAACAACTCGGACGCCAGCACCGCCGAACCGTGCATTTTCCAGTTTCCTGTGATCAGTCTTTTCCGCAACCCGAATTCCTACTAAAAATCAAAACGGATAATTTTAGCAAATTTGCTTTGAAACTCAAGCGAATCCGGAAAATCCGGAGTTCTGCCCGAGGGTTGCATTTTGCCCAAGTTCTGGTCATCCTGATTTCTTTTGGAGGAAAGTTATGACCTTGGACGAACTGAGAGCGCAGATTGACGAGATTGACGCAGACCTGCTGGCGCTGATCAACCACCGGGCACAGTGTGTGGTGGAGATTGGGGAGATCAAGCGCCGCGAGCATGTGGCGGTGCTGGTTCAGGAACGGGAGCGGCAGTTGTTCGCCCGGCTGGTGGAACGCAACGAGGGACCGCTCAGCGAGGCAATGCTCCGGCATATTTTTCAGGAGATCATCAACACGCTCAAGTCGCTCCAGCGTCCGGAAAAGGACTCGTCCGAGGCTCCGGAACGTCGGGTCAGTTGACCTTCAGCAGTTCCACCTCGAAGCGTAGAACGGCGTTGGACGGGATGAGGTCGGGCACCCCCTGCTCGCCGTAAGCGAGGTGCGCTGGGACGACCAGTTCCCATTTTGCGCCCTCCTGCATGAGTTGCAGGGCTTCCGTCCAGCCCGGAATCAATCCGCTCACCGGGAAACTGATCGGCTGGCCGCGCCGATAGGAACTGTCGAACTCGGAACCCTCCACTAGCATGCCCCGGTAGTGGACCGTCACGGTCGAGGCGGCGGTGGGTCGGGTACCCGTGCCTTCCTGAAGGATTCGGTATTGCAAGCCACTGTCGGTGACGACCACGCCTTCTTGCTGGGGATTGCTTTCCAAAAGCTCTTGATTTTGCTGCATAAATTTTTCTGTGGCTTGTTGAACGGCCTTTTGCTTTTCCGGATCGAAGCGACCTTTGAGGAGGAAGTAACCCGTCAGGATTGCGCCAACGACCATGAGTGCAATTGCGAGGGGAAGTTTGAGGCGTTTCATAGAAAACTTTTCAGTGAGCAAGGGGTTTGATGCTCCGGTCTTTCTGGGGCAGGTGCAATGCGATTGCAAAAACGCGGCTCCTGAATCCCCCCCCCCTGTACACGGTCGAGCCTATCACCGCCGTGCACGGCGTGTTTGTCTGGTCCTTGCTGTTTCCACACCCGGCGCATGGGCATTGCACCACAACACATCGACCTGCAGGTGCTCAATGCCGGACGCCTGGTGATCGCCGGGATTCTGCTCTCGTTTTTGCGGTTTTCGTATCTCAGGCGCCCATTCTGAGCAAGGCGTTGCGGGCCAGCCCGATGCCCCGGAAGAGGTCAGAAGCGGTCAGTGCCGTAGGCGGCAATCCTTCCTGAACAAGCTGATCCGCGGCAAGTCCGTGGAGATAGACCCCGATGAGCGCGGCGGCGAGGGGTGAGCGGCCCTGCGCAAGGAAGCCTCCGATCATGCCGCTGAGGACGTCTCCAGACCCAGCGGTGGCGAGTCCTGCGTTGCCTGTGGGATTGAGGAAAACCGCCCCATCTGGAGCAGCAACTACGGTGCGTGACCCCTTCAGCACCAGCACGACCTCCCACTCCTGCGCCCAGTGGCGGGCCGTGGCGATCCGGGACACCTGAATTTCAGCAACGCTCTGTCCGCACAATCTTGACAACTCCTTGGGGTGCGGAGTGATCACCGTTGGCCCGGAACGCTCCACCAAATCCTGACTGCTCAGGTGGTTCAAACCGTCGGCATCCACCAACAGCGGCCCCTCGGTTTCCACGACAAACGCCCGGACGAACTCCCCGGTTTCAGGGTGATTGCCAAAACCGCAACCCAATACGACCGCGTCGCGGGAAGCGGCATGGCTCAGTGCGACATCGGTGTGGTCCGGAGTGAGGAAATCTGGAGAACCAGGCGAGGAGAGGGTCATCACTTCAGGGGGCTGGCTGGGCAAGCCATCGCGGAAACGTTCGGGCACAAAGGCGGAGACAAGTCCAGTTCCGGATTTCAGTGCAGCGGTGGCTGCAAGGGTTGCCGCCCCGCCCATGCCTACCGAGCCACAGACCGTGAGTAGGTGCCCGAAGTTGCCTTTGTGCGAATCGTCCGGAACGTCCGGGAGCAGGCGCCGTGTGGCTTGCGGGGTGATCCCCCACGTTGAAGGTGTCGCTTCCGGCCAGTGTGTTGGGATGGAGATGTCTGGAATCGTGACTTTTCCGCAAAACTCGGCTCCGGGCTGTTGGAAGCATCCAGGTTTGCCAACCTGAAAGCAGACGGTGTGGTGGCAGCGCACCGCGATTCCGTGAAGGTGGCTGTCCTCGGAACTGATGCCGGAGGGCACATCAAGCGCAATGCGGATGGCACGGGAGTTGGCGTTGATCGTCTCGATCCACTCGTGGTAGGCGCCCTCGATCTCTCGCTCCAAACCAATGCCGAAAATCGCATCGAGGATCACGTCAGTTCGCTCCAGCCAGCGTGTGGCTTCTGGACTCGGAAAGGACACACTCTCGCCGAAGTGGGACCAGAGTTGCTGGTTGGTGCGGGCGTCCTCGGTTTTGGCCTCGCCTGCGTCAATCACGGAAACGTGAACGCCCCGGTTGGCAAGCAGCCGTGCAGCCGCAAAACCGTCCCCGCCATTGTTGCCCCGTCCACAGCAGACCACCACCCAAGCCTGTGGACGCTCCCGCAGGATTTCGGTCTCTACAAGATCGGCGACGCTGCGGGCGGCGTTTTCCATGAGGACGAGTCCCGGAATTCCCAGTTCCTCGATGGCGTGTTGGTCCAGTGCCCGCATCGTTTCCGCAGCAGCCAAACGCTGAAACTGTGCCCACGGCAGGTCCGGTTCGTGCCATACGGGCACGGGGTGCTTGGCGAAATCGTCGGTAGGATCAGGCATGGGAAGCGTTGTCAAAGCGTTCGATGTCGTCATCACCAAGATAGCCCCCCTGCTGGACCTCGATGACTTCCAGCGGGATGCGCCCGGAGTTGCCAAGACGGTGCAAAACGCCCTTGGGGATGTAAACGGATTCGCTTTCGGAGAGCAGCAACATCTCATCGCCACGTTGCACATCGGCCGTCCCTTGGGTGATCACCCAGTGTTCGCTGCGATGCCGATGGCGTTGCAGGGAAAGGCTCGCGCCCGGCCCCACCTCCAGCAGTTGGATGCGGAAACTGGAGTTTTCCAGCACGGTTGTGGCACTACCCCAAGGCCGGAGAATGCGGGTGTGGAAGCGGTACTCATGCCGATCCTCCTCCTTGAGCGTTTCGACAAGCTGCTTGACTTCCTGAGTGCGCCGAAGGTCGCAGACCAGCAAGGCGTCCTCGGTTTCAACGATGACGAGGTTTTCCACGCCGATGCTCGTCACCAGCTTCTTCGTGCTGATGATCAACGAATTACGCGTGTCCCGGCAGATGACGCTGCCCCGCAGCACGTTGCCGTTCGTGTCCTTCTCCGAAACTTGATGCAGGCTCTCCCAACTGCCGAGATCGCTCCAAGCAATGTCCACGGGCACCACGGCGATGTGCTGCGATTTTTCCATCACCGCGTAGTCAATCGAAATGCTTGCGGCGGATTCAAACACCTGTTCGACCGCTTCCGGAGTGGGTGGTTTTCCCGCGCATGGTCGTAACGGCTCAAAAGTCTGGAAAAGGTTTGGAGCATGTTGCCGGAATTCTTGGAGAAAGGTGGCCGCGTTGGCAAGGAAAATGCCTGCGTTCCAAGTGTGCTCCGGGGAAGCCGCCAGTTGTTGGGCGGTTTCGACATCGGGCTTCTCGACGAAGCGGGAAACCTGGAACCCCACCGGGAGCGGAGCGCCCGACTGGATGTAGCCGTAACCGGTTTCTGGGCGGTCCGGGCGGATGCCAAACGTGACCAGCCAGCCCTCTTCAGTCAGGGGGACGGCGCTGTGAACTGCCTCCACAAAACCCTCCGGGTTCCCAATGAGGTGATCGGCAGAGACCACCAGCAGCGGCTCGTTCTGCTGATCCTCCGGAATCTGGAGGGCACCCCAAAGCACCGCCGGGGCGGTGTTGCGGCCAACGGGTTCCAGCAAAACGTGGTCGTCCTGAAACCCTGAAACCACCTGTGCCAACTGGAGTCGTAACTCATGTTCGTGGGACTGGGAACCGACCACCCAGAGGTTTTCCGAGGGAACGAGCGGGGTGAGGCGCTGGCAGGTTTCCTGAAAAAGCGACTCGTGCGTGGCTCCCAATGCAAGGAACTGTTTGGGACTCATGGTGCGGCTGTAAGGCCAGAGGCGGGTGCCGCTACCGCCAGCAAGAAGAATCGCGTACATCCGGGAAGCTGAATGGGGTTGCAAAATGACCCGAAGCGGGAGTCCTCAAATTATGCGGGAAATCGCCTTTTACGACAACCCCATGTTAGGGTTTTTGGTGTTTTATCTTGCGCCGTTACCGGAATCCGTGGTTCCATTACAGTTAGATTCATTTTCTTTGCACATGAAGGAATGTCCGAAAAAACTACCCATTTAGCCGAGGTTGCTGTCGCTCAGCCCAGTCGGTTGGCTGATTTTGTGGTGCTGACCAAGCCGCGACTGCTGTTCATGGTGCTGGTGAGTACCTGCATCGGCTATGCCTTGGCGGAACCCGTACAGCATAATCCCCTGCTGATTTTGGGCATGGTGATCGGTACGGGACTGGTGGGCGCAGCGGCACATGTTTTCAATCAGTGGTGGGAGGTGGAGCGCGATGCGCTCATGCACCGGACCCGAAACCGCCCTCTACCCGAAGGACGCATCGCACTGGAGGAAGCCTTCTGGCTGGGAATGTGTCTGGCCGTTTCCGGACTGCTGCTCTTGGTGTGGAGCGTGAACCCCCTGACCGCGTTTCTTGGGCTGGTGACGCTGCTTTCCTACATTTGGGCCTACACGCCCCTCAAGCCACTCACCCCCGCAAACACGTGGGTGGGGGCCGTGACGGGGGCTTTGCCACCTGTGATGGGCTGGACCGCCGCGACTGGAGAACTGGGCTGGGGCACACTCCCCATCTTCTTCCTGCTCTATTTCTGGCAACTTCCCCACTTCTTTGCGATCGCGTGGATGCACCGCGAGGACTACGCACGCGGCGGTTTTCGGATGCTCTCCCACAACGACCCGCAGGGACAGCGCACGGCACACCACACCCTGATCAACAGCGCGCTGCTGCTGCTGGTCAGCGTCTCGATCTACTGGGCGGGGCAGGCGGGTTTGATTTACTTGGTCGGCTCCATCCTGCTTGGGCTTGGCGCTCTGGGGTACGCCGTGTGGTTTTTCTGGAGCCGGACCTATGTAAATGCAAGGAGAGTGTTTTTGATGTCAATCATTTATTTTCCTGTACTATGTGTTGTGGTCATTCTGGACCGAATTCTGCTCTAAACTGAACGGAGGTGTTGAATGAGTGAGCAAAACGAAGCAGAGGTGTTGACCTCGAAGGTATTTTGGGTCGTGTTTCTTGGCGCGATGCTTTTCATGCTGTCTGTCATTCTGTTTGTCTTATGAACCTGCGTGGCCCATCCTGCGCATCCTGAATCTGAGTCTCTGGGCGGAACATGATTGAATACTTTGTTGAAAACGCATCCAGCTACGGCGGCGAGATCGACTGGCTCTTCGACCTGATCACCTACATGGTGGGGTTCTGGTTCCTGCTGACCTTTGGAGCGATGGTGTACTTGCTCCTCAAGTTCCGCTACCGCGAAGGGGTGCCGGCGAAATATATCACGGGAGAGCGGCACAACGAAAAGAGGTGGATCCACTGGCCGCACAACATCATCATCGTCTTTGACGTGGTGCTGATCGCCGGAGCGATCTGGGTCTGGGTTTTGGTGAAGCAGACCATGCCGCCCAAGGACGACGCGATTCGGGTGATCGCCCAGCAGTGGAGCTGGTCCTTCATCCACTCGGGTCCGGATGGCAAGCTGGACACCGAGGATGACATCAAAACCGTCAACGACCTGCATGTGGAAGTGAATAAGGTTTATCACTTTGAGCTGCAATCCCGCGACGTGATACACAATTTCGCGGTTCCAGCCTTCCGGCTCCGGCAGGACATGATTCCGGGCCGGTCGATTGCGGGCTGGTTTGAACCGACACTGCCGGGCACTTACGACATCCAATGCGCGGAGATGTGCGGACACGGACACGGTATCATGAGTGCCGCCGTCACCGTCCACACCCCGGAGAGCTACCAACAGACGATGGCAGCGATCCGCGACGGCACTTACGAGAGTGACTACCTACGTCGCTTGAACGGTCCTCCGACCCCCATACCAGGAACGGTCAAGGCTTCAGACCCGGACTCCTACGCAACCTTGTTGGCCAAAAGCTTCTAAACCTCAGCATCCGCACTTGAGATGGAGAACCCCATGAGCGAGACCACCGCCGCGACTGCGACCGTGCAGGAGCATGCGCACGAAGAACACCACGAGATGAGTTTTTGGGAGAAGTACATTTTCCCGACCGATCACAAGATGATCGGGCTTCAATACATGTTCACCGGCATGTTCATGGCCGCCGTCGGAGGCTACTTCGCCTACGCCTTCCGGATGCAGTTGGCCTTTCCAGGCATGGACGTGCCGCTCTTTGGGCAGGTGACTCCCCAGATTTACAACATGCTCATCACCAACCACGGCACGATCATGATCTTCTGGGTGGCAATGCCGGTGCTGATCGCAGGGTTCGGCAACTTCCTGATCCCGCTCATGATCGGGTGCGACGACATGGTGTTCCCGCGCATCAACCGGCTTTCATACCAAATCTTCTTTGTGAGCACGGTGGTGTTGCTGCTCTCCTTCTTTGTCAAGGGCGGAGGTTTTGGAGGCGCGTGGACGGCGTATCCGCCGCTTTCTTCGGTTCCGGAGTACAACCTCACGAACTGGGGATCTTCACTGTGGATCGTCGCCGTAGCGCTGGAAATCATCGCCTTCCTGCTCGGGGGGATCAACTTCGTCACAACTACCATGAACTCTCGCGCTCCGGGCATGAAGATGATGGACATCCCCATCGTCATCTGGATGATCAACATTGCGGTCATCATGTTCATGGCCTCGGTCGGCCCGTTGATCGCGGGCGCGGTCATGCTCTTCATGGACCAGCGTATCGGTACCACCTTCTTCCTGCCAGCAGGGGGAGGCGATCCGGTGCTCTGGCAGCATCTGTTCTGGTTCTTTGGGCATCCGGAGGTTTATGTGGTCCTCTTTCCCACTCTTGGCTTGGTGGCTGATGTGATCACCACCTTCTCCCGCAAGAAACTCTGGGGTTACCGCACGATCCTCTACACGACCATCGCCACCGGCGGTCTGGCCTTCGTGGTCTGGGCGCACCACCAGTTCATCGCGGGGATTGACCCACGCATGGCGAATGTCTTCGTGGTGACAACGTTGCTGATCTCGATTCCGATCGCCGAGGTCATGTTCTGCTACATCGCCACGCTCTACGGGGGCTCGATCCGCTTCACGGTGCCGATGCTTTGGGCGCTTGGCTTCCTGATGACCTTCCTGCTCGGTGGCGTGACGGGGATTTACCTCGGAGCCAGCGGACTGAACATCTACTTCCACGACAGCTACTTCGTGGTCGCCCACTTCCACTACACCTTCTTCCCGATCACGATCATCGGCATGTTCGGGGCGCTCTACTACTGGTTCCCAAAAATGTTCGGGCGGCACCTCAACGAGTTCTGGGGGAAGGTTCACTTCTGGGGAACGCTGATCCCGTTCAACGGCATCTTCCTCCCCCTCTTCCTGCTCGGCATGGCGGGGCAGCACCGCCGGATTTACAACTACGAGCATTTCCCCGATCTCGCCTCTCCGGACCTCCAAGGACTACGCGTGTTCGCCACCGCTTCGCTGGTGATCATGCTGCTCTTCCAGATTCCGTTCCTGATCAACTTCTTCGGCAGCATGTTCCGGGGCCGAAAGGCGGAGCCGAACCCCTGGAAGGCGAACACGCTGGAGTGGATCGTCCCCTCGCCGCCGCCGCACGGCAACTTCAAGGAGTTGCCCAGCGTCTATCGCGGACCCTACGAGTACAGCGTACCCGGCAACCGTGAGGACTACTGGCCCCAGAACATGCCGGACCGAAACTGACGATGACCTTGCGGGAGGGGGGCTCCCCTCCCCGAACCTTTGCCTGGAAGATTCTTATGACGCACAGTCCCATCGCCACTCGCAGAACTGTAACAGGCATCCCCACCGGACGACTAGCGGTGTGGTGGGTACTCACCTCCGAGGTCTTCATCTTCGGGGGGCTGATCATGTGCTTTGTCCTCTACAAGCTCAATGGCGCTCCGGGATTCGAGCAGGCCTCGATGACCAACACCCCGGCGGGGGCGTTCAACACCTTCGTGCTGCTGACCTCCAGCCTCACGATCGTGCTGGCCCACGCTGCCTCCGAGCGCAGAGATCTCAAGAAGACCTTCAATTACATCTGGTTCACCATCTTCGGCGGCTTGGTGTTCATGGTCGTGAAATTCTACGAGTACACTACGAAGATCTTCCCGGAGTGGTACCATACGCCCGCGACGCATGAGCCGATCACGATCCTCAGCAACGTCTTCTGGTCGTTCTACTTCACGGCAACCGGATTGCACGCGCTGCATGTGTTTGGCGGCATGGTCATCATGGGAATGATCTCGATGGACGTGCTGAAGGGCCGCAACCTCCAGCGGGTCGAGTTGATCGGACTCTACTGGCACTTTGTCGATATTGTCTGGATCTTCCTGTTCCCCCTCCTCTACATTGCGAATTTCTGAGCGAAACCCACATCCGCTAGAACCATGTCAGAAGCTGCTCACGCTCATCCCAACTACGTCAAGATCTGGGTCATCCTCCTGATCCTGCTCACCGTCAGCATCCTCGGCCCAATGCTGGAGATTCCGTGGCTGACGATCGCCACCGCCTTTGGCATCGCAGTCGTCAAGACCCTGATGGTGGCGGCAAACTTCATGCACCTGAAGTTCGAGAAGCACATCATCTGGTTTTTGCTGACCATCGCCTTCGTCTTTCTTGGGGTGTTCTTCTTCGGAGTTGCCTCCGACATTGTGAAAATCGACGGGGCCAACGTGGACGGAGTCATCCAGTGGCAGGATTGCCTCGCAAACCAATCCTGCACCATCGAGCAGAGGGTCAAGTGAGCTTGGAGTCTCTTCCTGCATTGCTGGTAACGGCAGAGTCTTACGACCCGGCCCCTGTGCCGCAGCGCCCGCTGATTGACAGTCGGCAGTTCGGGATGCTGCTTTTCATCGTGACGGAGGTGATGTTTTTCGCCTCGCTGGTCAGTGCCTACCTGATCATCCGCTCCGGGCTTGAAGAGTGGCCTCCATGGGGACAGCCCCGACTGCCGGTCTGGTCCACCGCACTCAACACTGCGGTCCTGCTTTCCAGTGGAGTGGCCGCATATCTTTCCGGACGACAGTTTCGGGGAGGATCAGGAACGGCGCAACGGACTCTGGGGATTTCCGTGGCGCTGGGCACCTTCTTCTTGGTGTTTCAGGGGTACGAGTGGGTGCAGATGCTTGGGTTTGGACTGACGGTGACCTCCAGCACTTACGGAGGGCTGTTCTACCTCATCATTGGTGCCCACGGAGTGCATGTACTTGGGGCACTGATTGCTCTGGCTTATACATGGATGCGGATGACTCCCGGCCAAGAACAGCCCCTCACACAAGGGGGAGCTTCGGCAGTCCGGATGCTGTGGTACTTTGTTGTCGGCGTGTGGCCGATCCTCTATGTTCTCGTGTATCTGGCATGAAACCGCAAGGGTGCCCTGAGGACCGACTCCGCTTCCGTGCGCTCTGGGCTTGCGTTGTTGCCAGTATTTCTCTATTTTTCCCCCACAGCGTCTTTGCATGCGCCACCTGCTTCTCAGGGACTGGGAACCGGGAGGCGTTCTATCTGACAACCGCGCTGCTCATGCTGCTGCCGATCGCCATGGTCGGCTCCATTTCCTTCTGGATCATCTGGCAGTACCGCAAGCAGCGCTGACGCGCCGATTCCGGACTGCCATGCCGATCCTGCGAATCCTCGTTCTGCTGCTCCTGATTGGGGGAACCCCTGCGCAGGGGTTTGCTGCAACGCTGCGGCCCAGTTCCCTGATTTTCTACGACTACCCCGGAGCCACGGTGGTGGTCGTGGAGAAATCGGGGTGCGATCTGCGAATTTATCGCTACGGAACCAAGTGGGAAAACGTGGCACGGTACTCCTGCACCACAGGGCAGAAGACCGGGGACAAGCTCCGAGAAGGCGACCTGCGCACTCCAAACGGGGTGTTCTGGACCGTCCAGCAGTGGACAGACACCGAGCTAATCCAGACCTATGGTCAGGACGCACAGGTTTATGGGGCAGGCGCCTTCGTTCTCAACTATCCGAATTATTTGGATCGGCTGCTGTTCGACAAGAGCGGGAATGGCATTTGGCTCCACGGATCGGCCCAGTGGCTTCCGGGGGCCACCCGTGGGTGCATTTCGGTGAACAACTGGGACTTCGCCCGGCTGGTGCCACAAATTGCAGCTCGTGAAACCCCGGTCATTATCAGTGAATCTTTCCGGCTTGTCACGGACAAGAAGCTCATTCCGGTGCAGCAGTACCTCTTCAACTTCTTGGAGCAGTGGCGGACGGCATGGGAGTCGAATCAGACAGAAGCCTACTTGAAACACTACTCTGAGGATTTCCGGAACGAGCACTGGAATTACGAGGGCTGGACTGCTTACAAGCGCGAGGTGAATCAGGCAAATCAGGATCGCAGCATCCAGATTAGCAATGTCTCGATCTTAGAGTACGAAAACATCTATCACATTCGGTTTGTGCAACACTACGAATCTACGGAAACCAAGGACTTGGGTTGGAAAGAACTGTACGTCCGTCGGGAGGGTTCACAGCTACGCATCCTGAGCGAGGTGTGGCGGACATTGGAGAAAGACTTTCAGCCGTTGCAACCCAACCCCAGCCCCAGTTTTTTGATGGCCTTCAAGGAATTTGGCACGCCCTCGATGTGAGGGCATTTGACACCGGGAAACTTAGGGTATTTCCTGAAATTAATATACCATATTACTTGTCTTTTTATGGATTTTCAGCGTTATCGATCCAATGACATAGTGCTTGGCCGAAAATCAGGTAACTACATGATATTTAATCTCTTCCGGGTCAATTCACCGCAGCTTGCTGCGAATCAATAGACCTAATTAGTGCCATACGTGACTACCCCGCCGCTTGCTGCGGGGTAGTTCATTATCAGCAATTTGAGTATTTTTCGGCCAAGCACTACATCGCAGGCTATGTGGCTTTTGCGATGCCTTGAAGCTCCAAAAAAATCCGGTATAATTCAGATACATTTTTCCAAGAAATCACCTTATCCGAGAAAACAACGTGAAACATCACACGATCAACCGACAGAACTACACGATCCTTAAAACCGAAAGCGGTACAGGACAATTGCTTTTGCACTTCATGTGGGGAAAATTCGACTTCCGACTGTTCCTGAAGCCCGTCAAGGCTTTTGAGGCGGAGGCCAAACCCAAACACCGTTTTCAGCGGGATGGGGTTTATTACCAAGTTGCCGCGTTGCAGCTCCAGCATCGCAATCAGTGGTACGAGTATGTGAAGCCCTCCGCCCACGGACTGCAACTGGAGGAAACCCAGTGGCAACTGGAGGGTGCCTCCCATCATGCGGAATTTCCGAAGAACCTGCTGGCCGCAGCGTGTCAGTTGGCGGAGCAGGAACTCGGCTTGGAGTCCATGCAGCCAATTGCCGCCTGATGTCTGACGCTGAGGTTTTGGAAGCGGAATCGGCACCTGTCCGGAAGGTTCACGTCCAGACCTGGGGCTGCCAGATGAACGAGTATGACACCGACAAGATGCTTGGTGTCCTCAAGCAGAACTACGTGTTCACCGAGCATCCGGAAGAGGCCGACCTGATCTTGCTGAACACCTGCTCGGTGCGGGAGAAGGCAGAACACAAGGTCTTCAGCCAACTCGGAAAACTGCGGAAACTGAAGGCGCAGAAACCAGACCTGCGGATTGGCGTGGGCGGCTGTGTGGCGCAGCAGGAGGGCAAAGCCATTCTGCAACGCGCCCACAACGTTGACCTCGTGTTTGGCACCGACAACCTCTATGACCTGCCGGAGATGCTTGCAGAGGTCGAGCAGGGGCAGCGGGTGGTGCGCACCGAGCGCAAGGCACATCGGCAGAAGGTTCGCAACTTCGTGCCCGGCTACACCTTTGAAGCCTCCAAGCCTGGGGTCAAGTCGCATCTGGCGATCACCAAGGGTTGCAACAACTTCTGCTCCTTCTGCATCGTTCCGATCACCCGGGGGCTGGAAGTGAGCCGGGAAGCCAGCAACATCCTTGATGAGGCGGAGCGGCTGGTGGATTCCGGAACCAAGGAAATCTGTCTGCTTGGGCAAAATGTGAACTCGTACAAGGCGGACGGCGTCACCTTTGTGAAGCTGCTGGAGGAGTTGGATCAAATCTCCGGACTGGAGCGGGTGCGCTTCACATCGCCGCATCCCAAGGATTTTCAGGAGGAACTGGCGGATGCCATCCGGGATTTGCGCACGGTTTGCGAGCAGATGCACCTGCCCTTGCAATCCGGATCCAACGCGGTTCTGCGCAGCATGCGTCGCTGGTACACCCGGGAGAAGTTTTTGGAAAAGGTCGAAATGTTGAGAAGTCGTGTGCCGGAGGCCGCACTTTCCACCGACCTTATCGTGGGCTTTCCAGGCGAAACCGATGCGGATTTTGAGGACACTCTGGAGATGGTTCGTGAGGTTGAGTTTGACCTGATGTACACCTTCAAGTACTCTCCCCGTCCGGGAACCCCGGCAGCGCAGTACGATAACCAACTTCCGGACGACGTGCGGCGTGAGCGCCTGCGTACATTGCTGAAGGTTCAGGAGAAAATTTCGCACACCAAGCAGGCGGGGCTAGTGGGATCGGAGCAGGAGGTGTTGATCGAAGGACGACACCCCCGCGAACCCGGATGCTGGATGGGCCGCACCCGTGGGAACTGCACAGTTGCCGTGGCCGCTGAAATGGCTCACATTGGCGATCTGCTGCCCGTTCGCATCACCCGCGTCCGCCCCCATCTCTTGGCGGCAGAGCCACTGTAAGTTTCGGCGTTCCGGAAGTTTTGGACTTGGAGCGCATCTGTTTTTTGGTCAATCGGAATGACCCCGCAACCTCGTATCCTCTACCAGTCGCACCGACTGGCCTGCCCCATCTGCCAGCGTGAAGGCGACTGCGAAGCGCACTTGGTGGAGACGTGGCAGGAGGGCCACCGCACCGAGCATCTGATGCGGGCTTTGGGGGGGCATCCGGATGCCTTCCGGCTGAAGCAGCAGTTGCAGGAACGCCATGCAAGGCCGGAGCAGTGCTTCCCCGGATGCGCGGTCGTGGAACATCACGAGGACATGCCGGAAAGCCACCAGCCCCTGTTTTCCGGAAAGGCGGTGGTGCATTCCCCCAAAAACCTCCGCTGGTTTTCCCTGTTTCATCAGGAGGGGCCACACCTCCTGATGCGGCATCGGGCGCTGGTCCGCTCCCTGTTGGAGCGCTCCAATCGGATGCGGCATCTGTTGCACACCCTGCGGCAGGGCGGATCGGAGCCAACTCTGACTTCTCAGTCTGTCTCTGCCTCGCAAGCTCCGGAATCGTCATCCCGACAGCTTCAGTTTGGCTTGGAAGCAGAGGCCCCGGATTATGTGTACACACTGGCTCAGGAGCTTTCGGTACCAAGGTTCAACCTGCCGGGGGAGGAGATGCAATCCGAGCCGTGCTTGCAGGTGGACGAGATCGGTGATTTAGCGGCGGGAATGGCGGACTGGGGAATGCCCGTAGAGAACGAACCTCCACAAACACCGGATTGGGCGATCCCAAAAATTCCGGGCGATTGCAACCGTTAGGACAATTGGGCAGCCCGGCAGAAAAAATGCCGAAATAACCGCGCATCAAAGTTTTATGAATCGGAGTTGGGGTGCAGCTTGAGCCGTTCGGTGGCCAGCCAGTCGCCGAGGTAGAGCTGCTGAAGGTTGGGCATTTGGTAGCGTTGTTCGATGATGAAGTTTTCAAGAAATGGGCCGACTTGCAGCATAAAATGCTCACGCCATGCGGGTGTGGCCTCCAGAGTGGCATCGTAGTGCAACTCGCCTACGCCAAACTGACGATTGAAGCGGAAGCGCTGCATCTCAAAGCCCGATGCGACAAACGCGAGTTCGAGACGTGAGGCTTTGAGATCGAATATGATCCGGAAGTAACCGTTGGCATCAGGACGCACCAGTCGGGCTTTTGGGGTGTAGAGGAGCGAACCTCCGTTAAGCTCGACAAACTGCCCGTAATACTCCTTGACGACAATAAAGGTGTCAGTGTCGGGCGGGTTGCCTTTCTGATCCACGACAGCACCGATCACCGTTTCAGTGGTCCAACCGAACTCGTAGTCCACGGACTTGGGGTAGCACGAACTCAGCAGCAGCAACGCGACAGGCAGCAGCAGAAAATCGGCGCGACCCCGAATCCGTGTTGCAGAGGGGAGGCTTGTGTTCCTTGAAGGCTTGTGGTAGAACATGGTCTTGGTTGGTTACAATTGCAACTTCAGCTTAGCACGTTCCATGATTCCTGAAGAAGTCTTCTACCTGTTCATCTTCCCGTGGATTGGGGTCATCGCCGCCGTTCCGGGTATTGCGATCACCTTCATCGCCTTGGGTTGGACCGCTCAAGCGTTGGGCCTGCTCTCGGACAAAAGCAGTGACACTGCCGAAGTTTCTTAGCGAGACCGCTCACTCCCCTGCCTTGCGGGGCGTTTGACGCGCCCACACTCCGCCCGCTTCAATGCTGCTCTCCGCTTTCCAGATGGTTCGGGCAACGGTCATGATTCTGTTGATCACCCTCAACACGATGGTGTTTTCCGGCATCATGGTGGCCCTCTCTCCTGTTAAACTGATCCTGCCTTTTCCGGAATGGCGACACTTCTGGACCGCGTGGTTTGTGGAAATGGGAGCGATGTGGTCCACTGCGAACAGCCGACTCCTCGACTGGAGCCACTCCACCAAAATCGTGCTGGACCTGCCGGAAGGCTTGTCCCGGAACCGCAGCTACCTCGTTTTAGCAAATCACCAGACATGGGTGGACCTGCCTGTCTTGGAATACGTGCTCGCCCGCCGGATTCCAGGACGACGCATCTTCATCAAGCAATCACTGATCTGGGTGCCGTTTCTTGGGCAGGCGTGCTGGGCGATGGATTTCCCGTTCATGAAACGCTACACCGCCAAGCAACTTGCGAAGAGTCCGGAACTGCGAGAGCGGAATTTGGAAACTGTACGCCAAAATTGTGAGCGGATGAAAGGAATGCCCAGCACCTTGCTGAATTTTTCGGAAGGGACACGCTTCACCCCTATCAAGCACGAACAACAGCGCTCGCCATACACGCACTTGCTCAAACCAAAGATTGCGGGAGTGGCGACGGTGATCGACCTGCTTGGGGATTCGCTGGATGCCGTCTTGGACCTGACCATCGTGTATCCGGACAATCCGGAACGTCCCACCTTCATAGACCTGTTTGCGGGCAGAGTCCCACAGGTGGTGGTTCAGGCCCGGCTACTGCCTGTTCCGGGATCTGCCGAGTCTGAAGATCCAAGAGCAAGTCCTCAGGTGCGGAAGTGGCTGCTGCAAATCTGGAAAGAGAAGGATCACGCCATTGCCGAAATCCTTGACAAGCCCCAAGCCACCGCCGCTTGAACGATGCCTGAAAACTTCCTCGCCCTCCAGCGTTTCGACTCACCTTTGGGGCAAATAGTGATGGCCGCCCGCAACGATCACATCTGCCGGATCGATTTTGCAACCCTGCCGTATCAACCATTTGATACCGAAGCACTGGAACGCAAGGGTTTGCGGATTGTGGAGCAGGAAACGGAAGTGCTGGCTGAGGCACAACGTCAGCTTGAGGAGTATTTCGACGGCAAGCGGTTTGAGTTCGACCTGCCGCTGGCCTTTGAAGGCACCACGTTTCAGCAGCAGGCATGGCAGGCGCTGCGGGAGATTCCCTATGGCGAAACCCACAGCTATCAGCAGCAGGCGCAGCGTCTCGGAGATCCACGGTTCGCAAGAGCGGTGGGACACGCCAACGGACGCAACCCCATCTCCATCATCGTTCCCTGTCATCGCGTGATTGGCAAGAACGGCAAGCTCACTGGCTTCGCCAGCGGCGTGGACAAGAAGGCCAAGCTGCTGGAACTGGAAACCCATTACCGCCCCTTCACCCTCGAATGAAGGCGTTGGTGCGTATTTCTGTGCCAATCGTGGTGGGTGGGCCGTGTCCCGTGACCACGGTGGTTTCCTCGTCCAGCGTGTAGAGTTGCTCCCGGATGGAACGCTCAATCGCCTGATAATTCCCGCCCGGAAAATCCGTCCGTCCAATTGACCCCCGGAAGAGGGTGTCGCCTGCCGCGAGAAACTTGCTCTCTTCAAACAGGAAGCAGATGGAGCCGGGCGTGTGTCCCGGCGTGTGCAGGGTGCATCCACAGATGTCCGAAACCGAAATTTCCTCCTCATGCTCCAGCCACTGATCCGGAGGCGGAGCGGGTTCATACGGGATTCCAAACATGTTGCACTGATCTTCCAACTGATCCCAGAGCAGCTTGTCGTCCGGATGCAGCGCGAGTTTGGCTCCGGTTGCTTCTTTCATGCGTCCGGAGGCAAGGAAGTGATCAAGGTGCGCGTGCGTGTGGAGGATACGGGTGACGGTCAGGCCGTGATGCTGGAGCCGTTCAAGGATAAGGTCGGCATCGCCTCCGGGGTCAATCACAAATGCCTGACGGGTAATGGGATCGCCGAGGATGGTGCAGTTGCACTGGAGCGGACCGACCGGAAAGGTTTCGATGAGCGGCTGGGAAGTTTCGGTTTCGGGCATGTTGGGTTTCGGCTTCAGGCGGATTTACGTCTGGCGATGCCACGACTTCGCCGCGCTCCCGGAGGTGGCGCATTGGCGATGATCTGCTGACAAGCGGCTTCGTCCAGAGTTGCCGGGTCGGTGCCCTTGGGGATTTTGTAGTTGTTCTTGCCCTGCTTGATGTACGGGCCGAAACGTCCGTTCAACACCCGGATTTCGCCAAAGTCTTGAATCAGGCTTTTCGCCTTGGTCTCCCGGCCTTCCCGTATGATTTCAAGGGCGCGTTCCAGCGTGACCGCCATTGGATCCTCGTCCACCGGAAGCGAGTGATATTCCCGCTGAATCCGGACATAGGGGCCGTAGCGCCCGCGCCCCACGGACACCTCCTCTCCCGCCTCATCCTGTCCCAAGGTTCGGGGCAAGGCAAAGCAATCCAGCGCCTGCTCCAACGTAAGTTCGTGCATGTTGGAACCGGCAGGAATGGAGGCGAACAGTGGCTTATCCTCGTCGTCCTTGGTGCCGATTTGCACCATCGGCCCGAACCGTCCCATGCGTACACTCAGTTCGCGTCCGGATTTCGGGTCGGTGCCCAGCACCCGCATGGCGGAGGCTTCGGCACGAGTGACGGACTTGCCCTTTTCCTCAACGCGCTGATGGAAGGGGAAATAGAAGCCTCCCAGCATGGAAATCCAGTCCTCGTCGCCCTGCGCGATGTGGTCGAACTGCCGCTCGATCTTGGCGGTGAAGCCGAGGTTGACGATTTCCTCAAAGTGGTTGGCGAGGAAATCGTTGACGACCTCGCCGATGTCCGTGGGCTGGAGGCGTTTGTCGGTATCCCGCCGCTCCACATACTTGCGCTCCTGGATCGTGGAAATCGTGGGAGCGTAGGTCGAGGGGCGTCCGATGCCTTCGGATTCGAGCTTCTTCACCAGCGTTGCCTCGGTGTAGCGGGCGGGCGGCTTGGTGAACAACTGCTCTGTGCTGAAGCCTTCCAGCGAGAGCGTCTGCCCCTGCTCGACGTGTGGCAGAATCACGTCCTTCTCGCCCAGCGCAACTCCCGGGTCTTCTCCATCGCGGACGTAAGCCCGCAAAAATCCTGGAAAAAGGATGCGCTGTCCCTTCGCTTCAAACAGGCACTCACGTTGCACCCCGGCTTCGACCTGCACAACGGTGCGGGCGAAATTGGCGGCGGCCATCTGACCCGCCACCATGCGACGCCAGATCAGTCCGTAAAGGCGGGCCTGCTCGTCCTTGAGGAACCCCCGGACTGCCGTTGGGGTTTTGGAGAGATCGACCGGACGAATCGCTTCGTGAGCCTCCTGTGCGTTTTTGGAGCGGTTGCGAAAACGTCGGGGTGTCGGCAGGGAAAACTTGGCTCCAAACTCCTGCGTGACCACCTGCTGCGCCTGCTTGAGCGAGTCTTCTGAGAGCGTGACCGAATCCGTTCGCATGTAGGTGATCAAGCCACCGCTGTAGCCCGGAATCTTGAAGTTGCCCTCGTAAAGCTGCTGGGCCACCGACATCGTGTGTTTGACCGAGAAACCGAGCTTAACGGAGGCCTCTTGTTGCAGCGTCGAGGTTGTGAACGGCGGAGGCGGTTGGCGTTGTGTTTCCTTTTCGGTCACGGACTGCACCGTCCAGGTTCCGCTGCGGACACTGGTTTCGATGGCCTGCGCGGCGTCCTCGTTGGGCACTTTCGCGGTTTTGCCGTTGATTTTCGCAAGCTCCGCCTCAAAGCCGGGAAATTGTGCCTTGAGCCGCCAGTATTCTTCGGGTTCAAACTCCCGGATTTCGCGCTCGCGGTCCACGATGATGCACACGGCAACACTCTGCACACGCCCGGCGGAGAGCCCGGGCTTCACCTTGCGCCAGAGCAGGGGCGAGAGTTCGTAGCCAACGGCGCGGTCAAGGATGCGCCGGGCCTGCTGCGCGTCCACGAGCTTCTGGTCCAGCTCGCGGGGATTCCGGAGGGCGTTGAGGATCGCCGATTTTGTGACCTCGTGAAAAACGATACGCTGCACCGGACGGTCATCCAGCCCAAGCGCTGCGACCAGGTGCCAGGAGATGGATTCCCCTTCGCGGTCTTCGTCGGTTGCAAGGAAGACGGTGGTGTCCGGGCGGATAGCCTTGCGGAGCGCCTTGATGATCTTCTCCTTGTCCTTCGAGATTTGGTACTGTGGTTCGAAGTTTTTTGCAGGGTCAAAGCCAAGGTCGCGTTCTGGCAGGTCACGAACATGTCCCATCGAGGCGGTGACGGTGTAATCCGGCCCAAGGAACTTCCCGATGGTCCGGGCCTTGGCAGGCGATTCGACGATGATCAGGTATTTTGACATAGCAGCAGTGTGTGAAACTAGGCGGCTCGGGTTTCCGAGACTTGCGGGATACGGAATGCTTCGGGGCGCAGCAGCGAGCCTTCCGGCACCTCCCACCCTCCGCGATGTGTCAACTGCGCGGCGAGGTTTCCGATGGCGTCCGAGGACTTCGCCGACAACCCACAGCCGCCTGCGGCCACGAACAGCCGCTTCGGAACCACGGTGTCGAGATACGGGCGGTTGGTGGGCGTGTAGGTGAGCACACAGGGTTTGGTGTGAAAGGTCGTGGTCCGCAGGTCCGGGATCAGTGCGAGTAAGGTGTCTTTGAGAGGCTCCACCTCGTCCGGACATTCCCCGGTGCGGAACCACGCCTTGAGTTCATCTTGAGTGGAGGGAACGCGAGGGGAGAGGGGTTCCCCTCCGATCTTGAGCAAGTTGGTTCCGTCCGGGTAGCGGATGGGCGGCAGGACATACACATCCCGGAGGGTGGGATGGTCGGCGAATTCAAGGATCAGGTCCGGCATATCCTGCAGTCGGGTGGCTTCAGCCTCGTCCAGTTCAGCAAAGAGCACGATGCGGAGTTGCAGTTCAAAATCCAGCGGAGTCGGCAACACTCCGTTGGTGAATGCTCCGGACGAGACCAGCACCCGTTCAGCCTGAATCTGCGCCCCGGACGCGCACCACGCGGTGACGGATTCCGAATTCACTTCCAAGCGTTCGACATGCGACGGCACCAGCGTTGCCCCGCGTTTTTGTGCAATGCGCGTCTGGGCTTGCACGAGGGCACGGGGACTGATGTGCCCTGCGGTTCCGGATTCCAGCATTCCAGTGTGCCCGCTGAGCGCGAAGTAGGGAAACCGCTCCTGAAGCTCGGCACTGCGTAACGGCTCGCAGGTGGTCAGGTTCAGCCGATCCCGAACTGCCTCCAGCGAGGCGTGGAGTTCCGCAAACTGCGGGGTGTCCGGCGCGACCTTCAGACACCCGCCCGGATGGAAGAACTGCAAGCCGCTCTCACGCTCAATCTCCAGATAGGCGTGAATTGCCCGGCGTCCCAACTCCGCCCAGAGCGGATCGGGGTCAAGCATCCGGGTGATGCGGCCTTCGTCGTAGTGGCTGGCAAACACGCCGGAATGCGATGCCCAATCCGTCGGTTCCAGCGGGCCCGCGATGGCGACCTTCAGGTCCGTGCCGCTGAGGTACTTTGCCGCTGCCGAGCCGATCAGTCCGTTGCCGATGACGAGGACATCGTACATAGAAAATTCCACAACTCAGGAATTCAATTCAGCGCGAGACTGGATGACGCGGTCGAGCAGCCCGAAATCAAGAGCCTCTTCCGCCGTGAACCAGTTGTCACGGTCAATCGCCTGCTTGATCTCATCGTAGTCGCGTCCGGTGTACTCGCAGTAGAGATTGATGAGGTGTTCTCGCGTTTTGAGGATTTCGCGGGCTTGGATTTCACAATCAGCCGCACGACCCTGATAGCCCATCAACAGAGGCTGATGGATCAGGATCTTTGCCTGTGGCATCGCAAAGCGCCGCCCCTTGTCCGCAGCGAGGCTGAGGATCGACCCCATGCTCGCGGCGAAGCCCGTGACGATGGTGGTGATGGGGCAACTGATGAAGCGCAGGGTGTCAAAAATCGCGTACCCCGAGAACATCTCGCCTCCGGGAGAGTTGATGAACACCGTGACCGGGGCTTCAGGATCCTCTTGCTCCAGCAGGAGGATCTGGCCGAGAACTTTCTGCGTGAGTTCGGAGTTGACTTGCTGGGAGATGATGATGGTGCGGGTTTGCAGCATCTTGGTGGCAAGACCACCCGAATCCAGCAGGTCGTCCTTTTTTTCCTCATCTTTTTTCATGAAGAGTCCTTAAAGAGAAACTGGGATGTTCCGGACATAGGTTCCAATGCAAGTTTTCACGCTAAGGGACACATTTCCGGAACGCAAGCCTTTTGTCAAACGCAGGCCAGCGGTTCCGGAAGTGGGGTCAGTGCTGGAGAATCTGGCTCAGGAAGAGCTTGGTGCGGTCGTTCTGGGGATTGTTGAAGAATTCATGGGGGGTGTTCTGCTCGATGAGTTCACCCTCGTCCATGAAGATCATCTGGTCCGCAACCGTGCGGGCAAAGCCCATCTCATGGGTGACCACGATCATGGTCATGCCGCTTTCGGCGAGTTCGACCATCACGTCAAGCACTTCCTTGATCATCTCCGGATCAAGCGCCGATGTCGGTTCGTCGAAGAGCATGATCTTGGGATTCATGCAGAGCGAGCGGGCGATGGCCACGCGCTGCTGCTGTCCGCCCGACAACTGTCCGGGATACTTGTGGGCCTGCTCAGGAATCTGCACCCGTTCCAAGTATTTCATGGCCTGCTCTTCCGCCTCGGCCTTGGACAGCTTGCGCACCCAGATCGGCGCTAGGGCCAGGTTTTCCAGCGCTGTGAGGTGCGGAAAGAGGTTGAACTGCTGAAAAACCATGCCCACTTCGCTGCGGATGCGGTCGATCTGTTTCAAATTGTTCGTCAGTTCAATCCCGTCCACGAAGATTTTGCCCTGCTGATGCTCCTCCAGCCGGTTGATGCAGCGGATCAGCGTGGATTTCCCAGAACCGGAAGGTCCACAGATGACAATCTTGTGCTGTTTCCGGACGGTCAGGTTGATGTCCTTGAGCACATGAAAACTGCCGAACCATTTATGCACGTTTTCCATCAGGATGGCGTTTTCGTCATTTGGCTGGTAGATGGTTTTGATCGCGGATTGGGTTGCCATTCTTCTCTGCTCGAGCGGGGTTCAGGAGGTTGCGCTTATTTCTTGTAGGCGACGTGCATTTTTCTCTCCACCGCCATGCTGTAACGGGACATGCCGAAGCAGAAGATCCAGAAACCGACGGCCGTGAAGACATAGCTTTCGGTGGAGAAACCCAGCCAGTTGACGTTGGTGATGGCGGCCTGAGACATGCCGAGAAAATCGAACAAGCCGATGATCAACACCAGCGTGGTATCCTTGAAAACACCGATGAAGGTGCTGACGATGCCCGGGATCACGATGCGCAACGCTTGGGGCATCACGATCAGCCCCATCATTCTCCAGTAGCCCAGCCCGAGCGCCTTGGCCGCTTCGTACTGCCCCTTGGGGATCCCCTGCAAACCGCCGCGCACCACTTCGGCCATGTAGGCCGAGGAAAACAGCATCACTCCGCCGATGGCGCGGGCCAGCTTGTCGAAATTGACACCCTCCGGCATGAACAGGGGAAACATCACTGAGGACATGAACAGCACGGTGATCAGCGGCACCCCGCGCCACAACTCGATGAAGGCCACACTGAGGGTGCGGATCACGGGCATCTCCGAACGCCTTCCCAGCGCCAGCACAATGCCGAACGGAAGGGAGCCGACGATGCCCAGGATTCCGATCACGAGCGTGAGAAACAGCCCCCCCCAGCGCGTGGTTTCCACATACTCCAGTCCGAAGGAATCTCCGACAAACAAAAAATAGGCGATCACCGGAAACCCGATGAAAAGGAACAGGCCGACCCAGTGCTTGTGGCGGAATTTTGGAATGAACAATGAGAGTATGGAAACCGCCAGGATCACGTAGGCGATGTTGATCCGCCAGCGCATTTCGATGGGGTAGCGTCCGTACATTAGCTGTCCGAACCAGACCTTGATGAAGACCCAGCACGCGCCTTCGCGGGAACAAGCTTCCCGGCTGTCGCCCACCCAGTCGGCTTTGATGAACGCCCACTCGACGAAGGGAGGAATGAGCCAGTAGAGCAGCAGAACGCTCAGAACGGTGAGCAGCGAGTTGTACCAGGTGGAAAATAGATTGTGGTACAGCCAGCCCCAGACGCCGATCTCGGTTTTCGGCGGCGGAAGCTCCGCCCCTTTGACTGGTTCGCTGGTGAAGGCGCTGGTCATCTACTTCTCTTTCAGGGCAATCGCCCGGTTGTACCAGTTCATCAGCAGTGAAATGAACAGGCTGAGGCTCAGGTAACAGGCCATCGTGATGCCCAGGATCTCCACCGCCTGTCCAGTTTGCATCAAAGCCGTCCCGGCGAACACATGGACGAGATCCGGATAGGCGATGGCCACCGCCAGCGAGGAGTTCTTGGTCAGGTTCAGATACTGGCTGGTCAGGGGCGGAACGATCACCCGCAGGGCCTGGGGGATGACGACCAGACGCAGGGTTTGTCCCGGATGCAGTCCGAGCGCGTAGGATGCCTCCGTCTGCCCCTTGCTCACCGCCATGATGCCCGCACGCACGATTTCGCCGATGAAGGCTGCCGTGTAGAGGGACAGCGCGAACAGCATGGCGACGAATTCCGGCATCACGCGCAGTCCTCCGCGAAAATTGAAACCCTTGAGCACCGCATAATCCCAGGTCATCGGAAAACCGCTCAAGGCGGCGGCTCCTAGCAGCAGTACGATCAACAGCCCCAATGAACTAATGAAGACGGGGAATTGCTGTCCGGTCAATTCCTGACGTTTGTGGGCCCAGCGCGTCAGAAAGATGATGAGCACGAAGGTCGCCAGCAATGCATAAAGGATGTTGGCGAAACCTTCCTCGAAAATTGGTTTAGGAAGATAGAGCCCGCGGACATTCAGAAAAAAAGTGTCGAACAACGAGAAGCTTTGCTTGGTCCTGGGCAGCGCACGCAACACGGAGATGTACCAAAACAGAATCTGGAGTAAAAGCGGGACGTTGCGCAGGATCTCGATGTAAGCCGTCGCCGTCCTGGAGATCAGCCAGTTCGAGGAAAGCCGGGCGATGCCGATGAAGAAGCCAATGATGGTCGCAAACACGATCCCGATGGCCGAAATCAGGATGGTGTTCAGCAGCCCGATCCAAAACGCGCGGCCGTAGCTGTCCGCTTCTTCGTAGTCGATCAGCGTCTGGCTGATGCTGAAACCCGCAGTCTGCTCCAAGAACCCGAACCCGGAGGCGATGCCATGCGCCTTCATGTTTTGGCTGGTGTTGATGATGATGAAGGCGAAGAAACCGATGATTGCCAGCAGCACCAGTGCCTGCACCGCGATTGAGCGGACTTTCTGGTTGTACCAGAACCGGGTCTTTTCAGGTTCCGACGATACCATGAGGTGATATCATAGGACGGATTTGCAGGTCAGCCGAAATGGGTCAAAGGCAAGCCGGGCATGCCTGAATAAAGAACATGCCCGGGAAATGCGGATTGGATTTGAATCAGCCTGTCGGCCTACCTGAAGGGCATCGGGTAGTGCAGCCCGCCCTTCGTCCACAAGGCGTTGGGTGATCCCTCGCGTTGCAACTGGAGCGGTGTGTTTAAGCCAACGTGACGCTCATACATCTCGCCGTAGTTGCCGATCATGGAGATCACGTTGTAGGCCCAGTCGTTGCCAAGTCCCAAGT
>PBTB01000003.1 GCA_002726945.1 Deltaproteobacteria bacterium | reverse complement strand
GATTCATGATAGGGAAGATGGACTTTTAACAAATTCAGATCTTTATTGATTTCATCAATCAGCCCAATTTTATTCACCATTGTATGAATCGCGCCCACTCCTCCATAGCCTGTTGCATTTGTTTTTTCACTTATTTCATAATGAATATTACCTGCAGTGATCATCGGATTTGACCGTTCTCCATCGTTTTTAGGCTTTAAGCGCTTTGTCACTTTTCGCCCTTTATCTTTTAAAATTTGTGATCGTTGCTTTCTGCTGTTTTTGCTCATCTGAAATCCCTTTCTATTATGAGTTTTTAAATTGACGTTAGGCTATTATAACATTTTTTATCAATAACTTACAAGATTTATTGGCATTTTTTAAAAGAATCACACTTGTTTTAGGTCTAGTTAACGCCAAGGTGAGCGGCTCCAGGAATACACTTAACCGTTTTGTTAGGCGATATAACCCCATTGTTTGAATTGCGATTGTAGCTCAGGCTCATTTTTGAATGCTTGAAAATAAATATACTCAGGAGCTAAATCAGCTCCATTCGGCCAAACAATAGTTTCCAACTCTTCATCAACCGTGAAGGATGAAAATTCTGATTTGTTTTTTAATGGTTCAAACATTGATCCTTTTAAGGCGGGGCTCAGATCAGCCACGCCTTTTCGACCATTATTAAATGATACTTCTACTTTATAATCTTCAATATACTTAGCATTAGTTATATGTAGGAACATGATTTTTACTCCAGTGGTTCTATGGGTTTTGGTGTTTCATCATTTTGACAAAGCCTCCAATCTTCAATTAGCTCGTCTTTGTGCAGTTCATACCATTCGAGTACATGCCGCAGTGCTCTCTTTGGAAATTTACCCTCTACCACACCAGTGAGAATATTTACAGTAATTTCATACTCCGCATATTTTGCATGAAAATGCGGCGGAGCATGATCATCCCAATACATGGCTATGATTATTCCTAGAAATCTGCTTATTACTGGCATAGGTTTACTCTTTCTTTTTTAGCCTAACGCAAAGGTCACTTGCGCCCACCCGATAATGACCATTGGAATAGAGATGAACTGACAGTCTGCCACAAAACTTCGTGAAAAGCGCAGAGGTGGGCGTCCAGTGAACCGCCTGGTTGGCACTTTTTTCTTGAGTTATCAATCGAATCACAATAAACGATAACACATTGACCACAAAGCAAACACTATGAAATGATTCGCAAGAGGAAGAGAAAGGGAGAGGAGCAGTTGTAAGAAAAAATACCTCTTTAAAATGGTCACGGGAGGAAGGCGCCTCACGAAGTATTTGCCCCCCTCCCTCGGGTGCTCCAGGAAAGCAAAGAGGGGTTCCCTGGTGGAAAGGGTTTCCTCATTTGCTGCGTTTTCTTCCTTGGTAAGGAGCTGGGGGAAAGCGGGGAGACGCCCGACCCATTGACGTACATCTTCCACATCCGTCAGGGTGTTCACGACGCCCTTAATCCGGAAAGTGAGGCCAGCCGCTTAGTAAACGGTCGGGAACTAATCGCCGATGATGTCGTCTATACCTATCAGCGCACCATCGGGACGATTGGGCGTTTCGTGGCAAGCACGGCGATCTCACGGACTGACCGCGCTGCGTGTTGCACGGTCCACTGGTCGCGGATGGAGTTGCATCCGGATTTGGTGCGCACCGAAACGCGACACATCGCTGTGGAAGTCCGGGGCGAGCGCACTCAGGGCATGACCGTGGTGGATCGCCAAGGCCGTGAGCCACTGGGGGACTCAAACGTGCAGGTGGCACTGGAAGTGAACGATCCGCGTTTCAAGTCCAAATTGCTCGAATCTCTGCTCGCGTGGGGGCAATCGGGAGAATCCTCTTGACAAGGTCCGCTCGAATTGTCATTTTTCCAGACTGACAATTGCATCTGATCGGCTCTCCGATCCGCTGGACCTACGGTGCCAACCACGGACCCTCGGACGATAGGGTGTCTCCGGAAACAGAGGCGCCTCCCTTTACTTTTGGAAAGGAGAACCCTGTGATCGATTCTTACGGTCGCAACATCAACAAGTTGCGGGTCTCGGTGAGCGAGATCTGCAACATGGCCTGCACTTACTGCGTTTCCAGCCTCCGGGACCACCGCATCGCCCCGGACCAGCTGCACCCTGATGAACTGCTCTGCCTCGTGCGTCTGCTGCATGAGCACGCAGGAATCGAGAAGGTCCGGATCACGGGCGGGGAACCACTGCTCTACCCAGACTTGGTTGCGTTTGTCGCGGGAATTGCCGACTCTGGAATCCAGAGCATCGGCCTCACCACCAACGGATTGACTCTGCAAAAGCTTGCGCAGCCACTCCGCGAAGCCGGACTCAGTTCCCTCAATGTCAGCTTGGACTCACTTGATCCGGAGAACTTCCGCAAACTGGGGCGTGTGGGACGTGTGGATCGCGTCCTGCGGGGCATTGACTCCGCGTTGGAAGCGGGACTCCGCATCAAACTCAACATGGTCGTGATGCGCGGACAGAACGAGCACGAGGTGGTGGATTTGCTCGATTACGGTGTGACTCACGGCATTGAGGTTCGCTACCTCGAACTGATGCGCATGGGACCGCTCTACCAATCCGACGAGTTTCCGCTCTTCTCGATGCAGGAGATCCTCGACAAGATTGGCGAGCGCTACTCTTACACCCCTGCCGAGGCGGAGGCCGATTCCACCTCCCAGCGCTTCCGGGTTCCAGGCGGGTTCTTCGGTATCATCCCCAACGAGAGTGCTCCGTTTTGCAGNACCTGCTCGCGGTTGCGGCTGACCTCCAACGGCCACCTCGTGGGCTGCCTCAGTAATCCCACGGAAACCCCCATCCGTGACCTGCTCGACCATCTCAACGCCGGAGTTGAGCTTCAGGCTCGCGTGGCCGCATCGGTCGCCTACAAGCAATCGGTTGCGTTCACAGGTTCCGGACTAAGCATGTCCCGCATCGGCGGTTGACCGAACCCCGCAGCGCCGCTTAGCGTTCTGCTTCTCCCAGCACCACCAAGCGTCCCAACATTTCCCGGAAGTTGAGCGGTGCGACCGTGCGGGTTTGTGAGGCCTGCAGGCGCAGTTGGTTGCGTTTGGGCAGGGGGCCGTCCAGCGTTCCAAAAAACACGACATTTCCGTACTTGGGCTGGGTGTTCACCTGCATGGCGTAGGGGAACACCCGCGCCCAGCGTTTGCGGGACTCCGGAAAGGTTTTCACCATGCTCCACGCATTGCCCACCGCCCAACCTCCAGGAGCCAGACATTCTCGGAGGGTGGAAAGCACCGCCTCGCTGTTCATGCGTTCCGGAGTGCCCGTGGCGTTGAAGGTGTCAAGGAAAATCAGGTCGAAGTTTTCGGTGAGGTCCGGAACCGCCTCGTAGGCATCCGCAATGCGCACCTCGATCCGAGGGTCTTGGGGAAGGTTAAAGAAGAGGTGGGCCGCTTCAACGACTTTCGGGTTCAGCTCAATCGCAAGCTGCTGGAGTTTGGGAAAGGAGCGGTGCAGAAAGGTGGGGATGGAGCCTGCACCCAAGCCGAGGTGCAACGCACGTTGCGGGTTGGGACACAGCAGTAGCGCGAGCATCATGTGCTGGGGATAGCGCAGTGCCAGATGATCGGGGTTGGCGAGCGTGAGGGCGCTTTGGATGATGTGGTTGCTGAAGCGCAGTTCGCGGCGTCCGGGACGCTCCCAGACCTGCACGGTTTCGTTGTGCCAGCGCCGCTCCCAAAGCAGGCGCTCCTGCTGCGGAGACCGCAGGCTCGACCAGAGGGACTTGAGGACGCTCATGCCCACAGCCTCGTCCGGAGGATTGTCTTTCCTGGAAGGAAAGCGAGAGGCGGGGCGGTCAGGTGCGGCGGGCCTGATCGGCCTTGAGCCGCTGCACGGCGATTTTGGCGGAGCGTTCCGGACGATCCAGCGCTGGGTCGGATTTGGACGCCAGTCCAAAAACCGAGAGAATGTGGGTGAATAGAGGCATAGAAACACCGGAGTTGGAGCAAGGTTGCTGAAAGTAAATTCAGCAAGAGCCGTACCAGTGCCGACTCTGGACGCTCAGCGATGCCAGAAGGCGGGGTGGAAGAGGACGAGCAGGGCATAGATGTCAAGCCGCCCGGCAAGCATCGTGAAGGAGAGGAACCACGTTCCGGCATCGGAGATGTGCCCGAAATTCGCGGTGGGGCCGACCATCCCAAAGGACGGGCCAATGTTCCAGAGACAGGCCATCACGGAGTTGAAGGCGCTCCACCAGTCCATCTCGCTCAGCAGCGTCATCAGTACGCCGCCACCCAGCACATAGATGATGTTGAGCGCGAAGTAGCCCAGAGCGGCTCCAAGGATCGAGGGTTCGATGGTTTCGCCGTTGATCCGCACGGGATGGACGGAACGAGGCTGGATCGCGTGCCGGAGCGCAAGTTGGATGTGCCGCCAGATCAGGACAAAGTGGATGATGCGCAGGCCGCTGGTCGTGGACCCTGCACAGGCGCCGATGAAGAGGCAGACGAAGAGCAGCGCCTGTGCCGCTTCCGGCCACTGCGAATAGTCGTCGGTGATAAGTCCGGTGGTGGTCAGGAGGGACACCACCTGAAAGAAACCGTAACGCAGGGCATCCAGCAGCGAGCCGTGGGTGTTCTGCGTCCAAAGGACCAGCGAGGTGCCCAGCCCAAGCACAAGGACGATGCCGAAGTAGGCTTTGAGTTCCGTGCTTTGCCAAACAGTCTTCCAGCGCCCCACCAAACATTTGTGCTGNAGGGTGAAATCCAACCCGCCCAGCAGCATGAAGACAATGCAGACCCACTCGAAATAAGCACTGCCGTAAGCCCCAAGGCTCCCGTTGCGGTTGGAGAAGCCTGACGTGGCAACGGTACTGGTGGCGTGGATAAAGGCATCGAAGAGCGGCATGCCCCCGGCACAGAGCAGGATGATTTGGATGACGTGGAGTCCAACGTAAATCCTCCAGAGCCAGCGGATGGTTTCCCGAACCCTCGGCACCAGTCGCCGCCCCCCCACACTCTGTCCCGGAGCAGCCTCTGCCTGAAAGAGTCGTAGTCCGCTGGAACCGATCCCGGCAAAGAGGGTGAGGTAGAGCACCACCACGCCCATGCCGCCGACGAAGTGGGTGAGCGTGCGCCAGAGCAGCAGTCCGTGGGGCAGGGCTTCAATGTCGGTGAGGACGGTCGCGCCCGTGGTGGTATAGCCGGACATGACCTCAAAGAACGCCTCCGTGAACGAAGGAATCGAGCCATGCCAGACGAAGGGGAGCGTGGAGATGACAGTGGTCACGATCCAGCAGAAGGCAACCAGCACAAAGCCTTCCTTGGCTTTGAGTTCGTCCAGCCGCTGGTACTTCCGGAACCCAAACCAGAGGACAATCCCCAGGGCCGTGCTCAGCCCAATGGTGAGCAGCAACGCATACCAATCCGATTCGCCGTAGAGAAAGGTGCAGCCAAACGGGATGAGCAGCAGCCCGGCAATGGCCAGCAGCACCCCTCCAGTCAAATGCAGCAGGGTGGGCAGGTGCATGGAGAAAGCGGTTGGAACGCGAAACCCGAGCGGGGCTTCAGGCGGGCGGGGCTCCGGTTTCGGGATCAAGCCGCAGCAGCCCTTGAATGAAATGCTTCACCAGTTCCGGCTCATCAAGCGATTCGAGCAGGTACGGCATGGGGGTGCCGTCCCCTTCCGGCGGAGTCTGGATGCCGATGAGATGCCCCAGTTGCGCCTTGATCTGGGGGGTGATCTTCTGCTTGCGAACTTCCGGGGACGCAAGCAACACGACCGGGATATGCGGCGTTTTGGTGCGATTGCGCCCGTGCAGGAAGGCCAAAACCTTGTTCAACGGCAGATGCTCTGGATGGAGATCGAGGACGTACAGGGTGAAGCCCAAATCCGGGAGGTCCTGTGGCAAGGGCAGTTCCGTGAGTTGTTGCAGCCCCGCGTCTTCGGAGAAGGGCGCGAGCAGGTGCTTGGTCGGCAGCTTCGGATTGTGGGACACCACACAGACCTGCATGTTGCGCAAAACCTGCTCCGGGCGCTCTCCCGTGCGCTTAGCCTCAAGCTTGAGGTAGTTGAACGCTTTCGTGTTGTTCTGCAACTCCTGCCAGCGGATTGCACAGCCAAGCGCCGTGGTTTCCACGAGCGTTGTGCGTTGCTCCACCAGCGGGGCCATCCACGAGCCGCCTCCTCCCTCATTCGCTTCCGCGTCCACCGAGGCGTTGTGCTGCTCCTGAAGCTCNTGCTGGAGTTTCACCATCTCCTCCCCAATCTGGAAAAGCCGATAGTGCTTGCCTTTCTTGACCCCCATCATGCGGGAAACCGTGGTGAGGTCGTCGTGGGAGATGATCTGCCGGGTCACGAGATTGAGTTCGCGGCGCTCCTCCCCGCGCTCACTTCCGGAGGCGTCTCCCAAAATACTCTGGATCAACTCATTCGGGTGGGTGGCAATCACGTCATGGAGATTCCGGGAACTCAGGATGATGTCTTCCGGCTCCACAATTGTCTCATCTTCGCCCTCGGAAACAGGTGCGAGCCGGAGCTTGACGTTGAGGGTGCCGTTGGTTTCCACGTTCCACGCATTGACGACCACGACCTCGTACTGCTGGAACTCCGGATCGTCGCGCATGAACTGCTGATACGCCCGAGGTCCGCTCAACTCTGGGTGTTGCTGCTTGAACTCGTTGAAGTGCTGGAACAGTTCGATGGACCCCATCGTGTGGATTTTGACACGGGGGAAACGATGCTGGACCAGAAAATCCACAAGGTGGTTGCGGAAATCGTCCACGATGAGGTAGCGCGTCAGCCCGCGCATGATGCCCCCAAACTGCGTGCCGCTGTGAACCTGCTTGGTTGCTTCCAGCAGCACGATTTCCAGCAAGGAAAAATACGCCTCGTCGTAGCCCGTGAGCCGGAGGTCAAGCGCCTGCACCTGCATCTCGTTGGCACTGCGCTCCTGCATGAGCTTCCAGTACGTGCTGTAGTTCTCGCTCAGCGACTGGAAGCCGGGGCTTTCCAGCCGCTCCCGAATTTCGTCCTGCAACGCAAGGAAGCGGTCCTCCAGCTTGTTCCGGATTTCAAACGGACGCGAGGGGGCCGCAGGCAGCCGAGCAGGCAGTNCGTTGTCCACCTTGAAGATGCGCCGCGTGATGCGCTGCACCTCCCGGACGTCCCGGAAACTCTCGGGGAACCCGCAGTTCACCAGCAGGAAAAAATCATACTCGCGCAGCATCTCCGGACGCAGTTCCGTCTGTTGAATCACCGCAACCTGCTTCAGTTGCCAGTCATCCAGCTGACGCTCAATGCGCTTGGCGTCCGTATCGTATAGTCCGGGATGCACAATCACCAGCAGGCGGTAGTTCACCTGATGCTGCTGGAGGGCGTTGGCATCGCACTGCACGTCGCGGGCGCGGAGCAAGTCCTCCAACTTCTGGGTCGTGTGCGTGCCATTGAGATAGGCCCGGATGGTTTGCGGGGCGGTGAACTGCTGGGTGACCAGCTCCAGCATCCGTCCCTTCTTGCCAATCCCCGTGGTCTCACGGGTAATGTCCGTCCACTGTTGGAAGCGCGGATCCTTCTTGAGTTGGAAATGCGGATGCTTGGTGATGGCAACGATGATGCTCTCGGGGTTATCGCCTCGGTATTTTTTGAGGATCTTCGTTGCCTTCAGCACAAAGCCGCTGCGGTCCAGCGGCGTCACCCAGTGCGGCACCGTCATGCTGAGAAAGATGAGGTCGGCAAAGCGGTAGGGCTTTGATTGCATCTCATCGGCGCGGAGCAGCACGGGCTGGATGCCAAGGCGGTTCCAGATCAGCAACGCTTCGGTGAAGAACGCCTCGATAGGTTCCAGTTCCCGGCGCATGGCACGTTCCAGATTCTCCACGTCCACCGTGTTGCGGCTCAGTGTCCAAGCCTCGCTTTTCTCCTTGGGAAACTGGATTTCCGCCAGCAGATAAACAAACTGGATTTCAAGCCCGGATTTCCCTTTCCGCCAAGCCAAGGTGCGGCGGGAGTTGATCAGCTTCACCAGTTCCTGAGAAAGAGCGGGAGCAGTGCCCTCCTTGGCGGCAGAAGCAGACGGGGCAGTGGCCATGAAATCGTCTTTGGTGTGGGTCTGTTGAAAAACAGTGATCAATTCGTGAATCCTAGCAAACGCCTTGCAAACATGCGACCCATTTTCTATTCCGGGGAGTACGGTTTGGCTTGCGAGCGTGACAGCGGGTGTGGAAGCCTNTCTGCATCATAACCTTGAATCCGACAAGATTTCAGATCATGCCCACTTCAATTGCAACCCGCGTGGACCAACTCCGGCAGTGGCTGGAAGCCCAGCAACTGGAGGCATGGATCGTCTCCACCTCCGATGAGCATCTCAACGAATACGTTCCGGAGCACAATCAGCGACTGGCGGCACTGACGGGCTTCACTGGATCGCTCGGCACTGCTGTGATCATGCGGGAAGGCCGCCCGCAGCTTTTTGTGGATTCGCGCTACCACTTGCAGGCCGAGCAGTCCTGTGGGGTGCTGTTCGACCTCCAGAAGCAGGGCAACTCCGGGGTGCTGGATCCGCACGAGTGGCTCGCGGAGCAACCCGGAAGCCTGCGAATAGGCAGTGATCCATTTGTCACCGCACCGCACACATGGCGGCGGTTTGCAAAGGCTCTGGTCGGCACCACGCATACCTTGACCGCCGTGCATCCGAATCCGGCAGATGCAATCTGGCCCCTCCGCCCCGCCCCGCCCCGCAATCCCATCTACCCGCTCGGCGAAGAATTCACGGGCAAAACCACCTCCCAAAAACTGGAGGAACTACGTACCACGATGCAGGAGGCGAAAACCGGTGTGCTGATCCTCACCCTGCTCGACGAAATCGCGTGGCTAGCGAACCTCCGGGGCAGTGACATCGCCCACAATCCCGTTTTTGAGGCGTATGCGGTGATCACGGACACCGGGGCGACCTGCTTCTGCCACCATCCCGAAAGCGGACTACAAGACGCACGTCCGGAGTGGAAATTCCGCGCTTACTCCGACTACCTCGGCTTCCTCAAGGAACTCGCCCAGCGTGAAGGTCTCCAGGTCTGGCTGGATCCTTCCGGGACGACGATGGGCACACGGCAGGCGTTTGCAGACAAACAGGTTCATGAAGCCAAAAATCCTGTGGTGTTGGCCAAGGCGCTCAAGAACTCCATTGAACTGGAATGCAGCCGCACCGCACACCGCCGTGCGGCATCTGCACTGGTCCGGAGCTTTGTGAAACTGCGCAACGCCTTGGATTCCGGAACGGCGGTCAGTGAACGGAAATACTCGGACTGGCTGCGGGAGGAATACAGCAGCGAAGAGGGCTTTGCCGATCTCAGCTTCACAAGCATCGTAGGCTCCGGGGCCAACGGCGCAATCGTGCATTACGGCAATCCGAGTCCGGAAAAATGTCTGGAACCCGGTGAGATGCTGCTCGTTGATTCCGGCATCCAGTGCGCCGGAGCCACCACCGATGCTACCCGTACCATCGCAGTCAGCAACGCCAGCAACTTGCAGCGGCGGCGCTACACACGGGTGCTGCAAGCGCACATCCGGCTGGCGCAGCAGGTGTTCCCAGAGGGCACCACCGGCGCGGCACTGGATGCGATCACCCGTTCTAGCCTCTGGAACGACGGACTGGATTTCGGACACGGCACCGGACACGGGGTGGGTGCATTTCTTGGCGTTCACGAAGGGCCACAGCGCATCTCGCCCGTCTCCCACGATGTCTCACTTCAGGAGGGCATGATCGTCTCCAACGAACCGGGCTTTTACGAAACCGGCTGGGGCGGCATCCGCATTGAGAACCTGTGTGTGGTCGTCAAAGCCGAAGGGCATCCGCCGCATCCGGGCGGCAAGCATTGGCTGCAACTGGAAACCCTCACACTCGTGCCCTACGAGCTTGCACTCATCGACCACAGCTTGCTCAATCCAGACGAGCGGGAGTGGCTGGATGCGTACCAAACGCGAGTTCTAGAGGAAATCGGACCCCTCCTGCCCGACAAACCTCACCAACGCTGGCTGGAGCAGGCATGTGCCGCTTGCAAATAAAATAAGGAGTCAGAGTCCAGCATCAGGACTTACAACCAAGTTGGTTGATTTCATAAGGAAAAAGTTTGTAATGATTTATTTCACCGTTATAGTAATCTCTCATCTGTGGGTTGCTACTGCGGACTGAGGGAGNTTTTCCCGGACTCGGCCTTTTCNGGCCTTCCGGCCTTCCCCAGTTCCGTCCGGTTTGCTCCCACACTTCTCATCACACCGAAACCAGTATGCCAAAAATGGTGAAAGTTGATATCGTCCGGGCTGTTCAATTGCAGATGCAGATTCATTTCGGGGAAGCCGAACTGCTGGTCAATGAGGTTTTGGACTTCATGAAGGACGCTTTGGAGGACGGTGAGGACGTGCTGATCACCGGGTTGGGGCGTTTTGAACTGCGGGAGAAACAGCCGCGTCCGGGACGTGACCCGAAATCCAAGAAAGCTTACGAAATCACAGAACGGCGCGTGGTCACCTTCCACCCCTCAAAAATCTGGCGGGATGAATTGAACGACAAGGCATGAGTTCCGTTCCCCCCTTGGAGTCCCCCCCCAAAGCGATCTGCTTCGACCTCGACGGCACCCTGCTCGACAGCCTGGTCGACCTTGCGGACAGCATGAACGCGGCACTCCGGGAATTTGGACATCCGGAGTATCCCACCCGCGCCTACCGTTACTTTGTCGGCAACGGCGCTCGGGCGCTCGTCACCCGGACGCTTCCGGAAGTGCATCGTGATCCGGAAACCATCGAGGTGGTGTTTCAGNGCTACCAAGCCATCTACCGCGCAAACTGGAACAATAAAACCCGCCCGTATCCGGGCATCCCGGAATTGCTGGATGCGCTGCAAGCCCGTGACCTGCCCCTCACCGTCCTCTCCAACAAGCCTCACGCCTCCACGATTGTGTGTGTTGAGGAAATACTGAAGGACTGGGAATTCGACGTGGTTCTTGGCCAGCGGGATTCCGTGCCACACAAGCCCGATCCGGCAGGAGTTTTTGAAATCGCGGAAAAACTTCAACTTGTGCCCAGCGATTTCCTGTACCTTGGTGACAGCGTCATCGACATGCAAACCGCGACCGTTGCCGGATGCGTGATTGTGGGTGTGCTTTGGGGCTTCCGGGAGGGGGATGAACTCCGGCAGCACGGTGCGCAGTACCTGATCGAAACGCCGCTGGACTTACTGAAACTGCTCCCGTCCGTCCGTGTTTGACACACCCGGAAAAATCTCCTACACTGATGGAGCTTTGTTAGGGGTGGTAGCGAAAGTCACCTGAGAGAGTCCCTTCGAACCTGATCTGGATAATGCCAGCGCAGGAAAACGAGTTTTTCCTCCAAAGGGCCGACTTCACGGGCTCTTCTCTCCACGAAGCGTAATCCGCAACTGATGCTTTGGCATCGTCATCCGTGGAGTATTCCCATGTTCCAATCCCAGCTCGTCCGCCTCCTGTTTGGCACGGCACTCACCCTCTTCATCACCACCCCGGCTCTTGCACAGACTCCGGATCTCGTGGTGTACACCTACGACTCCTTCAACAGCGAATGGGGGCCGGGACCGGTGGTCTTCAAGCGCTTTGAGGAACACTGCGGCTGCACCGTGAAGGTGATCGCCCCCGGAGATTCCGGCACCGTCCTCAGCCGCACCATTCTTGAGAAGGCCAACCCCAAGGCGGACGTGCTGCTCGGAGTCAACAACAGCGAAGCCTACCGTTCGTTCCAACACAACATTTGGGAGCCGTACCGCTCACCCAACCTCAAGCATGTCGCCTCGGAGCTTCAGCTTGACCCGCAGCACCGTGTCACGCCGTTCGACCACGGCTACATCGCCTTCGTCTATGATTCCGAGACGCTGCCGAATCCACCGCAAAGCCTTGAAGCCCTCACCGATCCGTCCCTCAAGAGCAAGATCGTCATCGAGAGTCCCAGAACCTCCTCGCCCGGACTCTCCTTCCTGCACTGGACGATTGCGGCCTATGGCGAAGACGGCTACCTCGATTACTGGAACCGTCTGAAACCCAACCTGCTCACGATCACCGATGGCTGGTCTGCGGCCTACGGCATGTTCACGAGGGGAGAGGTGCCGATCGTGCTGAGCTACGTCACCAGTCCGGCCTATCACTTGGAGTACGAAAAGACGGAGCGTTACAAAACCGTGCTCTTCAAGGAGGGGATGTTCCGGCAGATCGAGTTTGCCGGAATCCTCAAGGGCGCCAAGCATCCGGAACGCGCCCGGCAGTTCATTGACTTCATGCTGACGGCAGGTTTTCAGGACGCGATTCCGTTGACGAACTGGATGTTCCCCGCCGCGCCGCATAGTCCGCTGCCCGATTCCTTCCGGATCGTGCCCAAGCCGGAGAAGCACCTCACGCTGGACGGCGGGCGCATCGAGGCCAAGAACGCCGATTGGCTGCGGGCCTGGTCCCGGACAATGGCGGACTGAGTTCGGCAATGACCCCGGAACGGTGGGCTGTTTGGGGGTTGGGCGGCCTTGCCGTCTCCGCCTTCATCATCGGATTCTACGGGCCGATCCTGCACTTTTTGGCCGGCCACGATCCCCTCAATCCCGGAACTCCGGCCCTGAGTTGGGGCATCCTCCGCGAGGTGTTTTCCGACTCGTGGATTCTCGGCATTCTGGGCTTCTCGCTGTTTCAGGCGTTTTTGAGCGCGGTCCTCTCCATCCTCGTCGCACTGCCGGGCGCGTGGGTGCTGGCCCACTACGACTTCCCCGGACGCCGCTGGTTCGAACATCTCACGTTCCTGCCGTTCCTGCTGCCCACCATCCTTGTGGTGCTGGCGATGGTGCTGTTCTTCGGCAACCGAGGCTGGCTCAACCAAGCCCTCGGCTGGCTTGGTTTTCCGCAGATTCAGTTTCTCTATTCGCTCTCCGGAATCCTCATCGCCCATGTCTTCTACAATGTTCCGCTCGCGCTCAAGCTCATCTCTGCGTCATGGACACGGCTTTCCGGACAGTACGAACAGGCCGCCCAAATGCTGGGGGCCAACGCTTGGCGACGCTTCCGAACGCTGCTGCTTCCGCTCTTGCTTTCCTCGATCACCTCGTCCTTTGCCGCCATCTTTCTGCTCTGTCTCAACAGTTTCGCCATCCTGCTCGTGCTGGGCGGCGGGCCAAAGCACACCACGCTGGAAGTGCTGATCTACCAGCTCGCCCGCATCGAACTCGACATCCCCCGTGCCGCCTCACTCTCGCTGCTGCAATCCGTGCTGGCGATCACCCTGCTCTCGTTGCTCCTGCAACTGCGCCCCCCTGCGCCCAAGCAGCGACCTGCGGTTCTGCGAAATCTCGGTGCCGAGCTTCAGGGAAAGCGTCCGGAGGCGTGGTTCGCGCTTGCCGTCTTGTTGGCGCTCACCACTTTCGCACTGGGACCACTGCTCGCGGTGTTGGTTGATTCTGTGCGCGTCTTCAGGCACGGGCAGTGGCACTTCTCCTTCCAGGCCTATCTCGACCTCTTCGGCTTTCGGGGGAACACACGCTTTCTGGGCTCCTTGCAGAATTCCTTCGGCATTGCCCTTGGAGGCGCTGCTCTCGCCATGACCTTGGGTTGCGGAACTCTGCTGTTGATCCTCAACAGTTCCAAACGAACCCGACCTCTGTTGGAGGGCGCGTTTCTTTTGCCTGTGGCGCTTTCAACAGTCGTGTTTGGCATTGCGTGGTTCCACCTCTACCAACGCATCCTTGACGGCCAGGTCGCGCTTGTTTGGGTGGTCGTTGCCATGCACGGGCTGCTGGTCTGTCCCTACTGGCTCAGGATCATGCTCCCTGCCGCAGAGGCCGTGCCGAGGCAGTGGTTGCAGGTTTCTCGACTGTTGGGGCACACCACCGGAACTTTCCTGCGGCGCGTGCTGTTGCCGTGGCTGCGACCGTCTCTCGCAACCGCCTTCTTCTTCGCATTTACACTCTCGCTTGGAGAACTCAACGCCATCCTGATGATTGCCGATGACACGGTGCAAACCCTGCCTCTGGAGATTTACTCCGCGCTCGGCGGCTATCGGTTCGCCCGTGCTTCGGCGATTGGGGTGGTGCTGTTGCTGGCTTCCCTGTTCCTGCTTGTGCTGCTCAACTTGGGAAGCCAAAGCAGCCTTTTGAACCCCTCCAAAAAAAGAAGCTGACATCTCCGGAGATTTTCTGATACGCTGGTGTCTCGCACTTGTTTGAACCAAACGTGTTGCACGGGAGAGTTCATGGAAGAGACGGACAATCTGGAGCAATCTTCTGAGCGTCAACGCGCCGTTGAAGACAGCTTGGAGGAGGCGATCCTTGAGTACGCGATTAGTGCTTTTCCCTATGCGGAGGCGCTGGAACTGATCCCCGGTTGCCGTCCGGAGTCCATCCGCAACACCCTCTTCCAGATGATTGACGAGGGCACGGTCAAGGTGGGATTCTACTACGAGGAGATGCAGGAGAACCTCACGCTCTTCTACTTCCTCTGCGTGGAGGGCGAAACGCACATCGTCTTCGGGCTGGACCCCAACCATGTGCAGGTGAGCATCACCTCCGACACCAACGGCATCTTTCGCCTCGATGATGAGCAGTACCTCAACATCCTCCAGGTGCCGCTCAACTGACCCTTCCCGTTCTGATCTTTTCGTGACCGACAACCTTCCCTCTCCACTTGCACTCATTGGCATGTCCGGAGCCGGAAAATCCTACTGGTCCCACAAGCTTGAAGCCCACGGCTATTTGCGCATCGGCTGCGATGATCGTATCGCTGATCAACTGCATGCCTTGCCGAAGCAATCCGGAAGTTCCACCCGCCGGATGGCCGACTGGATGGGGCTGCCGTTCAACCCCGGATACGCGGAGGCGGAGCGGCAATACATGGCGTGCGAGGTGGCGGTGACGGAGGGAATCTGCGAGTTGCTGGAGCACACTCCGGCAGAGCAGCCTGTGGTCATCGACACAACGGGCAGCATGGTGTACGTCGGCGAAGCCTTGCTCCATCGTTTCAAATCACTGGCAATGCTGGTGTATCTGAGCACCCCCCCGGAATCCTCCGAGCAGCTTTACGAAAGCTTCCTGAACGACCCCAAGCCGATAGTCTGGCAGGGACGCTTCACGCCTCGTCCTGGAGAAAAAACCAACGAGGCGACCCTCGCCCGCTGCCTTCCGGAACTGCTGGAATCGCGTCGCCGGGACTACTCCGCGCTTGCGAACCATCACCTTGATTTCCAGACGCTCCGCCAGCCCGGACTGGAGGTGCAGGACTTCCTGCACCTGGCGACCTCGAAAGCCGTCGCCTGATTCCGGTGGCACTTTCCTCTTGAAAGCCAAAGCAACGCCAGGTATGATGATGGGCGTTGCGGCTTGACCATCGCACGGCTCATGCTATGATTTTTAATTTTGATCTCAATCCAAAATAAGGAGGAATGATGGACCTCATTTCAATTGACGGATGGTACTTGCTGTTGCGCTGGATTCATTTATTGGCGGGCATCACCTGGATCGGCCTCTTGTACTATTTCAACTTCGTGCAGGGAGAGTGGTTCAAGGAAACCGAGGCGAGCGCGAAATCCGCCGCCGTCCAGAAACTGGTACCCCGTGCCTTGTGGTGGTTCCGGTGGGGAGCCATGTTCACGTTCCTTGCGGGCGCCCTGACCTTGCTGACCAAAGGCCATCAGGCCGGCTGGGAAATCTACGCGACTTCCTGGGGCATCTTCATCTTGACTGGAAGTTTGCTCGGCACCTTGATGTTTCTGAACGTCTGGCTGATCATCTGGCCCAAGCAGCAGGTCATCATCGCCTCGACCAATCAGGTCGCTGAAGGCGGGGAGGCGTTGCCAGAGGTCGCCGCTTGCACGGCAAAAGCAGGCTTGGCTTCCAGAACCAACACCCTGTTTTCGATTCCGATGCTGCTCTTCATGGCCAGCGCGAGCCACCTGCCGATGAGTGTCACCGAAGAGACCAACTTCACTTCGCTTTTCTGGGTGCTGGCGGTCATCATTGGAGTGATCCAAGTCAATGCGATTGTTGGAAAACCGGGGCCGATGGCTTCCGTCAAAGGCGTGATCACCTCGGGTTGTGTACTCACGGTCGTCCTCTACGGAGCAATCGGCATCCTCGCCTAAACCTTGCGGTGGTGAATCCGGAGGCCCTGCGTTTCCGGATTCACTCTCCAGTTTCTGCCACTTCACAAGAAAAAGCGCGGATTGCTCTTACCTTCATCCGTGTTCACCTTGCGTCTCCTCAGTCAAGCTTTTCTGGCTTTTTTTTTGGCACTCGTCCTTGTTTTCTCAGGGTGTGAGACGCAGGACAAAACGCGTGAGCCTGCAACGACCGCTCAAACTCAGGAATCATCTCCAGCCACTCAGGCCACGGAGCAAACCACAGCAACCCAGCCCGACCAAGCGGGCAGTGCCAAAAAGGGGAAATTCCTCTATTTTGCCAACTGCATCGCTTGCCACAACACGGACCCCACCAAGGCCGGAAGTGTGGGGCCAGCCATCTCTGATTCCTCCAAAGAACTCCTGACCCTCAAGGTCACTCAAGGCACCTATCCCGCAGGGTATCAACCGAAGCGGACCACAAAACTGATGCCTCCCCTGCCCAACCTCAAAGCAGGCATCCCGTTCCTGCACGCTTTTTTGAACCCGTAAATTTCAGGGGACCTCCCATAGTTCAGTCTTCCTGAATTTTCGGTCCGTCAAATCTCCCTGCTGAATTCAGGAAGTGTCTCTGCTATCCTAATCGTTCCAAGAGCTTCGCTGGTTAATTGCTGCGCCCATGTCCATTTTTCAGTTGCCTCCGGACCTCACGTTATTTCCAGACCCGGACGACGCCGAACCCGATGGGTTGCTGGCAGTAGGGGGGGATCTTGCCCCGCAACGGCTGCTGGCGGCGTATCAGCGTGGCATCTTCCCGTGGTATGAGGACGGCCAGCCGATCTTGTGGTGGAGTCCGGATCCCAGACTGGTGCTGTTCCCGGAGGAGTTCCACGTCTCTCGCCGCTTGCGCCGCACACTGCGGCAGGGAGTCTTCACGGTGCAGTTTGACACGGCCTTTGCTGAAGTCATCCGTAACTGTGCGGAAATCCGGACCAGCACGGGCGAGGGCAGTTGGATCACTCAGGAGATGCAGGACGCCTACAACCACATGCATGAACTCGGCTACGCGCATTCGGTGGAGGTGTGGCAGGAGGGGGAGTTGGTGGGAGGTGTTTACGGAATTTCGTTGGGGCGCTGTTTTTTTGGCGAGTCGATGTTCAGTCGTTGCAGCAACGCCTCCAAAGTCGCGCTCGCCATTTTGTCCGAACGGGCGACTGAACTGGAATTGGAACTGATCGATTGCCAAATGACCACGCGACACTTGCTCAGCCTCGGAGCGCGTGAACTGCCGCGCCACGAATTCCTGAGACTTGTTCAAGAGGGGATGCGTTATCCCACTCGGCACGAACTTTGGAGTTGATCCCGAATCGTTATGGCTGTCCGGCCTCGCCGCACCCTGCATTTTCAGCTCACCATTCCGGCGGCACTTTCGCTGCTGGGACTGGGGGCGTTTTGCCTCGCGGTGACGTTCTATCTGGGGTTGGTCACGGGCAAGAGCCTGCGGGTTCCGGAAGCCCCCCTCGCACAAGCCCCTCCAAGCGTGGGGGGCGAATCCAGACAAAAACCGCTCACTGAGGAGGAGTTGTCGTTCTACAATCTTGGCGAGCAGAAGTCCAACGACTTGAACCTCAACCTCAAGACGCTCAACGAACTGCGCGAGAAAACCAACACCCTTGCTGCTGAAGAATCCACCCCGGCCACGACTCCGCAGACGCCCCAAACGCCGCAGTTGCCAACCACCTCGGTCTCCAAGCCCAAACCGCCGCAACCGTCCAAGAACCAAGCGTGGTACACGATTCAGGTGTTCTCGTCCCGCAAGCAGGCCAACGCCGAGGGGGTTTTGGCACGGCTCAAGCGCAACGGTTTTCCGGACACCTACATTGACCGCTATGAATCGGCAGACAAGCGGGTGCTGTATCGCGTGAGAGTGGGGAGGCTGGACAAAACCAAGGCTCAAGCGGAGGCACTGCGGCTCCAGCAACTCGATTTCATCGAAGCCGCCCAGATCACGCGAATCTGAGCTCCGGATGTCCGAATACTTCCAAAGCACAAACTCTCCATACTATGCGTTCGCCACGGCATTGCCGCTGCTGATTTGCTATGAGGTGTTGGTGGTGGTCACACAAACCCCATATTGGGCGATCCGGAACGCAGCGGATGTCTGGATGCGCACCTTTCTGCTCGCGTTTGAACTCAAGCCGCAGCATCTCAGTTTTCTGATGATCGGGGCAATGATCATTGCCCTTCCGTTTGCCCGCCGCTACGCCCAAGGGGTGAAACTGCGCCCACGTTATTTTGCGATGATCCTTGGAGAGTCGCTGCTCTACAGCATTGTGCTGGGCGTTGTCCTGCGGCTGGTCCTCAGCAACCTGCTGCTCGCCATTGGCGGCAGCGACCTCGGCTTGCTGCAAAACCTCGCCCTCTCGATTGGCGCGGGTTTGTTCGAGGAGTTCTTCTTCCGGGTGCTGTTGCTTGGAGTGCTGCTCTGGTTTATCAAGCACCTCATCCCCAGCGAGAACCTCGGCGGCATCTTGGCGATTCTGCTGGCCGCGTTCCTGTTTTCCGGCAGCCACTACATCGGCAACATGGCCGATTCGTTCACTTGGTACAGCTTCCTCTACCGCTGGCTGGCAGGTGTGGCCTTCACGGGCCTGTACTACTTCCGAGGTTTTGCCGTTACTTCCTGCACCCATGCCCTCTACGACATCCGGGTGCTGCTGTGAGTGTTCAGTCGTTGGTGATCGGTGATTAGTTTCGGTAGTCGGCTATCTGTTGTTGCCTTTGCCTCTCTGGAACCTTCTGACTGCCAAGACTCCATGACCGAAATGCACGTTCCCCTGCTGGACCTCAAGCCCCAACTCAACGAACTCCACGAAGAAATCCTCAGCGCCGTGACCCGTGTGGTCGAATCCACCCAGTACATCATGGGTCCGGAAATCGATGCACTGGAGCGTGAGATCGCCGACTACTGTGGAACGAGTGATGCTGTGGGTGTGTCTTCCGGAACGGATGCCCTGCTGCTCTCGCTGATGGCGCTGGACGTGGGTCCGGGAGATTTGGTGCTGGTTCCGGATTTCACCTTCTTCGCCACCGCCGGAGTGGTTTCCCGACTCAACGCAACTCCGGTGTTTGTGGACGTGGACCCTGTTTCCTACAACCTCGATCCCGAACAAGTCCGGATCACCCTGCAACGATTGGGGGCAGATGCTGAGCGCGTGAAGGCGATGATCCCGGTGCATCTCTACGGGCAGTGCGCGGACATGAAACCGCTGTTGGAAATCGCCAAGGCGCAGGGATTCGCCGTGATCGAGGACGCCGCGCAGGCGATTGGCGCGGAGTACGAGTTGGACGGAAAAGCGCGGCGGGCCGGAAGCATGGGCGAGCTGGGGACGTTCTCGTTTTTTCCAACAAAGAATCTGGGCGGGATCGGCGACGGTGGCATCATCACCGTCAACGATCCGGAGCTTGCAAAAACTCTCCGCATCAAGCGTGTGCATGGTGGAGAGCCGAAATACCATCACAAGGTGATTGGCGGTAATTTCCGGCTCGATCCCTTGCAGGCGGCGGTGATCCGCGTCAAACTTCCACGGCTGGAAGTTTGGCACGCGCAACGTCGGGAAAACGCAGATCGCTACACGCGCCTGATCAACGAAGCCAGCATTGGCGAGTTTGTGCGGACTCCGGAAGCGGTGTTGCCGGAACACCTCACGAACCGACACATCTACAACCAGTATGTGATCCGGACGCAGCAACGCGATGAGCTACGGGCGTTTTTGCAAAGCCGCAACGTGGCGTCCGA
>PBTB01000002.1 GCA_002726945.1 Deltaproteobacteria bacterium | reverse complement strand
TTGCAAATAGACGGCGTTTTCCGGTACGTTTCCCCCGGTTTACAGTTATTGTTCCCGATTTTCAGAGGAACAACACTCAAGAGGGGGACTACCTCACCTTAGTTTCAGAATCTAGCCGCAACCTTTCATGAAAAACAAGTTCTCCAGCTTCTTTGCGCAGGACATGGCCATTGACTTGGGCACTGCGAACACTCTGGTCTATATGAAGCACCACGGCATCGTGATCCGGGAGCCGTCTGTGGTGGCCGTGCAGCGCGACACTCGGGGGAACTACAAGGTGCTGGCGGTTGGCGAAGAAGCCAAGCAGATGCTGGGCCGCACCCCAGGGTCGATCACGGCGATTCGCCCCATGAAGGATGGGGTGATCTCCGATTTCGATATCACGCAGGAGATGCTACGCTACTTCATCCGCCAGTGCCAGCGCCGCTTCTCGTTCTTCCGTTTCAAGCCGCGCATCATCATCGCCGTACCCTCCGGAATCACCCAAGTTGAACGCCGCGCCGTCAAGGAAGCCGCCGAATCCGCCGGAGCGCGGGAAGTGTTCCTGATTGAGGAGCCGATGGCCGCAGCAGTTGGGGCGGGACTCCCCGTGACCGAAGCCAGTGGCAGCATGATCGTGGACATCGGCGGTGGCACCACCGAGGTCGCAGTCATCTCTCTCGCCGGAATCGTGTACAGCGATTCTGCACGGGTAGGCGGCGACCGCATGGATGACACCATCATCCAGTTTGTCAAGCAGAAGTACAACATGCTCATCGGCGAGCGCACTGCCGAGGAGATTAAGATCCAAATCGGCTCGGCGTTTCTTCAGGGTGATGCTCGCGTCCACGAAGTCCGGGGCCGTGACTTGGTGACGGGCATTCCGAAAACGCTCATCCTCAGCGAGGATGAGATCATGCAGGCGCTGGCCGACGTCTGCGACCAAATCGTCAAAACCGTCCGCAACGCACTGGAATCCACTCCTCCGGAACTCGCGGCAGACATCGTGGATCGCGGCATCGTGCTGGCGGGTGGCGGTTCGCTGCTCTCCGGGCTGGATTTCCTGCTCCGGCATCAGGTGGGCTTGCCGGTCTTCCACGCCGAGGATCCGCTCACCGCCGTTGCGGAGGGCACCGGAAAAGTGCTGGACGAACTCGATCTGCTCTCCAGCATCGAACTGGAAACCTGACTCTCACCCTCCTGGACGAGGCTGTTGAGGCAGGCGTAGCCCGCGCTCACTCCACCTTCGTCCACCTCCGCCCCCTTGGTCCGCACCAAGTATCCTGCGTCTTCATTGAGGCGGAGGACCTCATTCCCCTTGGCAAGCAAAACCCCGTAACGCCCCAATTCGCTGACACAGCGCAGGGATTGGGCTTGGTGATCCACCAGCAAGACTGCGTTGTGCGAGACAGGATGCAACCGTTCCATCAGCACCCAACCGGAACGTTCTTCCGGACGCATTTCCGCCAGCACCTTGACGATTTCCGCGCCATACACGTTGCCCCCCCCGCCCTCACGTTGGGGCTTGAGGACAAAGCGTTCCGGATGCTCGGTGGCTTCGGCAAGCGCGAATTCCGTCTCCTCCGAGTCTGCGTCGAGGCTGTGCATTTCGGCGCAGACCTCCAGCAGTTCCGTGGCTTGGGATTCTGAGACAAAGCGGGCCAGCGTCTCCGGACTGGTCAGCCGCTGCTGCACCTTCTTCATGCCCGCCAATTGCATGGCCAAGTCAGGAATCTGGATCGCGTCGGATGCCTCCAGCAGACAACGACCGGCCTCTGCGTCCGGATGCACAAAATCGCTGGGCGTGTAACCGGCGCGATAGTACACCACCGCAACACGTTCGCCTCCAAGCCGCAGGGTGCCGTCCCGTAGTTTCCCCTGCACGGCCACGTCCGCAAGGGTGGCCCGCACCGTGCTGAGGCCGTGCTGTTGCAAGAGGCGTTGCTCAAGGCCGCGCTGATCCATCCGGTTTGATTCCGCTGGCTGCACGATCATCAACACCACCCTGTTCGATGCGCCGTGCACCTGCACGGCCTCGGCGATTCCTGTGCTGATCGGGGTCAGCGGATCGTTCGGGAGCAAACCGCTGAGGAGGTCTGGCTGGTGACGGTAGAGCAGTTGGTGAAAGCGGAAAAGTCGTTCGGCGAGGTGCGGAAAACTGGCAGAGATTGTGTTGAACTCCACTTGCCGCAACCCCCGTCCTGCCCCTTCCGGGACAACAAAAAAGTCGTTCCGAGAAATCAGCAGCCTCCAGGGCTGGGAGTTTTCCCGAAGGCGAAAGCCAAACAGCCGTTGCAGAAAATCATCATGCCGCGCTGCCGTGCCCAGAGTGTCCTCCAAAAACGCCCAATCGTCAGCCACTCGATGCATCAGCAGTTGGAAGGGGGCAGAAAGCGCGGCGGCCGTGTTGATCAGGTGTTGTGGGGCGTGGTAGGGTGTGAGCGCAACCGGGACATGGGTAAGGCGTCTCGGACTCACGTAGCGCAGCACTCCCAGCATACTCAGCCAATCAACCGCCTCTTGGGGATCAGGACACATTTTTCCTCTGCACGCTCTGAGACTCTGTGGCGAGTTTCACGAGGGATCATTCCGGATTTGAAGTTTGCTACAAGGAACGGTAGCATCCGGCCCTGCGAACTTCAACGATTCCCTTGCACTCCCCGGAGGTTTCGGATAGGGGAGCCATCTCCTCACCACCTCCGTCGACAAAACCGCCGGACAAAAAACTTGTGACCTGAAGGCACGACCGATACCTTGACAGTCTGCCAAGAATGATGCGTCTTTCGACTGCACCTAACCGCCTTGCTTCACTTTCCGGATGCCCATTTCCTTTAGAAAATTCCTCTGCCTCTTACTGATCACGACCATTGCCGGGCCGTTTCTCGGCGTGGCAGTCGGCAAACTTCCGGATGGGCTGTACGCCCGCATGACGACCTCGCGGGGGAAAATCCTGCTCCGCCTGCACCACCAGCACGCCCCCAACACTGTCGCCAATTTTGTGGGACTCGCCGAGGGCACCAAGCAGTGGCGGGACCCCATCACGAAAAAAACCCAAAAAAGCCGCTTCTACGATGGCCTCAGCTTTCACCGTGTGATTCCGAACTTCATGATTCAGGGCGGCGATCCGCTGGCCACCGGTTCGGGAGGTCCGGGCTACCAGTTTGAGGACGAAATCCACCCTGACCTTAAACACGACCGCTCTGGCATCCTCTCGATGGCCAATGCCGGCCCCAACACCAACGGCAGCCAATTCTTCATCACCCACGCTCCCACACCGTGGCTGGACGGCAAGCACACGATTTTTGGAGAAGTGACCTCCGGAATGGAGGTGGTCAACGCCGTGCAGCAGGGTGACACCATCGTGAGCTTGAAGATTGAGCGCGTGGGGGAAGAGGCCAAGCAGTTCGATCCCGTGAAAATCTCGCATCAGGCCAAAGCAGCCCAACGCAAACTTGCGGAAAAGAACAAGAAGACACTCCCGAAAACCAACGCCAAGCCCGACCCGAAACGGACTCCTCGCGCCGGACAGCCTGAAGCCGAGGAGGTCTCGCTGGAACTGCTGGTGGTCGCCTACCAAGGCTCCCGTGTACCAAAAGCGAACCTCTACTACGATCAGGCCGGAGCAAAGAAAATCGCTGAGCAAGTCGTTGATCTTGTCCGTCGCAAGGGGGTGGATTTCATGGAATTGGTCTCGCAACTCACGGATCTTCCGGAGCAGACTCGGGTGCCGATGCTCAAACGCAAGGGCGCGCCACCATTTTTCCAGTCCGCGCTCAGGCTCAAGGAGGGGCAGATCAGCGATCCGGTGGATTCCCCCTTCGGCTACCTCATCTTCCACCGGGTTAAGTTGGAGAAGGTGACGGCCAGCCACATCCTGCTGTCTTTCAAGGGGGCACTGCGCTCCACGCAAAATCGCAGTCGGGGTGAGGCGTTGGAAATGGCAAAATTGCTGGTTGCAGGTTTAGAAGCAGGAAAGGATTTTGCAGCACTCGCCAAGGTTCATTCAAACGGCCCCTCAGCTTCCAAAGGCGGATTGCTGGGGTCTTTCACGCGGGGGCAGATGGTCCCGGAATTCGACAAGGCGGTGTTTGCGCTCAAACCTAGCGAGGTGAGCGGGGTTGTGGAAACGCCGTTCGGGTTCCACATCATCAAGCGCCACGAGTAGCCAAAACCGAAGGTCGGACATGCCGAACACGGCGGGCATCATCATCATCGGCAACGAAATCCTCTCCGGAAAGGTGCAGGACGCCAACTCGCCCTACCTCTGCCGCGAGTTGCGTTTCCTCGGTGTGGAACTTTGTCGGATCATCACCATCCCCGACGAGCTTGAGATTATCGCCCAGCACGTCCGGGAGTACTCGAATGCCTACACTTGGGTCTTCACCAGCGGAGGCATTGGCCCCACCCATGACGACGTGACCATCGATTCGGTCGCCGCCGCCTTTGGGCACAAGGTGATCTTGCCTCCACGGCTGGAGGCGCTGGTGCGTTCGTTCTACGGGGACGACACCAACGAGGCCCACCTGCGCATGGCCCGGATGCCCGAGGGTGGTGCACTGATCGACACTCCGCCATTGCAGACCCCTCTGTTGCTGGTGGAAAACGTTTTTGTCTTTCCGGGTGTCCCCGAACTGCTCAAGAACCGCTTTTCGTTGCTCAAGGAACGCTTCCAGTCCGATCCGATTCACCTCCGACAAATCTATCTCAGCGCCAACGAGGGGCAGATCGCAGATGTGCTCAACAAAACGCTCGACACCTTCCCGGAACTCATGCTCGGTTCCTACCCTGCGCTCTGGAACAAGGATTACAAGGTGCGGCTCACGCTGGAATCCCGCAGCGAATCGTACTTGGACGCTGCCTTTTCGCACTTGCAGGCGCGGCTTCCTCAAGAAGAAATCGTCCGGGTCGAATAGGCATGGCCACGCTGCGTTCCCTCACCGAGCGGTTCCGGGACCGTGGCCCGCTGCTCCATGTCGTGCTAGACGGCTGGGGCGTGGGGCATGAGGACGACTACAACGCGATCCACCGTGCCACGCTGCCCAACTGGTCCCGACTTGTAAAAACCTGCCCCTACACCCAACTCTGGACGCACGGCCCGTATGTGGGCCTACCGGACGAGCAGGACTTGGGCGGGTCCGAGGTTGGGCACATGACAATGGGGGCGGGCGAGATCAAAGAACAAGGACCGACGCTGATCCAGAACCTGATCCGCTCCGGAGCCTTTTTCGAGAACCCAGTGCTGGGGAAACTCATCCAAAACTGCGTGGTCCATGATGTCCCCCTGCACCTGATCGGCCTGCTTTCCGATGGCAACATCCACAGTCACATTGGCCACACCAGTATCCTCATCGAACACGCCTTCCGTTCCGGGGTACGGCGCTGCTACGTCCACGCGCTGTTGGACGGACGCGATGTTTTCGTGCAGTCAGCGACCGATTACACGGATCAACTTGAAAAACTCTTCAACGACCTCAAACTACAAAATCCCGACCTTGATTACGCTTTTGCCAGCGGAGGCGGACGCGAGCAGGTCACGATGGACCGCGACCAAAATTGGGCGAAAGTCGAGGCGGGCTGGAACCTCCATGTCCGGGGCCAGAGCGAAAACCAGTTCACCAGTATCGCAAGGGCCATCGAGCATTTCCGTAAGCTCCAACCGGATGTGATCGATCAAGACCTACCCGGATTCATAATCACCCGCAACGGCCAACCCGTTGCCCCCATCGGGGACGGTCACTCGGTCATCCTCACCAACTTCCGGGCAGATCGCGCTCTTGAGTTCACCACTGCTCTGCTCAAAGACGACTTCCCACACTTTGACCGCAGTCCGCGCCCAAGTGTGGTGTTCGCGGGCATGGCGCAGTACGATCAGGACAATGCCTTTCCAGAGGATTTTCTTGTCGGCACCGCCCATGTGGAACATCCCTTTGGTCGGCGCATCCTCGAACTCGGTCTCAAGCAGTTCCGGCTGGCCGAGACTCAAAAATTCGCCCATGTCACCTTCTTCTACAACGGCGGACGCAAGGAACCGCTGGATCCCAAAGTGGAACACTACCACTTCATTCCCTCCGATCAGGTGCAAAGCTTTGCGGAAAAACCGGCGATGAAGGCCCGTGAAATCGCAGCCAAGGGGACGGAGTGGGTGCGTTCCGGAACATTCGATTATGGCTTGATCAACTTCGCCAATCCGGACATGGTGGGCCACTCCGGGAACTTGGAAGCGGCGACCCAAGCAGTCGAGGTCGTGGATGAAGTCTTGGGAAAACTGCTTGAAGCGGTGGATGCGGCAGCTGGTGTGATGGTGATCACCGCCGATCACGGCAACGCCGATGAGATGCGGGTTCGTAATAAAAAGACGAAGGCTTGGGAACCCAGCACCAAGCACTCCCTCAACCCCGTGCCCTTCCTCATCTATGATCCCAAGTACGATGGTTCATACCACCTGAAACCATACAGTCCGGAACACAACAACAACCTGAGCCACGTTGCTGCCACCAACTTCGTGCTGCTCGGCAAAGCCATTCCGGATGATCTCGCGCCATCGCTTTTCGCGATTTAACAAAAACATGACTTGAAATGACCAACATCACTTGCATTGGCGCAGGCTATGTTGGCGGGCCGACCATGGCCGCTATTGCCCAGCACTGCCCGGAACACACCGTCACGGTGGTGGACCTCAATCCGGACCGCATCGACCGCTGGAACTCGGACGACCTGCCGATCTACGAACCCGGACTATTGGAGGTCGTGCAAGCGGCTCGCGGGCACAACCTCTTTTTCAGCACCGATATTCCCAAAGCGATTGCCGAGGCGGACATTCTCTTTGTTTCCGTCAACACGCCAACCAAAACTTTCGGAGAAGGTGCAGGCCGAGCCGCAGACCTCCAGTTCTGGGAAAAAACGGCACGGGATATTTTGCAACACGCTCGTCGTCCGGAGGTGGTCGTCGTTGAAAAAAGCACCCTGCCCGTGCGCACTGCCGAGGCGATGGCCCGTATCCTCCAACAGGGTCCGTCAGAAACCCGCTTCGAGGTGGTTTCCAATCCAGAATTTCTCGCCGAGGGCACGGCGATGGTGGACTTGGCTAATCCGGATCGCGTCCTCATTGGCAGAACGGAAACCGCATCCGGACGCAAGGCGGCAGAAACGGTGGCCGACCTTTACGCGCATTGGGTGCCCCGCGAGCGCATTTTGCTCACGAATGTCTGGAGCAGCGAACTCTCCAAGCTGATTGCCAACGCAATGCTTGCGCAGCGGGTTTCTTCGATCAATTCGATCTCTGCACTTTGCGAACGTACGGAGGCGGATATTTCTGAAATCTCCCGTGCCATTGGAGCCGACTCCCGGATTGGCCCAAAATTCCTTGAAGCCAGCATTGGCTTTGGCGGTTCGTGCTTCCGCAAGGACATCCTGCACCTCGCCTACCTCTGTGAACACTATGGACTTCCGGAGGTCGCGGNGTACTGGGAAAGCGTGGTGCGCATCAACGAATGGCAGACCGAACGTTTCTTCCGGAAAATCCTTGCCACGCAGTTCAACACCCTCNCCGGGAAGCGCATCGCCGTCCTTGGTTTCGCGTTCAAACCCGACACTGGAGACACGCGGGATTCCCCGGCGTTTCCGCTTTGCGAACGACTTCTGCGCGAAAAGGCTATCGTGCGCNTCCATGACCCCAAGGCATTGGAAAACGCCCGCACAGACCTCAAGCATCTGGACGGAGACATCACCTTCTGCGATGATGCTTATGAGGCCACTGACGGGGCACATGCCATCGCGCTTGTCACGCAGTGGCAGGAGTACCGCAACCTTGAGTTCTCGCGCATCCTTGAGCGCATGGAGCGTCCTGCCTTTCTGTTTGACGGGCGCAACCATCTTGACCACCAGCGACTTTTCGAGCTGGGGTTCAATGTCTTTCCAATCGGNAAGTCGCCGCTGGAGCATCACTAATCTGAGCTTTGCAACCCCAACCCGCTGTTCCCCATGAACACCTTCNAGGAGAATCTACAAGCCGTCCCGCAGGCCGACCAAACCGTGCTGCTGCGGCTCTACAACCCCAAGGACGAACTGGTTGCCCTCATGCCCAACCTGCCCGGAAAGGGCGNTCCATTGCGGGTGTTCCGGCAGATCGCGGACCAGCAGGGACGCATTGATTTTGCGGCGGCAAAGGAGGGTCTGCGCATCTTCAGCGAGTACATTGAACTCGCCCATCAAAATCCGGGNCGGCATCAGAAAATCGAGCTTTTGCTGAACCTGAAATCCAACGAAGCTTTGCGGATCGAAACCGTTGAAACCTCTCGCGCCAACCTGCTGGAATCCATCGCTCAGCGCAAGGCATCGCAAGAGGAATGCGATGCGTTCATCGATCTNCTGAGTGCAGGAAAGGTCCGGGCCGCCGAAAAAATCAATGGGGTCTGGGAGCCGCAGACCTACACCATCGACGGGGTGTTGAACTATTTTGGCACTCACCCCAACGAAATGATGGCCGGCGGCTATTGGGACAAGGTGCCCCTCAAAACTGCAAACTACACCGCCGAGCAGTTTGAACGCGAGGGGGTGCGTTACGCACCGGGCAGCATGGTGCGCACTGGAGCGTACATCGGCCCACAGACGGTGGTGATGAACTTGGNGTTCGTCAACATTGGCGCCCATGTCACAGGCTACGGCTGCATGATTGACGGCGGGGTCCGCGTTGCTTCCTGNGCCCAAGTCGGCAAGGGTGTCAAGCTTGGGGGNGGTTCCGGCATCGAAGGCATTCTCGAACCGGCAGGGCGACTCGCCTCCATCATCGAGGACNANGCCAAAATTGGCGCGATGTGCGAGATTTGCGGCATTGTTGGCGAGGGTTCGATTGTCGCCAGNGGCGTCGTGATGGCCTCCGGAAAGCGTATCTTTGACGAGGACACGGGCGAGTCGGTGCCTCCATTGGAATGCGCAGTGGGCGAAGAGACCTTCCTCGTTCCGGTGATCCCACCCTATCGGCTCGCAGTGGGCGGNTCGCTTCCTAGCAAAAAAGGTTCGCACCACACCGACGCCATCATCCTCAAGTCCGGCGATCTCCGGGACTCCGCCACCATGCGGCACTTCCAGAGGCAGGGCATCCTTTACGGCTAAACCCCATCCGGAGCCTCTCATGGAACCGATCACTGCGGAAGTCACAGCACCGAAACCCACACCNCTCCGTTCACCAGAGTCNCCTCTGGTTTCCGGCAAGCCAGCGGACTACAACGAGGACTTTTGCCTCTGGGTCGAATACCAAGCCAAGCTGTTGCGTGAAGGTTCTTGGCAACAACTGGACATTCCAAATTTGCTCGAAGAGGTTGAGGACATGGNGATCAGCCAAAAACACGCAACAGTTAGCAACCTTGTGGTGGTGCTTCATCACCTGCTCAAGTACCGTTTCCAACCTAGGCGCAGNAGCCGGAGTTGGCGACTCAGTATTTTTGAACACCGAACANGAGTTACTGTACTCATCGAGGACAGCCCCAGCCTGCTTCGANATGTTCAGGCTGCGTTTGAACGCACCTACAAACACTCTCGCAAGCTGGCCTCTGTGGAAACCGGGTTGAAACTGTCGCGGTTTCCGGAGCAGTGTNCGTGGAGCTTGGAGCAGGTGCTGGATGCGGAGTTTCTGCCGGAATAAACCACCCATGATCTCAATGTTGGAGCGCGCCCGCGCCACCCTCCGGACAGAAATCGCNGGGTTGGAAGAGTTGGTAGCACGGCTGGGTCCGGAACTGGAGCAAGCGGTCGTTTTGCTGCACGACTGTACCGGAAAAGTGGTGGTGGCAGGACTCGGAAAAAGTGGACTGATCGGTCAGAAAATCGCGGCCACATTCACCAGCACCGGAACTCCGGCATTGTTCCTCCACGCCGCCGACAGTGCCCACGGCGACCTTGGNATCATCACCAAGCAGGATGCCGTGATCGCCCTCTCCTACAGTGGGGAAACTGNCGAGCTGGTGCAGATGTCCGGACACCTTCAGGCCACCGGCACCCCGTTCATTGCCGTCACNGGCAACCCGGATTCNGCCCTCGCCCGCAGTGCCGATGTGCATCTCAANGTTGCCGTNAGCCGCGAGGCGTGTCCGCTCAACCTCGCCCCCACCGCCAGCAGCACTNCGATGTTGGCATTGGGNGACGCGCTGGCCATGTGCCTCTTGGAGAAANGNAAATTCNAGNAAGAGGATTTNGCGGTNTTNCATCNGGGNGGNAGCCTNGGCAANAAGCTNACCNTNCGNGTCAAGGANGTGATGATGGCNGGCGANCANCTGCCGCTGGTTCCGGAAACGCTCCCGATGCGCGAGGCGATGCNCACGCTNTCCCGNAAAAATCTCGGCATCGTNGTCGCCCANGANNCCANCGGGCAAATNTCNGGNGTGTTCACNACCGGNGANNTGATGCGGNTGGTGGAGCGTCAGCAGGATTTTCTGGAGACGCCGCTCTCGCAGTTCATGTCTCCGAATCCCAGGCACATTGCTCCGGACGAGTTGGCCGCGAAGGCGCTGCATCTCATGGAAACCAATTCTATCACCTGCCTTGTGGTCGCTGATTCCAACAACCGCCCCGTGGGCATCGCACAAATCTACCATATCCTGCGTGCAGGTGTTTACTGAAGAAACCCACATGTCGAAAATCGTGATGGCTCTTGATCAGGGCACCACCAGTTCCCGGACGATCCTGTTTCGGGATTCCGGCGAAATCGTTGCCCGTGTGGGAGCGCCGCTGGAGTGCCGCTATCCGCAATCCGGTTGGGTGGAGCAGCATCCGGAGGAAATCTGGAGCAGCCAGCAGCAGACCATCACCGAGGCACTGGCCAAGGCGGGGCGGACGATGGCAGACGTGGCGGCGGTAGGCATCACCAACCAGCGCGAATCCACCATTGCATGGAACCACGAGACGGGCGAGGCACTGGGTCCGGCGATCAACTGGCAGTGCCGTCGCACAACGGACTTCTGCGAGGAACTCAAGCAGGAGGGCTTTGACCGGGTACTGCGATGCAAGACCGGACTGGTGACCGATCCCTATTTTTCCGGCACCAAGATGCACTGGATCCTCCAGAACACTCCGGAGGCCCGCAAACTGGCGGATTCCGGAAAGCTCTGCTTCGGCACCGTGGACAGTTGGCTGGTCTGGAAACTGACCGGAGGCCGCGTTCATGCGATTGACATCAGCAACGCCTCCCGCACACTCGTCTTCAACATCGACACCTGCACTTGGGATGACGAAATCCTCGCCCGCTTCGGCATCCCCCGCGAAACGCTCCCGGAGGTGAAGCCCTCCAGCGGCGTGATTGCCGAGGTGGATTCCCGCCTGTTCGGCGGCTCGGCTCCTATCGCCGGAATCGCCGGGGATCAGCAAGCCGCACTTTTCGGGCAGGCGTGTTTCCAGCCGGGGATGTGCAAGAACACCTACGGCACGGGCTGCTTCCTCATGCTCAACACGGGCAGCGAACGGATCAACTCCGAACATGGATTGCTGACCACCATCGGCTGGCAGCTTGGGGACACTGTGACCTACGCGCTCGAAGGCGCGGTCTTCATCGCCGGAGCCTTGATCCAGTGGCTACGCGACGGCTTGGAGTTGTTCGAGGATGCGGCACAAACTGAAGCAATGGCCACCACCATTCCCGATTCCGGAGGAGTCTACATTGTCCCAGCCTTTGTCGGGCTGGGCGCTCCGCATTGGGATCCGTATGCACGAGGAACCATCGTCGGCCTCACCCGCGACACCAACCGCAACCACTTGGTCCGCGCGGCTTTGGAGGCCATCGCCTTCCAGTCCACAGAAGTGCTGCGCAGCATGACCTCCGACACCGGACACCTGAGCACCCTGCGCGTTGATGGCGGTGCTGCAACGAACAATTTCCTCTGCCAGTTTCAGGCGGACCTGCTGGGGCTTCCAGTCACACGCCCGCAAGTGATCGAAACCACTGCGCTGGGCGCAGCGTTCCTCGCCGGACTCGCCACCGGTGTCTGGCGGGATCAGGATCAGATTCAATCGCTCTGGCAGGAAGACCGCACCTTCACCCCGAAACTCGAACGCAGCACCGCAGACCCCCGCCTTGCCGAATGGAGCCGAGCCGTGGAGCGGGCGAAGGGGTGGATTCCTTCCACAAGCGTGTAGGACATTTCAAGCACAGTGGGAATGCCTCGTGAAAGACAGGGGGTCTGTGATCGAATCAAATTGGTGCCTTGGATTCAGAACGGAGGGCTGCACTGTGCCCTGCTCGAATTCTTGTTGGATTCTGCGCAATTTTTCAATGACTGCGCGGAGGTCCGAAATACCCCGCCGCAGAGCAACGGGGCTCCTGTGACGCTTTTGAAAAAAACTTTTGCTCATGTTCTGGAACACTGAAAAACACAGCAAGCAGTGGGGTATAAAACCTAAAAAGAGATTCACCCTCATTTCATGAGTGCTGCCTCCAGTTCAGCTATTTTTCCCATCGCAATACCCTCGTTTGGGCTGCGAGTTTTTCAAGACCTGCTGGAGCGCAAGGCGTGCTGCTCTCCGCAAATCACGATCCACAAGCCGCTTGATCTTCAGCCGGAGGCTCATGAAATCCGCATCCTGTTGCTGGGGGACACCGGGTCCGGAGATGGCAACCAGCGTCGGGTGGCGGAAGCAAGTGCGAAAACCTGTGACGAGCGCGGAGGTGATTTGGTGCTGCTGCTCGGAGACAACTTCATCCAAGAGGGTGTTTCCGGAATCCAGGATCCACAGTTTTGCAGCAAGTTCGAGGACATCTACCCGCACGATCTGCCGTTTTACGCGATTCTTGGCAATCACGACTTACGGGGCAACTGGCGGGCACAAATCGAGTACACCAACCACAGCGAGCGCTGGGTCATGCCCGATGCCAACTACGCCTTCCGTGCGGGGCCGGTTGAGTTGCTGGGCATCAACACCACTTGCACGATCTGCTCGCTGTGGACCCTCCAGCACCCACGTACCCGTCCGTGGCGACTGGTGTTTGGGCACCGTGCCCTCGTCACGCAGGGACGACATCGGGGCATGAATTGGCTGGAGCAACGCTTTATCCGTGCCTCGGCTCCGGACCTCTACTGTTCCGGACACAACCACTTGCTTGAACACGTCCACTGGCAAGGCATTGACCAAATCACCTCCGGTGGTGGCGGCAACCCCATCCACCCCGCCAACCTCAATGCCGCCCCCGCCGAATTCCTGCACGAGGGCTTCGGGTACGTCTGGCTGCACTTTGCAGGTTCGGAACTCGATGTGCGTTTTTTTGACGACCACGGCACCGAGATCTACAGATTTCAGCGGACGCTTCCGGTCTGATCAAATGGAGTTTGTCAAGGCAGGAAGCCCCCAATGCTCCGGAAGAAACTGTTCCAGAGAATCGAGGAATTGATCAGGAAGCGGGTCATAGAGGCTGCGATCCATGTTGGGATCCGGAACCACTACCACCGCCATCCCGGCGGTTCGTGCTGCTTTGGTTCCTGAGGGGGCGTCCTCAAATACGAGACATTCGGACGGGTTGAATCCCAGACGTTTGGCGGCCAAAAGGAAAATGTCCGGTGCGGGTTTGCCCTCCTTCACTTCCGGGTCATCACCGTTGACGACCGTTTGGAAAGCGTTGAACCACTGTTGAAGGTGGGCGGTTTTGATGTTGTAAAGCTCCTGCCCTGAACTCGTCGCCACGGCCTGTGGGATTCCGGCCTCGTGCAGGTGCTGCGTGAGCCGGGTTGCACCGGGCAGAGGCTGGGTGTCTGGAAACAACTCCCAGAGCCGTCCGTTGCGCGATTTCAGGTATTCATCGGGCGTGATGGGCAATTCAAGGGTTTCCACAATGATCCGCGCCGACTCGTGCGCCTTGCGCCCGATGATACGGGACTTGAGCGTCCAATCGAAAGTTTTGCCGTACTCGGCAGCGATTTCCTGCGTGACCACTGTGTAAAAACGTTCGGTATCCAGCAAGAGGCCGTCCATGTCATACAGGACGCAACGGATGGGGTGGGGCATGTTGGGTGACTGGATCAGAAAAAACCGGGGGCGTAATCGCGAAGGTCGTACTCTTGGACGCCGCCGTTGCTGAGGGTGGCGGTGAGGATCGAGGGACCGCGCCAGCCCAGCCGCAGGCGGGCGGAGGTATCCTGAATGCGCAATTTCGGGAGCAGTACCTTGCCCGGAGCGTTGCGCTTGACGAGGTGCAGCCGGAAGGTGTAGCGGCGCTTGGCCTGACCAGCGATTTCCACCTCTTGGGATTCGGAGATATGGTAGAAAACGGCGTGCGTGTCGTTGAGGGTGAGTCCCGAGGCGGTGCGGACTCCGGGGCTGAGTAGTTCAATATGATCGGTCTGAACCCGGAAGACCTGCTGGATTCCTGCCTTGTAATCGGCAAACTCGTAAAACTCGCCCCGCCCTTTGCGGAGCCGTCCTTCCTGATCGTCCGCACTGCGGATCAGTTCGAGCTTGCGCATTCCGTCCTGCTCCTCGACAAGCACCAGCACCCCGCGATCATCGCGGATGTTGAGAGCGGCACGAACCGACCGTTCCGGAAAGCGCTTCAGCAGGGTTTGCTCCAGATAAAGCGCGTTGCCAAAGCGGTTGGCAGGATAAATCTGGAAGTTCCCCATCTCCAAATGGGCGGACTGCCCCTGAGGGCGCGAGAACGCTTCCAGTCCCCACGAAGTTCCGGGCAGGAGCAACATGAGGAAAAACGTCAAAACGAGGGGCATCCGAACAGTCATTGGGTAGAGGTGGTTGCAAGCACTCACTCGCAATACTGCGCCGAGGCTCAAGGGGACTCAAGGCGAATCTGCAATTCTAGAAACGATGCACAACTGTTGCATTGATTTTGACTCCTGATTTCACATGGAAACCGACCTTTTGATGTCTCCCAACTTTGACCTGACCTGCGTGGTCCCCCGCTCCGGGAGAACCTTGCGGAACTTCCTGCACCGGTTGGTCGGGCTTGGTGCGAATGCCGAGGAAATCGCACAGATCGTCCGGATCATCGATGTCAGCAAAGGCAGCAGCACCCCGGATTTGCCCGCCGTGCTGGAAACTTTCCGCAACATCACCCGCGATGCACCTCCATGCTTTTCGGTGTTTGTGGACCGCAAGCGGGCGCATCGGCCCTACCGCATCGGCTTTTTGGGCTACGAGTGGCAGGTTGGCAAGCACCGTCTCCGGGTGGAGGGTGAGGAGCCACACAACGGCTCGTCCCTGATCAAGCTCGACGAAGTGGATTTTGCGATTGTTGGCTTGGACGAACTGCTCTCCATGACGCAGTATTATCTGCGCAACCCGACTTTGGTGACCAAGTGGGGTATGTACAACTACCACTTGGAGAAACCAACGGGCATCCGCATCGCGGGTTCGGCAATGCTCACCAGCCACAACGCACAGCTTGACGAGCAGATTCAGGACATGGTCGGCTTCTTTCTGATCTCCAAACCCGGAGGTCGCAGCCGTTCCCCCGTGGATTTCGAGACGCTCTCCAAGCACGGGCGGCGGGTGTACGTCAAGGGGCGCTACACTGGAATTGTCCATGCGGCCTATCCGGGCCTGCACATCGTGTCAGTGGAAGATGTCGAGGAGGCCGTCACGTCCGGCGAGCGTGGCAGTGTGGGCATCGAAATCGTGCAGTCCGGGAACACCCTCAAGCGCAAGGGCTTGGTCCTGCACGGCCCCCCCCTGTTTCTCTCGGAAAGCCTACTGGTGGTGGACTACGACCGCTATGTGCAAAACACGGCCCTTCGTAATCTCATTGAATCGCTCAAGCCAATCGGTTATTTTGAGGCAGAGCGTATCCGACAGTTCGCCAAGTGGTTCTACGCGCTGGAGCAGAACTTGGGGGAATCGTGGATTGAACAACCTGCGGTGGAATCCCTGTTCTGTGTACCCGAAGACGTTCCGGAAGGCTTGCGGCCCTATCGGTTGCAAACGCGCAAATGGAAACCGGACGACCGCTACAAACGCGGGGAGGCAGAGGCGCTGGTGGAACGTTCACGGCAACAACTCCGGAAGTGCTACGAAACCCTGAAGGCCCGAAATTCACCCAACTGAACTGATGTCAATACCGCACTTTGGTCTGCAGCGACTCCTGACGAAGTTGCTGCTGAAGTTAGCCCTCTGGACCGTCCTGCTCGTGGGCTGGAGTTTGCCTGCATTTGCGCAACAGGGGTTTGTGGACAACGAAATCCTCGCCAGCCGCATTGCCAACTCCATCCAGCAGCGTATCCCGCCGCAATACAAGGCACTGGCGATTTCCAGGATTCGTCCGCATGACAAGCAAACCAGACTCAACATCAACGAACTGATTGACTACACCAACGTCAAAATCGTCCGTAGCCGACGATTCCGTGTCACCGACCGCTCCAAGCTCAAGCTCATCCTCAAGGAGCAGCGCATCCAGCTTTCGGAATTCGTCACCCCCAACGAGTACAAGGAACTCGGGCAAATCCTTGGGGTGCAGGTGTTCGTGTACGGCAACGTCTATCCGGATTCCCTGATGCTGAAGGCGATTGACGTGCAGACCTCTTCCATCGTCTGGGCGGACAGCTTTCCGCTCTACGATCAACGCCCCAACTACATCCTGCTCAACAGCCTGAGCGGAAACTTCCTCGAATCCCTCAGCAAGGATGTCGAAGGGTTGCGGGCCGAAAAAATCCGCAAGGTCAGCTTTTGGAGCATTGGCACCCCATCAGACATGGATTCGGAAGAGGTGATCGATGCGCTCACAGTCGTGGTTTCGAAAAACGATTTGCTGCAAGTCGTTGACCGAGAGAACCTCAAACTCATCTTTCATGAGCAAAAGCTCAACCAGTCCGTCTTCATTGACGAATCCCAAGCGCGGCGGCTGGGCGAGTTGTACGGGGTGGACGCCTTTGTTTACGGCCAAATCACACCGCGTCCGGACGGCCGCTACGTTGCGTCCCTGAAGATGATGAGCATCTTCACTGGGGTGATTGTTTGGGCGGACCTGATCAAGTTCAGCCCACCACTGGACAACACGGCAAACTTGGTCAATCCGTTCACGAAAAAGATTCAGCAACGCTTGGCTCCGGAACGTTCACAGGGGCAGGTCGCCATTCCGGGCGGGGTGTTCCTGATGGGAAGCGGAGATCCCCTGTATGGCAACGCTGCTCCGGAGCGTACCCTGCGACTCAAGCCCTTCCTGATTGACGCGCAGGAAGTCTCCAATACGGAATACCTCCAGTTTGTGGAGAAAAAGCAGCACCGCCGACCTGTCACATGGAAAGGCGGCAGCTTCGGGGAGTCCCAGAAGGACCATCCGGTGGTGGGCATTGGCTGGGAAGACGCCAAGCTCTACTGCCAAGCGTTGGGCAAACGCCTGCCCACCGAACAGGAATGGGAACGGGCTGCCCGAGGACCGAAGGGTCGGCGCTACCCGTGGGAAGGAGACGTGTTCTCAGCAAACTTCGCCGTGACTCGGGAATCCGGAGCCAAGCAGGCGGCCTCCGTGTTTACGCGTAACCGGGACGTGACCCCCGAAGGCGTCCGGCACCTCGCCGGGAACGTCCGGGAGTACGTCGCCGATGAATATCGCCCTTATTCCAACTCCTCCTCCTCCTCCTTCGAGCGCGTCATCCGGGGCAGTTCGTGGGCCTTCAGTGCGATGGAGGCGGTGGGCTTTCACCGGGGACACACCCGCCCCAACCTCGCTTGGCCAGAAGTGGGATTTCGTTGTGCCCAGGATTTGTAAGCCGATGCTGATGCACCTCCTGCTCCGGAGCAGTGCATGATGTACCTGATGCTCACCTTGGGCAGCGTACTGGTGTTCTTCAATCCACTCGCCAACTTTGACGGGGCCAGTGGCGGCTTGGGCTTCTCCACCTTTTCTGGCGGTGGGGGCGTTAAAAGCGGCACGATGACGGGGCTGGAGGGCACGGTCGAGTCCTCGTATTCAAAATCCCCGCCCCTGAGGTACACCCTGCACTATCGGCAGTTCTCCAGCAGCGGGGCCTCGCTGTCCCAAACCGTTGTGGGGCTGGATTACCTCACGCAGCCCTTCAAACAGCCTATGCTGATCAGCTACGGATTTGAGTTGGGTTCTGGGGATTTGCGCTCCACGTCCGGAAACAGCGTGTCATCAATTGACCGCCTCGGCTGGAGCTTGCGGGCGGAAGGCCGGCAGTACTTTGAATACGAGGGACACTTGCTCTACGCCTCTGCCCGCTCCACTTTGCAGTTTGCCAGCTACCCCACCAGTGCCGGAACCGCCTCCGGAACCGGCCTCGCCATCAGCGCCTCGCTGGGCTACAGCTTCTGAAGTAACTCTGATTCCTGCGCTACTTGCCGTTGTTAGCGAGTTGCATGAATTCTTCTCGCAGCGTGGGGTCCTCACGAAACACACCACGCAGGGTGGAGGTGGTCATCAATCCGGTGTGGTTGACCCCACGGAGTTCCATGCACATGTGGGAGGCCTTGACCTGCACCGCCACTCCTTGGGGGTGCAGCCCGGTTTGCAGGAAATCAGCGATTTGATTGGTGAGCCGCTCCTGCACTTGGGGACGGCGGGCGAAGTGATCCACCACCCGCGAGAGCTTGGAGAGTCCGCACAACTGCCCGTTGGGGACGTAAGCAACCGTGGCCCAGCCAAGGATGGGCAGCAGGTGGTGGGCGCAGAGCGACTTGACGGGAATCTGCTGCAACGCCACCATGCCTGAATCGGATTCCGACTCGGAGGGAAAGGTCGTGAGCCGAAACTGCGGACCGTTCAAACCTGCGCACAGTTCCTTCACCCACGCTTCGGCGGCACGTCGAGGGGTGTCCTTGAGGTGCGGGTCGGAACGGTCCAGCCCCAATCCCTGAATGAGCAGTTCCAAGGCTCGCTCGACCTGCTCCACGTCTTGCCCGCTCTGTCCGGGTTCCATCCTGTGCGAGTCAGGCATTGGTCCCTCCGGAAAGTTCGACGGTTGCGGAGTTCTTGTCATTCTCGTACATCGTCACTCGGTAAACCCAGACGCGTTCGCTCGATTTCCGGCGCACCAACTCATTGGCGTAATCCAAGAAATAGCGGGCCATGCCTTCTGCCCCGCAGTTTTTCACAATCCGGAGTTTGCACAGTTCCATCTCGTTCATTTGCCGAAAGAGGTCAAGGTGGGGATCCTCCTCGTTGATCAGCAGGGTGTGGTCGCACATGTACTCCAGATGCTCGTACAGGTCTTTGAGGTTGCCAAAATCAAAGACAAAGCCATTTTCATCCAACTCATGGGCCGCGCAGTGGAACTCAAAACTGCGGGAGTAGCCATGAATTTTTGAGCAATGTCCCCGATGGTTGTGCTGGCGATGAGCACAAGGCAGGTTGTAGTAGCGTTTGGTGCAGGTGTAAGTCATCATCGGTGTTTCCTCTGTACCGAAATGTATTATGATGGACTCATAAAAAGTCCACCGGATGCAAAATATAGTCAAATTCAGGGTTCATCAAACCATCGACACCCTCGTTCCTTCAATACATGGTGTTCTGAGACTCCAATTTTTCCCAAAGTTGATGCCTCTATTCAACAAGACCATCATTTGGTGATTTTGCCACAGAACCCAACAGGAGTCCAGACACGATTCCCCCTGAAACCACAGCGATTCCCCCGAAGCCTTCCTTCTGATCCGGAGCTTTGCTATCATCAAGGAAGCTGTTCCTGACGCATGAAACCGGTGGTCCGCCTTTTGCTCTCCTCTTTCCGCTCCAAAAGTTCCCTTGCTCACAACGCCAATCCTTGGGTACAGAGTCCAGGGTGGGACGGCTTCTGGCTCCACTCGGCGCTCTGGCTGGTGCCGTTGACGGTCCTGCTGGATCACACGGTGTGGTCCGGAATCTACCTGCTGGCGCTTTTTTCGGTGTGGATCGCCCATCGCTTTGCCTCCGCATGGCTGGTGTTCGGCACCTCAGTCTACGCGCCGCTACGCAGCCGGGACGGAGTTCGCTTGAGGAACACTCTGTTGTGGATTGTTGTTTTGGTGGGGGTGGTCGTATTCTATGCAGAGCGTCTGTTTCCGCTCCAGCGCGGCGAGGCGTTGCTTGGTTTGCTGCTGCTCGATTTCGCCCTCAGCCTGCACCACTATACCAAGCAGCACTACGGGCTACTGCAACTTTACCGGCGCCCAACACGCTCCGGAATTCAGGACTCAGGGTACAGGGATCAACGCTTCTGCTACTTTGTGGTGGGTGCGGTTGCCTTTGCAGAAATCCTGCATGGCACCTCCTTCCTGCAAGACTCCGGGGTGCTGGGCTGCGAACTCTTAACGGGAGTCATTGACGGAGGAACCGCAGTGGGATTCTTAGCCGTTGCGGGCGGTACCTTCTGGGGGCTTGGGCGAAACCGAAACCGTAGCTTGCCGAACCAACTTTATCTCGGAGGCTTGGGCTTGCTGGGGGCATCAGCGTTCGTGGTGGATCCGATTGTCTTTTTGATGGCGTGGACGATGCAGCACTGGCTGGTCAATCTGGGCTTGGTCGTCGCCATGTCCGCACGGGATGGAAAAGCGTTCACAAACAACCGGAGTCTCAACCGCAAAAAACTCGGATTCACGCTCGCAGGATTGGTGCTGGTTTCTGTGATCCTCTCCCCCATTCTTGACGTCGAAGGGGCCGTCTCCGTACAGGTCTCGCCGCTGGCGGTGCTGCCGGAGTTGGCGTCATGGCTGGCCCACGAGCCGTGGCTGGGATTCGCCACCGTGTTGGCGCTCTCCAGCGGTTTTGCACACTATTATCTGGATCGGGCAGCGTTTCGGATGCGAGACCCCCTCACACGAAACTGCGCCGGTGCCCTCCTCAATTCAAAAAACGAACATGACTGATCTGGAGGACGCCCTTCAGCAAAGTTGGCCCAGTGCGGTGCGGGGCGAAATTTCTCATCCACAATGGGGGACGGTGTGCTACTGGACGGGTGAGCAGCACGGGCATATCGCGGTGCGCTTCCGTTACGCTGACCAGCCAGACGCTGAAGCCGACAAGGTGTTTTTTGTGGATTCCACCCCGGAGGGTTGGGTGCTGCGGCACGTCTCCTCGTTCGCCACGACAGATTCCGGAGGACTCAAGCTCGTCAAGAACCAGTCATTCAAGGTGCTGGACGAATTGGAGGAAAAATACCGGGACTTGCTGGAAAGGTTTATGCAGGAACGGACAGTCTGGGAGATTGCCTGATTGGAACGGCCCGTTTTGAGGAGTCGTCCTCGCTCTTCCGGAGCATGTCGCAGGACACGGAATCGGGCTGCGACTCGCTCAGCCCGCACGGAGTTCAATCACGGCGCTCGCCGATCTTCTCGTCGGGGCGGGTCACTTCACTGATACGGACTCCATAGTTCTCATTCACGACCACCACCTCGCCGCGTGCCATCAGGCGCTCGGAGACCACCACGTCCATCGGCTCGCCCACCACCTTGGGGAACTCGACGACCGATCCCTTCTTGAGGTTAAGGATGTCCTTGAGGTTCATCTCGGTGCGCCCGATCTCCACGCTCATGAGCATGGGAACGTCCTCAACGAATTTGTGGTTGTGGTAAACATCATCCTCGCTGCCACCCACGAGGGATTGCAAATCTGCCATAACGATTCCAAAAAGCAGGTCAAAACTCTTCAGCCAGAGGTGCAGGTTGTGTGCCGAAGGCCACCCGCAAAAAACCCGCCGCCTTGGCGGTGTCCATGAGCTGCACCACCCGCCCGTGCGAAACGCGGTGGTCCACTTGCAGCACCAGCAAGTCCACGGGTTCGGAGGCCCGCAACTCTCGCAGGGCGTCCCCCAATCGCTCTGGCTGCACGGGCAGTCCATCGATCTGCACGGTCTCGTCCGCCCCGACCTGCACCAACACCGGAGTGCGCTCCAAGGATTGCGACTGCCCGCTTTCAGGCAGGCGGAGCGTGAGTCCGGACTCGTCTGCGAGCCGCGAGGAGACCACGAAGAAAATGATGAGCAGAAAAAGGATGTCGATGAGCGGAGTCAGGACAATCCTCGGTCGGCGGGTTCTCGGCTCAAAGAGTCTCATCCGTCCCGCTTCGTCGTCGGCTTCGCCCTGTTACGCTGCAAGCAATCATAGACGAACTGCACCTCCTCTTCAATCCGCAGGCTGAGTGCCTCAATCTTTCGTGCAAAAAGCGAGTGGGCCACGAGGGCCGGAATGCCGATTCCCAGTCCAAGAACGGTTGTAAGCAGCGCCTCGGAAATCCCCCGGCTCAGCGCCTCGTTGCGTCCCGGACCTGCAAGCGCCAGGTTCTGGAAGACCTCGATCATGCCCAGCGCGGTTCCAAGCAGTCCTAAAAGCGGGGCGATTCCGGCGATCACTTCCAGAGTGGTCAGTCCGCGTTCCAGCGTGTGCCGCTCCCGATGCGCCTGATCCCGCAACGCTTCCTGAAGGTGTCCTGACGTGGTTGGCAACAAGTCCAGTCCGTGCCGCAAGATGCGCCCCACCGGATGCTTGTTTTCCGGTGCGAGCTTTGAAGGCCGTCCCGGATTTTCCTCCGCTTGCTCACGTACGACCCGGAGCGCTTTGCCGGGCAGCAGCCGTCCGGAACGCAGGAACCACAGCCGATCAAAGATGACCGTGAGGGTCAGCACCGAACAGATACCGAGAGGGAGCATCATCACCCCGCCCAAGCCGAACAGCCCAAGCAGGTCCGACCACCACGGGCCTTCCCAGAGGGGGACCAGTTCGATCATCAGACAAGATGCCCCATGATGTACTGGCGGCGCTCGGAGGTGTTCGGCCCCATGTAGAACTCCAGCAGCCCCCGGATCTCATGCATGTGCTCCACTCCAACGGGGACGGCCCGCATGTCCTCGCCAATGAACTGCCCGAACTCCTTGGGAGAAATCTCTCCCAACCCCTTGAAGCGCGTCATTTCCAGAAAACGCCCGGATTTCAACGCGGCTTGCGCCTCCTGTTTTTCTTCCTCGTTGTAGCAGTAGCGCGTCTCCTTTTGGTTCCGGACCCGGAAGAGCGGGGTTTCGAGGATGTGGATGTGCCCGCGCTGCACGAGTCCTTCGTAGTAGGTGAGGAAGAAGGTGAGCAGCAGGTTGCGGATGTGGAGGCCGTCCACGTCGGCGTCGGTGGCGAGGATGACCCGGTTGTAGCGCAGTCCATCAATCGAATCCTCAATGCCGAGCGCCTTCATGATGTTGTAGAGTTCCTGGTTCTTGTAGAGCACGTCCATGCCCTGTCCCCAAGTGTTGAGCGGCTTGCCCTTGAGACAGAAGATCGCCTGCGTTTTCACGTCCCGACTGCTGATCATGCTGCCTCCCGCCGAAACCCCCTCGGTGAGGAAGACCATACTCTCCTCCCCACGCTCGGACTTGTCGCCAAGGTGGACTTTGCAGTCCTTGAGGTTGGGCACCGTGAGCGCGGTTTTACGGGCGTTCTCACGGGCGGCTTTCTTGACCTTGCTCAACTCCTTGCGGATGCGCTCGTTCGACTGCACTTTTTGACGTAGCGCCTCGGCGGTTTCCGGGTTTTTGTAGAGGAAGTCCACCAGCGTGTCTCGCACAAGCGGCATCAGCCATGAGCGCAAATCCGAGTTGCCCAGCTTGTTCTTGGTCTGCGACTCGAAGACCGGTTCCTTGATTTTCACGGCGACTGCACCCACGAGGCCGTCCCGCACGTCCGGCCCCTCGAAGCTGGTCTTGAAGAACTGGTTGACACCCTTCAAGACCCCCTCCCGGAACGCGCTCAGGTGGCTACCGCCGTCGTTGGTGTAGTGGCCGTTGACGTAGCTGAAATGCTCCTCGCCGTAGCGGTCGGTGTGGGTGAAGGAAAATTCCACATGTTTCGCACTGGCGTGGATGGGATCGTAGAGGTTGTCCTCCTGAACCTCCTCCTTGAGCAGGTCGAGCAGTCCGTTCTCAGACTTGAAGCGCTCGCCGTTGAGCGTGAGCGTGAGGCTGCGGTTGAGATAGGCGTAGTTCCAGAGCCTGCGGCGTACCACCGCGAGGTCATAGGCGTACTTTGGGAAAAGCTGCGGATCCGGTACAAAGCGCACAAAAGTGCCAGGTTTCTCCGCAGAGGACTCTGGCTTACCCGCGTTGATCAACTCGCCTTGGCCAAAAAGCGCCCGCACGGATTTGCCCTCGCGGAAAGAGGCAATCTCGAATGCTTCCGAGAGTGCGTTGACCGCCTTCGTTCCCACCCCGTTGAGGCCAACGCTGAACTGGAAAACCTCATCGTTGTACTTCGCCCCGGTGTTGATCACCGAGACACAATCGACCAGCTTGCCTTGCGGAATGCCGCGTCCGTAATCCCGGACGAAGACCTCGCCGCCATCAATGTGGATTTCGATGCGGCGTCCGTGTCCCATGATGAACTCATCAATCGAGTTGTCAATGACTTCCTTGAGGAGGATGTAGATACCGTCGTTGGGATGCGAGCCGTTGCCGAGCCGTCCGATGTACATGCCCGGACGAAGGCGGATGTGTTCCAGCGATGAAAGCGTGACGATCTTGCTCTCGTCATACACGATTTCCTGCGTGATTGCCATGACGTTCCCTGTCTGTCTGTCCGTCTGTGCGGCTCCCGGTTCGTCCCTGAATCCGGAGCGCGGGCGGTGCGTTTGATGATACGTGAAATCAGGGGGGGTTGTCAAAACCCTACAGGTTGGATTTTGTCAACTCTTGATGAGGTCACTGGAAAAAATTATCCCTAAATCCTGCAATTAGATGACAATCAAACATGGAAATGCAAATATACTCAAACAGTTAACACCTGAGTCAATATTTTGAGAGGTCACCATTTCCATGAAAAATAATCGTAGCGCAAGATCGGCAAGAACGTCAGCAAAAAACATCCATATCAGTTAGGGAGGGGGATGCATGGGTTGTTGTTGGAGAGACCGAGAGCCTTTGTTTCACTCCAGGGGAAACGTTTTGCTGAGAGGTCGATCCCAATCCAGCCCGCAGACCACGCTCCTCCCCTTGATCCCCCTGATAGGCCTCGCAACGTTGAGGTTGTTCTTGTCGGCCTGACCTGCTTCCCAACGCTGTAAGACCCCCTTGGACCCGGGGCTTCTGGAGTGCTGGGTGGAGCGTCCACCCAGTTGATGCTGAACTCCGGGACCTCGCAGCTTGTGAGGTTTTTTGTCCGGAAGCTGTCACTCGAAACCCAGCGTGGTGGGCTGGAAACCCACACCCGTTGGCCTGCGACTGGCCCACCCCCAAAGCAGATCAGGCACGAACTGAATGAGGGCGGGTCCGAAAAACAGACCGTTGCAAACACCAGGCGATTAGTACCTTTACTAAAAGCCGCTTGGTATAATGCAGATACAGTAAGGAAATTGGCAAATGACTGGGATTTCTCAGAAAAGGGAAGGGTTAGGCAGGCAGATAGAATGAGAACCTTTGCTGATTTCGAGAAAAGCAAGGGTCGATTTGTAGTGTGTGATTTTATTTGTCCAACAAAGGAGGCAAGAACCAGTTTTAGTGCGGATATAGTTATTTGGATGAATACAATAAAGAAAGGTCGTTTTGAAGATACAAATAAATTGTTCCAAGAACCTGAAAAAGTTGATTTTCAAATTAAGTCATGGAATCACCATAACCATAATGATGTCGCTTCATCTATTCTGAACAAAAAGAAAGAGTAAATATGAAAAATCAGACTTCTATTCGCTTAGCTGCTGATATCGGAGGGACGTTTACGGACATCGTGCTGGAAACACCGACTGACCTTTATACCGCAAAAGTTTCTACCGATACGGTACAGCCAGAGT
>PBTB01000154.1 GCA_002726945.1 Deltaproteobacteria bacterium | reverse complement strand
TCGTAGAAGCGCCAGAAGGTCAAGGTGGCTCCCGCCGCGGTGGTGAGATTGATAGAGGGCGAGCGCAGGAAAACCCCGGTCGAATCTGCGTAGCTGGTATCGAGGTCGGTGCCAAAGCAATTGGTTCCACTGTGTGAAGGACTAGGGCCCGTTTTCCGATATCCTGAAGAAGACTTGCCGCGCACCCGGCGCCGGGTTGGAAAAGGTCAGGCTCGTGGTGTCACCGGCGGAAACCACGCTGTCAGCAACGTCGGCACCAAAATTTAGGTCCTCAGAGAAGAACACCGCATAGGTCCTGTTGGGGCTTGATGTCCAAGTGAGGGTTATTTGTTCACTTGCCTGGTCATAACTGATCGAGGTGATGGCAAAATCCGGGTCGGCCGTGGTGCCGCTGCCGATCACGCCGGATATGGCCAACATTTTCAGACCTCTGGGGTCATAGTCACTAAAGGATGCGCACCCAACCCAACAACCATCAGTGTTCCCGCCTCGAGCCATGCGAATATTGACTTGATTGGTTCCATCACCTGAGCTTAACGAGTCTCCATCTCCTACAGTGTAGGCTGTTCCGTCGGATGCAGTGCCCGTGAATGCTCTCGCAGCAAATTGGTGTGCGAGGAGAGGGTCTGTGCCGTCGCCGTAAAAGATGGGATTTTGAATGCTACCGTCCCACAGGTCGGCATTATCATCCGCTATCCTCAGACCGGTCGTCGTGTATATCGGGACGCCCGTTTCGACCGTGGGGTTGGTGTTGGTGTTGTCCCTCGCATCGACAGGCGTGGGGTTTATCCCCCCCTGGGTCTTGGTTGAGCCAATGGCAGTCCATGTGGTGCCGAGGGCTGCCAGCTCCGTTATTAAACCGGCCTCAGTGGTGACGAATGTGTTGTAATCCGACATTTGAGCAAGAGTCGCTAGTGTCGACCCGTTCGTTTGAAAGGCGAGACGGTACGGGCCCATATAGCCATCCGTGGGGGCGACAATGGGCGCCGCCTGTGCGGTCGATGCAAATGCGGCCGCTGCAGCGAACGCTGTTAGCAATGTCATGTGTCGTTTTTTCATGATTCCGTTTTCCGGTTTTGTTTTGTTTCGGCGTGAGCTGGGAGTTGAATTGCCAGGAATTTGCTTAAGAATTTGCTAAAAGATGATAAAACCCGCCCCGGAACGCATCCGGGGCGGCTTAAATCTTCTGTCTGTCGGTCTGAAGCCTGCCTGCCGGCAGGCAGGCCGATCGCTTATGCGCGGCGGCGGCGCAGCAGAGCCAGTCCGCTAAGAGCCAAGAGGCTCATCGAAGACGGCTCGGGGATCGGGTTGATCACGCCGGATATGGCCAACATCTTCAGCCCTCTGCTGTCAGTGTCATTAAAGGATGCAGCGCCAATCCAACCACTATCAGTGTACCCGCCTCGAGCCATGCGAATATTTTGGCCGGGACCTGAGCTTAACGGGCGCCCATCACCGGAAGTATGGGCCGTTCCGTCGGTAGCAGTTCCCGTGTAAGCTCGGCCACCAAACCCCTGCCCAACAGTGGTTGTGCCGTCGCCGAAAAAGATGGGATTAGCAATGGTACCGTCCCATAAGTCGGCATTATCATCCGCTATCCTCAGACCGGTCGTCGTGTATATCGGGACGCCCGTTTCGACCCCGGGGTTGGTGCCGGTGTTGTCCCGCGCATCGACGATCGTGGTTGAGCCAATGGCTGTCCATGTAGTGCTGAGGGCTGCCAGCTCCGGTATTAAACCGGCCTCAGTGGTGACGAATGTGTTGTAATCCGCCATGGGTTTAGAATGAGGCGCTACTTGCGACCCGTTCGTTTGAAAGGCGATACGGTACGGGCCCGCATAGCCATCCCCGGGGGTGGTAATAACCGCCGCCTGTGCGGTCGATGCAAATGCGGCCGCTGCCGCGATCGCTGTTAGTAATGTAAGGTTTCGTTTTTTCATGATTTGGGTTTGGTTTGGCGTGAACCGGGAGTTGATTTCCTAGAATTTGCTGTTCACGGGGTGTCCCTGAGGACGCTGTGGAGGATATCCGGTGGTTTTTCCCACCTTTTATTTTTTGCAAATTAGTTAGCGTCCTTGGAACCCGATAGAGTCATTAGGACATTTTTTAGGCGATTCCGGCCAATTCTTGGAAAGTTGCCCTCCTCACCATCACCGGCGGCGAGCTTCGGTTGCCCAGTCTGGGCTACTACCTACAGGCGCTCATCGACAACGGGACGATCGGCGGCCCGATCATTCTGACAAAATCAACCAGCCGCGGCCCCCGGACTCGTTTCGGGGGCCGCTTATTTTTACAGCCCGCCCCCTCTGCGCCTCCCCGCCGCTACGGACTCTGCCAAATTTGTCTGCGGAATTGCAACGGCGTCACCCCCATGTGGCGATGGAAGTGCTTAGTGAAGGAACTCTGATCGCAGAAGCCGTGTTGGAAGGCCACGTCGACGATAGGGACCTGCGCATCCGCTAGTGCCTCACAGGCCGCCTGCACGCGCGTCTTGATGATGAACTGCTGTGGCGAGATACCGAAGGCCTCCTGGAATTTGCGGTCTAACTGGCGCCGTGAGAGACCGGCCCGCTGCGCCAGCCTATTCACCGAGATCTTCTCGCGGAAGTTGTTGCGGATGTGCTCCACCGCCGACTCGATCTGCACGAACGGTTGGATGGCCATCGCCTGCCCCGCGTAACTGCGCACCGTGCCCATCACCCCGATGACCCCGCCGCCGGCACCGTGCACGGGCATCTTGTTGGTCAGGTACCAATCCGGCAAGCCCTGACGGTTGAAGAACAGCTCGATGATCCCCAGCAGCGGTTCGTCGCTCTCCATCACCCGCAAGTCGTCGCGCCGGAAATGGTCGGCCAGCCCCGCGGGGAACAACTCGACATCCGTCTTGCCGATGATCTCGCTCTCCGAGGTGTAGCCGAATCGCTCATAAAAGGCCCGGTTCGCCTTCATTATCTCACCATCCGCATTTTTGACAAAAAACGAGCATCCGGCGATGTGATCGAAAAGCTCCGCAAATTCGGAGGTGATCGCTCGGTCCAGGAAGGTCTGCTGATTCATTGGGAGCTCCTGAATCATAGCTCCTGAACCCCGATACTCGATTACAAAGTGGGAGCCTGATTGCAGGACCTTGCACCTTTGCAGGCTACCCCGTGCACCGCACCCTGCTTCCTGCACCTTTGCCGTCTCCCGCGTGTCCCGCCACTTGGTTGCTGCACCGTGATGGGGGCTGGTTTCATTTTCGTCCGAGCTTACTTCTTCTTTTTCTTGTCACTGGCAGCCTTGCGCAGTGTCTCGAAAACGTCAGCGTAGCTACCGCCGGCGATCGAGTTCCCACCGGCAAGGATCTCCCCATACGGGCGCCGGGAAAATTTTCCAAGTTCCCCCGCCAGCAACTCCTGCATTTTCTTGAGGGTGTCGGAATGACGCTGTCGGGAGGCCAGGTTTTTTTGCGCGCCGGGATCAGCTTTAAGGTCATAGAGCTGGTCATCGCTGTAAGCATGGGGGTGAGTAACGATGGAGCGTGAGACCCCGCCGCCCAGGCCGGTCATTGACTTCATATGGCGCCGGCTGTTGTCACGCACACCACTCACCTGGTCCTTTGTGTATCGCAGCGTGATGTAACTGTAGTCCCTGGTCTTGATGGACCGCGCCGCACCGATCTCGCTGTAGACATATTTGCGCACGGGAGAATTCGGTTTGCGGAAAAGCGGCTTCAGGCTTACCCCGTCAACCCTGTAAGCGGCGGGGAGGGCGGCTTGTGCCAATTCAAGCCAGGTCGGCACAAAGTCGGTGTTCTGGATGAGTTCATCACTACGTATCCCTGCCTTCATGCCCTTCGGCCAGCGCATGATACACGGCACCTCCGTGCCCTTGGCCTTGTAAAGCGAGCCCTTGTTTCCTGATCCATGGTCAGCGATAAACAGCACTACGGTGTTGTCACTGAGATTGAGTTCATCCAACTTGTCGAGCAGCACTCCGAGGGAATCGTCCATCCACAGGTAACCCGCTTCATTGGAGCTGAGTCCCGCCTTCTCGATGCGTTCCATCACGGATGCGCGCGCAGGCATGGCATCCAGGTTCTCCCTAATGATCCCCTCTCCGGTGACCTTCGGGCGGGAGAGCGACTTGTGCCACGCGCCATTGGATCCGTGCAGCAGCGTGGTGCAGTAGTGCAGGTAAAACGGCTGCGCCTTATGTTCCTCGATGAACTCCACAGCCGCCGCGGTAGTCCATTCCGGATTGTGGCTCTGGAAGGGTGCCTTTGTGTTGTCCCAGTAGATGTTCTTTGCCCACGTGAAGCCGTAATCCCTTACTGCCCGGCGGAATTGTTTCTCATTTTCAAACTGCTGCCGATTGAGCCCTTCGGTGAAGGGGGCGTTCTTTTGCACATCATGCAGCCCGTATTTCCTGCGAAAATTCGGGTCGCTGAGCGATGGGCCGACGTGGAATTTTCCGACAAATCCGGCCGCGTAGCCGTTTTTCGCCAACACCGCCCCGACATTCATGTTGTCCGGTTCCAGGCCGACATTGAAGGCCGGCAGCGCCTGCTGACCCGGCGGGAACAACTCGAGGTATTCTGGATAGTAGGAGGAGCCCGCGTATCGACCGGTTAAAAAAGTGTAGCGGGAGGGAGTGCACACCGTGCTGGTCACGTGCGCGTTGTTGAAGGTGATGCCCTCTTGTGCCAGACGCTCAAGGTTGGGGGTGAGCACCTTGCCTCCATACACGCTGGCTTCATACTTGTCGTAGTCATCCACCAGGAAGACGATGATGTTTGGCCGCTTCGCTGCCCGGAGATTTGTGGCGACGGCCAGCATCATGACCATGCTCAGCAGTGACAGTAGCTTCTTCACGATTCATCAATCCTAGTTCCCGAATCCCGACACACGATTACAAAGTGGGAGCCTGATTGTAGGACCCTGCACCTTTGCACCCTTAACCCGTGCACCGCACCCTGCTTGCTGCACCTTTGCAGGCTACCACGTGCACCGCACCCTGGTTCCTGCACTGGGATGGGGGGCTCCCCCACCCCTCCCAAGAATTTTCACGCGGGGTGATACATACATACCCAAGCGCACACAAAAAGTGCCACCCCCACCGGTGGGGTGTGCGGGGGCAGATGGAGCAATCAGCAAGGGGGGCGTTGGGAAGCACTTCCAGAGAAGGGCTGAATGAACCGGTCGGCTTGAGCGACCATTAATGTGATCACTGCATGTGATCATAGGCGTTCAGCCCGCAAAGTGAAATCCCCCAACCCGTTAAGGTTGCGGGATTTAAAGTGGCTCCTGCGGTTGGATTCGAACCAACACGGCATCGGGGTAGCGACCGTCGGTTAGCCAACTGATCAACTCTTCACGAGCTACCCCTGCCCCGTCCACCTGAACCCCGCACCCTGAATCATGCGCAGGGTGTCGTCTTCGGCCCACTTCTCACTGGTAGGATCGCTGTTGAAATCCCCGCCGATGACTGCACAGAAGGTCTTACCCTCCTTCTCGAAGCGTTCCTTAAGCCCATTACAGTGGGCGNTGAGCTGCCACGCACTCTCCTCGCGCTTCGGTGTGGTCTCCTCAATCCCGCCTGAGTCCGACTTCAAGTGCACCGAATATACGGCCAGCACTGACTCATCGGTCAGCATGACAGTCGCGTAGGCAAATCTGATCTGGCCCCCTGCGCCTGGGATGATAGGGGTGGTGCCATGAAACCCAGCATCCTAACTGAGACGAGGAATGGCCTTGGAGCCCCAAATCCGGGCAGAGGCCGTTTTGGAGCGGTGGCGATTCTCGCCATGGCGGCCAGCGGAGCCTACGGCGCGTGGTCGGAAAACTTCGACAGCTATCTCAACGGAAGTAAGATCCTTTCACAGGGGGCTTGGGTCGGTTGGCATCAGACAGGGATCGAGGATACGACGGTTACCGATGCGCAAGCCGCGAGCGCGCCCCATTCGCTGGTGATGGGCGGCCCCGCCATGGTCGACCTCGTGCCGCAGTTCAGCGGCGCTACCTCCGGAACCTGGTACCTCGACGTGATGACCTACGTTCCAGGGACCTCCAATTCGAAGAGTTCGGACATCGGTTTCCTGGCGCGTCATACCGGCTTCCAAGGCGCCCCGAATACCCAGTGGTTCGGTCCATTCACTCTGAACATGGAAACCGGGATGGTTAATGGCGCCCTGCCTATCATCAGGGATCAGTGGGTTCCCATGCATACAGTTTTCGATCTTGACGCGCGGACCTACGACATCTTTTACAACGGCGAATTGGCCAAGAGCGGTTCGTTTCCTGANGCCTGGGATAGTGCAGTGGTGGGCCTCGACCCGTGGACCCCTGCAGGTGCGTCACCGCTCTACTATGACGACTTCAGGATGGCCTCCACCATCTTTGACCCAAGGGAAGCCTCTTCCTTAACGATCACGGGAATTGCCGACGACCTAGTCTTCACCTGGGACAGCCGCGACGGGCAAAAATACAACCTGCGCAGCGAGACCGGTCTCTCGACAGATCCTGCCACCTGGCCGGTTTTCGACGGAAATGGAGNCCTCGGGGCCACCCCGCCGGAAAACACCCTCACCATTGCCCGTCCGGCAGACCCCGAACGCTACTTCGTGATCGAGGAATTCCAGCCTCCGCCGGTGGTAGTGTATTCCACCGACTTTGAGGGGGGCGCGGTCGGCTGGACGACACTGGTCAATGATGAAAATGCCAATACAGATTGGGAACTGGGAACCCCTGCCGGGACTACCGGGCCTCTGGCAGGCGCTGCCGGTTCGGCCAATGCCTGGTCCACCAACCTGGGTGATTACGGTCCGGATTCCGATATCTCCCTCCGTTCACCGGCCATCGATTTGAGCGGGGTCCCGGAGGCCGGGTTGTCCTTCGAGGCCTATCGCGACGCGGACGGCTTTGGTGATGCGGCGGTGGTCCGTTTCCTGAGAGCGTCCGACCTGGTGCAGTTGGGAGCGGAGGTGCCGATCGGCATGGATGCCTTCGATAACGATTGGACGACCATTCGGGTCTCGATCGTGCCGGAGGCGATCGGAGAGACTGTTCTGATCGAGTGGAATTTCACCAGCGATGATACCCCGGACAGCTTCAGCGGCCTGTCGATTGATGATGTCCTGGTGAGTGACTGAGTCTTTCCCATACCCGGGGCGGTTGCCATGATGGAAAACGCCGCCGGCGGACCGGACTCCCCTGCGAATCTCACCGGTGGGCGGATGGTTCGGTAAAATCATCCACACGAGCCTGCGGTGCTTCCTCCGCCTGGCCGCCGGGTCCACCGCGAAACTTGCGCTAACTCCGACAGGCTCCTAGGAATTTCCTTTTCCAGCCCTGAATTCATGGAGCTTCAGGAGGCGGGGCAGGTGTGGGGGTGCAAAGCCTTACGCAGCACTAGCAATAATTCCTGAATGACCTGCCAGTTGAAAACCTGGGTTGGGCCGTTCACTGCATGCTATGCACTTCGCTTACGTCGCAACATCAAGCCCATGCACGCCAGGACCGACAACACCATCGCCGACGGTTCGGGAACGGCGGTCAAACTGATGTCGTCAACATAGAGGGCACTCGAATCAGCAGGAGCCCAATAGTCGATGCCGTCAAATTCATTGCCGTTGGCGGCATTCCAGTCATAGGTGCTCAGAAGAGCGCCATCGACGAAAATCTCGCCTTGCCCTGCATCGAGATCCAATTCAAGGACTACCTCGAACCACCTATCCCGTAGTCCAGCCATCGGCATTGAGCCGCCATTCGGCCCCGTGACTACATCGTTGGCCATTTGAAAACGCGGATTTCCGCTCCACGTAAGAGGAGCCGGATGGCTGCTCATGTAGTTGAAATCCACATAATTAGTGTTGGAATCACCGGGAATGTAGACCATGGCGCTCTGCGTCCATTGTCCGGAACTGACTGGCGAGACACCCGTATTGGCATCGGCAAATTGCCACACCGGATCAGTGTAATGGGCTCCGCCATGACCACCGAGCATCAACGAATTGGACCCGCTGAACGCGAACGCGTCACTGACCAACCCATGGCTATTCAGGTCTTCGGAATTGTCCCAGTAGATAAAATCCCCTTGGCCCTGAATGTTCGAGCCAGCCACGTAGGTATCAAAATTGTCGGAATAAAGAGCTGCCTGTACAGCAGCAGGACTAACGGCCATCGCAATGGCGATGGCGAGGGCACTATGTAAACGTCGCATGGGTAAGCTCCTTTGTTCTTAGGTTTCTGTTCAATCCCGGCAGGTGCCAAGCGATCAAGTATTTAACCTCCCGTCGAAATGGCAAGAATTTTCTTGATCCTTACCCAACTTGAACTGAATGGATTTAGGGATCAGGTGTCCCCTGGACGTGCAGGTTCGAGTCCTGTTCCCGGTATGTTTTTTAGCTTGAGAGAGTTGGGAGGCCTGTGGCCTGCACGCAAGGTCGGTCATTCGGCCCGTGGTTACTGTTTTATTCCGCAGCACACAGCCACCGAGCCTTACACGAGCTCCCATGCTACAACCCCTAGCCGGAGTGATCGGGACACCCTTTCAGCTTACCGCGTGCACCGCACCCTGGTTCCTGCACCGTGATACATACATGTCCTAGCCCGCATCAATCACATCGCGGGGGGCATGCAGCCCGAAAAACAATCCAGATCGTCGGCCGAAGTCTAAGAAGCACTGCAGCGACGCCGGCCCAAAATGGGAATTAGCGCGAGGGCCAGCAGGGCAGGTGCCGTCGGCTCGGGGATCAACAACTGATCCAAGTTCGCCTGGAATGACGCCTCGCTCAGAGCCCCGCTGTAGAGGTTCACTTCGTCGAACAATCCAGGGAAGGACTCGCCATTATCCCAGCGGCCGCCGATCCCGACGTTTTGAGCACCCGTTGGGTAGACCCCAGTGTTGGTGAAGGGGCCGGCCGCGTTGAGCACGGTTTCGCCCGCGGTGAGATTGGCGACATAATTGGTCCAAGTGACATTCGCCGACCCGTTGCGCGTGTACGAGCCCGCCACGTAATACCAGTCCCCCGCTGTCAGNGCGCCGGTAATGATGTTCGTGTTGGCAACGTTGTAGCCATTGCCAAGCGTACTGCTGAACGGGTGGGTGGGAGATGGCAGGTTGCCGTCGCCCTGCACCAGAAAATATCCACGCTCACTACCGACCCGGGTGGCCAGGACGTATCCGAGGTCGAAGGCGCCGCCGCCGAGACCTGCTTGACCCGGGCTGATGATGGCCTCATACGAAAAAGTATTCCCGAAGGTCACCCCTGGAGCTCTCAGTTGGGCACCTCCCGCAGAGTCGGCGCCTGGGATTTGCCGGAAGGACGAGAAAGCTTGGGAAGTTCCATCCCACCCGGCCAGTCCGTAACCGAGGTCGGCGGTCGTGCCGGATCCAAAAGCTTGCTCAGTGAGATCGATAGTTCCCATTTGATCCGCCCGACGATCCGCATTGCTTACGCCATCGAAGCTATATTGGTGGATCAGGCTGGCTTCCCCTTGCGCGGAGGCCTGAAACATGGTCGTCGTTGCGCGGGCACTGGGTGACAGCAACGCCATGAGCGCCACGCTAGAAATCCCGATGATCAATTGTGAGTTGTTTTTCATAATCCAATCGCCATTAATCCCTTTTAATAGAATTCTGCCGCCCCTCACCGCAGGTCGGCTGGAGTGGAGGGGGAAGAAACGGCGAGACCCCCTCATTCATATAGCAGCACTCCCTGTTCATTTGTCCTTATTCTCGCCCTGCTCACGGCGCTCGCGCAAGCATCAAATCGATCTTTTGGAGGGTTTCTGGAGGGGAAGCGGCGCCGACCATCTCGATGATGTGCATCCCCACCTTTTCCGGCTCCTAAGCCTCCAAGAACCCCGGCCTGAGAAAGCAATTTACTGGTAATGGACGAATCTCTTTATTGCCCCCTACCGTCGGCACCAGCAAACCGCAGGGCGCAAAGCCAAACCACCCCCACCCTGCCTCCTGCACCTTTGCAGGCTGCGGCGTGCACCGCACCCTGTTTCCTGCACCCTGATGTGGGGCTGACGGGCGAAACCTACTGGTCACCTGCCTCTTCAGCGGTCTCCCCCTCTTCGCCTACGCTGTTCCAGTATTTTGCGGAGACCTCTTCGCCGTCTTTGTGGATTACTTCCATCAGTTTCTTGCCGGATGGCTTCTGTCACCGCATGGACCGGTTTCTTGCGCCCCACCCGTACCAGAACGTCACTCATTTTCCCCTCCAGCATCAGTCCGTTATAAAAGATCACGTCCGCAGCGTAGAACGCCTTCACATCATTGATGGATGCCGCATAGAGGTGCGGATCCACACCCTCCCCGACGACTCCCTCCACCACGGCATGTTGACCCGCCACCTGCCTTACTATGTCGGAAATCATCCCCACCGTGGTCGTGATCTGGTAGGGATACCCTTTCGGACCTGTGCCCGTAGCCTGCTCTATTTCCCCACACCCGGATAAAATCCGGCAGATCCCGGTTACTGCGAGGAGGATGGTTAGTCGTCGTTTCATCGATCTGGTAGCTGAGGTGCGAGATTGGGACAATTCCAAGTCCTCCTGTGCCTCCAGTTTATGGCCCACGCAGAGTGAGAGGATTTGAGCTGTTCTACCATCGATGATAGGGTTGGCAAGAGCTCGAGGTGCGTTCTTTAACTCGGATGGCGCCAGGTTCTCGGAGGGGAGGCGAGGACAGCGCCCTGCCGTTACAAGTTCAAGAGTAAGGCCACCCCTCACCGCTTCGCTGCCTCAATCGCATCAAGGGCGGCAGCATCTATGATCCCCGCTGCGTGGAACTTCCTCGCTAGCGCCACCTGTCATCGCCAGCGGCCTCGCCATCGATATCCTGTCCAAGCTGACTTTGCGCTGCGGCACCCTGCGGCAAGCAAAGCATCGCAACCAAAAGCAGGACGATTCTCTTCATAGCGTCTGAAGTCCTAACACTTCCCAGACGGAGAGGCTACCCAATCCACGCGGATCGAGGCGGGAATGGGCAAGTTGCGGAAAGGCAATGC
>PBTB01000147.1 GCA_002726945.1 Deltaproteobacteria bacterium | reverse complement strand
AGTCGAAAGTCGAGGCCGGAGTATCGGTAAGTCAGTTTCTCGTGGTCCAGGCCCATCAAGTGCAGGATGGTTGCGTGCAGGTCGTGCACGTGCATGCGGTTCGCCACCGCTGAACACCCGAACTCATCAGTCGCCCCGTAGGTGAAGCCTGACTTAACACCACCCCCGGCCATCCAGACGGTGAAACCGTAGTGGTCATGATCCCGACCTTTCTGTCCTTCACTGGTGGGTGCACGACCAAATTCCCCCCCCCAGATAATAAGTGTTTCATCAAAGAGCCCGCGTTGTTTCAGGTCACGGATCAGGGCGGCAATTCCCTGATCGCTTTTTTGAGCCAACTCGCGGTGATGAAGAATATTGCCATGGCCAGTGTCCCATGCGATATCATACCCACTGACTGAATGAGACAATTGCACCATTCGCACTCCCCGTTCAACTAGACGGCGGGCAATCAAGCAACCCTTGGCAAATTCGGTATCGCCGTACATGTTGAGCGTGGTTTTTGATTCCTTGGAGGTGTCAAAGGTATCCGGAACAGTGAATTGCATTCGAAACGCCATTTCCATGGCCTGAATACTGGACTCGAGTTTCTGATCCTGCCGCTGGCGCCCTAGGTCAAATTGGTTGAGTTGAGTCAGCAGGTCGGCCTGCTGGCGTTGTTCAGCGCGGGTGAGATACGGATTTTTCAGGTCACTTAAAATGCTATCCGGCTTCATACTGGCGATGTTGGCGTACACGCCTGCATAGGCGCCCGGAAGAAACGCATTGCCCCAGTGTGCCGCCTTGCCCCGCGGTTGGGCGCGCGGACTCATGGCGACCAATCCAGGCAGTTCCTGGTTCTCCGTGCCCAGTCCGTAACACAACCACGATCCAAGACTCGGGCGACTGGGCTGTAGATGGCCAAGGTTGAACATCATCATCGCGCCGGCGTGCTCCGGAATGTTGGTGTGCATGGAGTGAATGAAACAAATGTCATCGGCGCATTGGGCGGTGTGGGGGAAAATGTCGCTCACCCATTTTCCGGTTTGACCGTATTGCTTGAAACCGAAGGGCGATGGGAACAGGCCGTTCTTCGTGTTTCGCAGCGACTTCCGGTCTACAATCTTCGGCCGCTGCCCAGCAAACTTGGCAATCATCGGCTTGTAATCAAACGTATCGACATGCGATGGCCCACCGGGCATGAACAATTGAATCACATGTTTTGCCTTGGGCGCAAAGTGCGGAGCCTTGGGCGCCAGTGGTGAAGTCTGCGCGGCATCTGCGGTGTTGACATTGCCGCACAAACCGGCAAGTCCAAGACTACCGAAGCCTGCACCTATACGGTGCAGGGCATCACGGCGGGAAAGAGGCGGAAGTGGATTACGGTGTAGTTGCATTTTAAAATCCCTAACGAATATACATGAATTCATTGGCGCTCAACAACGCCTGGCAATACTGCTGCCATAGGCTCAATCCAGAAGGAGGCGGTGAATCATTCTGCAGAAAAGTGGCAGCGACGTGCTGTTCGCGGGCCGTAGGTTTCCGACCGTACAAGAGCGCGTATGCACGCTTGATTCGGCCAGTTTGCGAATTGGATTCCTTGTTCAAACGCGCAAGGAGTGCCCGGGCGCGGTCCATCATGAACTGGCTGTTCAACATGAATAAAAACTGCTGCGGGATTACGTTGGTTGTGCGTTTGGCGGCACTGCCGCGCGGGATTGGAAAATCGAACAAGCGCAAAAACTTATCCGAGACGAGTGGATCATTGCGGCTCACTTTTGCGTACATGGTGCGGCGTGTGCTGCTGACAATGTTTTCCACCGGCGCCCCGCCCAGTGCGAGATCGAACTCACCAGTGACTAGCAGCAGGGAATCTCGCCAGGTTTCCACGTCCATGCGGCGGGGTGTCATGCGCCAGAGCGTGCGGTTGTCGCCATCGGAGGCGAAGGCGGTTTCATCAAACTCGCTGCTACTGCGATAGGTGGCTGAAGTGATGATCAAACGATGCAGTGATTTGATCGACCAACCGGACTCAATGAACGTGGCCGCCAGCCAGTCAAGCAGTTCCGGATGCGTCGGCGCTTGGCCAAGCGCACCAAAATTGTCAGGCGAACGCACCAGACCCTGCCCAAAGTGATGCAACCACACGCGGTTCACCATCACACGCGCGGTCAGCGGATTTGCCGGATCCACCACTGCCGTCGCCAATTGTCTGCGCCCGCTGCCCTTGTTAAAATGTTCGCGCTCGTTTCCAGCTATGATACGCAGGAATCGCCGTGGAGCCAATTCGCCCTGCTTCAGCAAATTACCGCGCAAGGCTACTTTCATGTCCTCACTTCCGTTGTCATGTATTGTGTGGGCAAACTCAAACTTTGGCGGTGCTTTCGCCTCCAGTGCCTTGATCTCCTTTTGCCAGTCGGCAATCTGCTTTTTGATCGCGTCCGTCTGTTCCTGCTTCTTGGCTTTCCCGATTTTGTCACGCAGGCGATGGATCGGTTGGCGCGCTTGGTGATAGGCTCCGACAACCCTCTCATCGGCCAACGGCGTTTCGCCCTCACGCGTGTTGTTGAACACGCCAGCGATCGAGTAGTAATCCTGAATCGGAATCGGGTCGAACGGGTGATCGTGGCAGCGCGCGCAAGCCACAGTCAGCCCGAGAAAACCGCGCGAAAATGTGTCCACTCGGTCATCAATCGTCTCACTCTTCGCCTGCGCGATGCTCTCCGGATCGCCACCATCAGAGGCATAGTTCGGCCCAAGCGCAAAGAAGCCTGTGCCGGCCGCTGCTTCCCGGCCCAGTTGATCGCCCACGATTTGGTGCCGGACAAACTCGTTGTAAGGCAAATCAGCATTAAACGCACGCACCACCCAGTCCCGATATTGCCAGGCTTTCGGGTGCGCCCGATTATCCTGCGTCCAACCGCCAGTATCGCTGTATCTTGCCACGTCCAGCCAGTGCCGTGCCCAGCGCTCCCCATACTGCGGCCGGCTAAGCAACGCATCCACAAGTTCGATCACCGCCTTTTCATTCAGTTCACCGGACCGCTCACCACCCAGCCGCTCTGTCCACTTCCGCCACTCATCGAGCGTCGGCGGCAGTCCAATTAAGTCCAGAAACACACGCCGTACAAACATCGGCGCCTTTACAGGCTGCGCCTGCTTTAGCCCCGCCTTGCGCAAGCCAGCCGCAATAAATTGATCAATGTGATTCAGCACTCGCGCTCCCTTCCCTGCTGCCGGCGGTTTCACCTTGCGCACCGGCTGCCACGCCCAATGTTTCCGTGCCTTTGACCAGTCGTAGCTATCTTTCGTTGGTTTTAATTTCGCCTTGGGCCACGGTGCTCCCAGTTCCACCCACTTCGCCAACGCCACGATTTGACTCTCGGCCAACTTCGGTTTCCCGAGTGCCGGCATCTTCTTGCCCTGATGTCGCACGTAACGAATCATCCGGCTTTCATTCGGCTTGCCCAATACGATCGCCGGGCCTTTTTCGCCTCCTTTCAGTACCGCCTTAAGGCTGTCCAACCGTAGCCCGCTCCGCGGTGTTCCGTTTGCGGCATTGGCGCTGTGGCACTCGTAGCAGTGATTTATCAAAACCGGCCGAATCTTCGACTCGAAGAAATCCATGTGCTGCACCTCATCCTTGAGCGGTTTAGCATTCACCACAAAACTCCCCATCAGCAGTACAACTACAAGAGGAATACTGAATGCTTGTCTATTGCTCAAAGTTACCACGCCAAAATCCTAGCCATATTCATACGAATTATCATCATATTTCTTCACTCTTATTTAGGTTCCACACCGTCAATAAGCCAACCATACGCAGAATGACACAATCGTAAAATGCTGCATACCTGCAGAAGGCAGGAAAAAACCACAGGAGATTTGCAGTATTGGGACAGATTTCTCGTGAATTTCCATTGATCGTTTTCCTTCGTAAACACTTTAACATCACTTTGAGCAATCCGGACGATTCGTTCCCAACAGCGATCCCGGCCTGCGCTTGGCCAAGCACTTGGTGAACCGGTAGTCGAGACGCTTCCGGTGCGGGAACGCCCCTACGAGGCCAAGTTTTCCAATTTGACTGGCCAAGCCGGGTCCTCTACCCTTCAAAACCTTTCACGGGACTAGCCATGCCGTACCTGTGTCGGAGCGGCTTTCCTCCCATCCCGGCCGGTGATGCCCGGCAGGCAGTTTGCAAGCTGATTCCATGAGAGGATTGACTTTGTTTACGGTTGTGATTGTGCCTCGTTTCATTGTGAAACTGCCTCGGGTTTCCAACTCGTTGCGCCAAACGCGCCGCGCCGCGCCGCGCCTGCCCGTGTGGGTGATGATTGCCTGTGTGTTGTTCGGTGCGCTGTCGGTCTCCGCCTGTTCCGTGCCGGTCTTCCGGTATGCCCTCGAGCGCTGGAATCCCGATGCCTACGGCGTGGTCCTTTTTCACAAGGGCGCGCTGACGGCGGAACAAGCCAAGTGGCTCGAACAAATGGACCCGGACAAGATGCCGGCCGACCAGTTTGTCAACCTGATGATCAAGCGGGTGGACCTCGAGGCCGGCCCGGAGCCGGAGGCGGTGAACCTGTGGAAGGAGCAGGCGACCAAGACGCTGCCCTGGATGATCCTGTATTACCCGTGGGCCAGCCGGATTCAGGGGCCGGTCTGGTCGGGACCATTCAACGGCGACAACGTGAAGCGCCTCGTCGATTCGCCGGCGCGCCGCGAGATCGCCCGCCGCCTGTTGAAGGGCCAGTCCGCCGTGTGGGCGTTGGTCGAGAGCGGCGACGAGCAAAAGGACGCCGCAGCGGCGGGGCTGCTAGAGCGGCGCCTCCGGCATCTCGAGGCCAACCTGCAACTGCCCGAGATCAATCCGCGCGATGTCATCGACGGCTTGATTTCCATCGACGAGGCGGACCTGAAAATCGGCTTTTCGACGCTGCGCCTGTCCCGGGCCGATCCCGCGGAGGAAATCTTCACCCGGATGCTTCTGGGNAGTGAGAGCGACTTGAAGGATTATGCGAAGGAGCCGATCGTCTTTCCCATTTTCGGGCGGGGCCGCGCGCTCTTCGCCCTGGCGGGCAAGGGCATCGCCGAGGATACCATCGACGAGGCCGGCCTGTTCCTGACCGGCTCCTGTTCCTGCGAGATTAAGGAACAGAATCCCGGCATCGACCTGGTGATGTCGGTTCACTGGGACCGGCTGGTGCAGCAGCGACTGGACATCGACCGGGAACTCCCGCCGCTGGCCGGGTTCGTCGGCTTGGCCAAGGGCAGCGAAACGGCGGGGGAAAAGCCGGCGACCCNACCGGAAGTCGGCGGTGAAACAACCCGCGCCGACGACCGGAAGCCGGACGGAGTCAGCGCGGTTATCATCAGTTCGCTGGCGGCCTGCGCCCTGGTGGGCCTCGCNGTGATGGCCGCCGGGTTCTTCCTGGGGCGTAACAAGTGAAGACCAGTTTTCCGGGAACCTCGCCGCGCTTGGCCAAGCTTTGGTGGAAGCTTCCCGTGGGTGATTCCTTTGGGCCATTCCGCNCAGATTCAAAGCGATGTCGCCTTTTGGAGTGTNCCCTGGCTATGCGATGAAAATCTGGGGGATGATTTGGCGCGAGATCGCCTTCCGNAAGCTNAACTTCGGGCTGGCGCTCTTCTCGGTGTCCGCCGCCGTGGCCTGCCTGGTNGGGACGCTGACCCTGCTGCAGGCCGANGAACGGCGCACTGACCGCCTGCTGGCCGAGAAGGAGGCCGAGGTGGCCAAGGCCGGCGCCGGTCTCGAGGACGCCATTCGCAGGATCACCAAGGGGTTGGGCTTCAACGTCATCATCCTTCCCGAGGACCAGGATTTGAACGAGATGCACCTCGAGGGCAGCCTGAGCAAGCAAATGCCGGAGGAATACGTCCATCGCTTGGCCAAGTCGAAAATCGTCACGGTCAACCACCTGCTGCCCACGGTCATGAAGAAGCTNACCTGGCCGGAAACCGGGCTGTCGGTCGTCNTGTATGGCATCCGGGGCGAGGTTCCGCTCCAGCATCGCGACCNCAAGAAACCGCTGCTGGACACGGTGCCGGAAGGCACGATGAACATCGGCCATCATGTCAGCCAAAAGCTTGGCTTGCGTGAGGGTGATGAGACCGTCCTGTTGGACCAGAAGTTCTCCGTCGGGAAGGTCCACGGGGAACGCGGCAACATCGATGACGGCACGGTCTGGATCAACTTGGCCAAGGCGCAGGAACTACTTGGCATGCAGAACCTGATCCATGCCATTCAGGCNCTGGAATGCCATTGCGCGGGNGATCGCATCTCGCAGATTCGGGCGGAGATCGCCGGGATTCTGCCCGGCACGCAGGTCGTCGAGCGCGGCCCGCCTGCCCTGGCCCGGGCCGAGGCCCGGGACCGGGCCAGGCAATCCGCCGAGGATGCCCTCGCCCGGGCAGTCGCCAGCCGCCGTGAACTGCGCGGGCAACGCGAGGCATTTGCCGCCGTGTTGGCGCCGTTGATCTGCGTTGGCGCCGCGGTCTGGATTGGGTTCCTCATGCTCGGCAACGTGCGGGAGCGAAGGGCCGAGATCGGCATCCTGCGCGCGATCGGCTTCCGCTCGTCCCAAATCCTCCTGCTGTTTCTCGGCAAGGCAGTTCTCTTCGGCATTGTCGGGACCGTGCTTGGCTTCGTGGCGGGAGCGCTCGCCGGGGCGTCGCTGGGGGAAATGCCGGTCGGGCTGGCGTGGCTGCAAGACCCGGAGGCGCCGGTCCATTTTGGACTCGCCCTGAGCCTGGCCGTGGCGCTGTCCGTTTTCGCCGGTTGGATTCCGGCGCTCTCGGCCGCCCGCCAGGATCCGGCCCTGGTCTTGCAGGAGGTATGAACCGTGTCCGCCGTGCTGGAACTCAACCAGATCGCCAAGGCCCATGACAGCGGCAACGGCCGGCGCGTCCAGGCGCTGGACGGGATCTCGCTGTCGGTCGGGGCCGGCGAGTTTGTCGCGGTGCGGGGCCCCAGCGGCTCGGGCAAGACCACGCTGCTATTGATTGCCGGCGGCCTGCTTGCCCCGGACGAGGGGGCGGTTTCCATCGGCGGGAGGAATCTTGGCTCGATGACTGCCGAGAGCCGGGCGCGTTTCCGGGCCGGGAACGTGGGGTTCGTTTTTCAGCAATTCCACCTAATCCCCTATCTCTCCGTGCTGCACAACGTGATGACCCCGGCCGTGGCGGCGAACATCGGGGACGCCCCGGATCGGGCGGAGAAACTGATCGCACGGTTTGGGCTCGGAAGCCGCGCCCATCATCCCACCGCCCGGCTCAGCACCGGCGAACGGCAGCGCACCGCGCTGGCCCGGGCGTTGTTGAACCGGCCTAGGCTGCTGCTAGCCGACGAACCCACCGGCAACCTCGACGCCGACAACGCCGAGAGAGTGATGGCCGGCCTGTCTGATTTCGCCAAGAACGGCGGGGCCGTGCTGCTCGTCACCCACGACAACAACGCGACCGACCGGGCCGACCGCGTCCTCCTGCTGGAAGACGGGAAGCAGGCCGGCGCCCCGGCGGGTTGATAAACGAAACCGCCGTATTTTTTGCGGTTGAAGCCGTCCGGCGGATGTGTTCGTATCCTCGGCATCAGCTTGAATCCGGGTGTTGGCCCGGCGAATTTTTAACGCAACATCCGTTCACTCAAATCTCATGAAAAAAATACCGGCTCTCTCAACCGGCATCGTGGCCACGGTCCTGTTCGCCGCCACGAATCCCGTCTCCGCCAATCCTGTTCCTCAAGGGCTCGAAGAGCACCTGCTGGAGGAAGGAGGGGCGCACCGCGGCATTTGCGCGGTGCTGGGCATCGACGCGGACCTGTCCCTGCGGCTGGCCCGGGAAAGCGGGCTGCTGGTTCACGTTCGTGACCCCCGGCCCGGAGCGGTTCTTGGCCTGCGCAAAGAGGCCGACCAGGCGGGCCTCGGGATTCGGCGGCTGGCTGCCGAGCAGGGCGGGCTGGATGCGCTCCCCTACGCCGACAACACCATCGACCTGATTATCGTCTCCCAAGCAAATGAACTCTTGGGGCAGCTTTCTGCCGCCGAGGTTCTGCGGGCTCTCCGGCCGGAGGGCATCGCGCTCATTGGTCAGCGAGACCTCGGCCCAGATGCCGGAACGTTCGCCCAAAAGTTGAAAGCGTGGGCAGGCCGGGGAGACGCCAAGACGGCCGCCTGGAACGATCCCTCCGGCGTCTGGATCAAACTCCAAAAACCGCCACTCAAGGGGGCGGATGACTGGTCGCACTGGGAGAAGAACCCCGACAACAACCCGGTCTCGCAGGACCAGGTGATCAAGGCGCCTTACATGACCCAGTTCATGGCCAACCCGCTATACATTGGCATGCCATCGATCACCACCGCGGCCGCGGGGCGGACCTTTCTTGCGATCGGGCACATCGCGCATCACCGGCGCGAGTGGGACGGGCTGCTCCGGATCATCGCCCGGAGCGGCTACAACGGCAAAGTGCTCTGGGAGCGCAAGCTGCCACAAGGTTACCTGGTTCACCGCTCGGCTTTCATCGCCACCCGGGAGACGTTTTACATGATCGACGGCGACCGCTGCCTGATGCTCGACGCCCAGACCGGCAGCAAGCAGGGGGAAATCCGAATTCCCGGGGTCAAGGGGCACTGGAAATGGATGGCCCTGCACGACGGCACCCTATACGTCCTGACCGGCAAGCCGGATCCTGGCACGGAAATCACCAAGGGCGACCGCGCCTTCGGCGGCTGGAGCTGGGCGGACCTGAGCAAGGGCTACTATGGCAGCCAGATTCCGTTCGGGTTCGGCGACACCGTGGCGGCGTTTGACCTCGGACAACAGGCCACCCGGTGGGTCCACCGCGAGGAGACGCTCATCGACTCGCGGGGCATGGCCATCCGGGAAAACCGGATGTTCCTCTATTGCCCGGAGAGCCACCTGAGAAGCCTGGACATCCGGTCCGGGGAAATCGAGTGGACCAACGCCAACAAGGCAGTCCTCGACCTGATCGGGCAGCCCGGGCGCGGCCTGACCTCGACCCCCGGTTTCCGGACCGCCTGCATGCTGGTGGCCACCCCGCAGGCGCTGATCGTCCAGGGCCAGACGCGCATGAACGTCATCGCGGTTTCCACGGAGACCGGCGACCTGCTCTGGCAGCGCAAAAAAATCACCAACAATCCCAACGCCATTTATTTGGACAACAAGGTCATCCTTGGAGTCGGGGAACGGGGCAGCCACGTGGTGGTCGATCCGGTCAGCGGCGAGATCGAGCAGGATTTGGAATTTTTCAAGCGGGCTTGCACCCGCCTGACCGCCAGCTCGGATTCCTTGTTCTGCCGGGGAGGAGAGGGCACAATACGATTTGACCGCTCGCAGCGCAAGGTACTGATCGATGGCGCCGCCCGCCCCGCGTGCAACGATGGAGCACTGCCGGCCAACGGCATGCTTTACATCGGGCCGTGGCAATGCGACTGCAACCTCTCGATCATCGGGCATCTCGGTAAATGCTCCGCAGGCGCGTTCCGGTTCGACCACCTCGCCACGGATGCGGAACGACTCCAAACCACCGGCCTCACGCTGGATACCGGCACCGCCCTTAAGGTCACCGATCAGGACTGGCCCACTTACCGCAGCAACAACTCGCGAAGCGCATCGACCCGGATCCGGCTTCGCTCTCCCATGCAGATGAAATGGCAGTCCCGGCCGACTTTGCCAACCATCCCGACCCCGCCGACGGCGGCTGGCGGACTGGTGTTCACCGGCGGGGAAGACGGAAAGATCCGTGCCATCGACGCCGCCGACGGATCGATGAGATGGGAATACCTGACGCCTGGCCCGATCAAACAGTCCCCGACGATCTGGAACGGCCGCGCCTACGCGGGCGGCGGTGACGGACAGGTCTACTGTCTCGACGCCGCCACCGGCCAACTGCTCTGGCGGTTCCGCGCAGCACCGGTGGAGCGGCACATCATGGTTTACGGCAGCCTTTGTTCCACTTGGCCCGCCCACAGTGGCGTGCTGGTGCACGACGGCGTCGCCTATGTGGGCGCGGGAATCATCGACCACGATGGCACTTATGTGTATGCGCTGGACGCGGAGAGCGGGAAAATTCTCTGGCAAAACAATTCCTCTGGCCACCTCAATGCAGAATTACGCAAGGGTGTCAGCGTGCAGGGCAACCTGTCGATACAGGGCGGTCAACTGCTCATGGCGGGCGGCAACCAGGTGTCTCCGGCCCATTACGATCTCAAGAGCGGGATTTGCGATGCGCCGTCGTTCGAGCAAGGCCAGTCCAAGGCAAACAACGGCAAATTTGTCGGCGTGTTCCACGGTGACACGGCAATCGCCGGGGGCCGGATTCTTCACTCATCAGCCCGGAACGTGGCGACCAAGGGCAGCTTCGATGCCTACCGTGAGGGCCGTCGCACACGGTTTGTTTCTGGCGGAATCCCGCCAGCCTGGAACAGGGAAAGTTTTGCATTCGTCAACTTCAAGTTCGGCAAGCTGACCTGCCTCGACAGCGCGAAGGTCGCGAAACAAATCACCGAGGGTATTCCCCGGGCCAAGGGGCAGGACCGTGGCTTTGGCGACCTAGTTGCCTTGCTGGAACAAGGGGATGCAGTTCGCTGGAAAACCGATCTGGGCAGCTCGAACAAGTTCGAGGTTGTCTCGCTGCTCGTCTGCCCCAACGCCGTGGTGGCGGTGACGCATTTCCAGTCGCGAAACCGGGCACAACCCCAATGGTGGCTGAGCGCACTGGACAAGAAAAATGGCCAACAGATTCTGCGTCAGGAAATCCGGGGTGAACCGCTGCCGGATGGCCTGCTGATGGATCGACAGGGCCAGGTCGTGATCGCGATGCTGGATGGCAGCCACCTCTGTTTCGGCCAAGAAAACTGAGCCTTTCACGACTTACGGACTCGCAAGCGCGGCCAAGCTTAAAGCCACTTGGTTCGGTTTTGTTTTTTGACGAGGGCGGCGGCCTCGGGGATGCCCTTGACTTCCATCGCCTGGCCGTCCCAGTCGAGATTTCGCTGCAGCTTGAGAGCAACGATCCCGGAGAGACCGATCTCGGTGAGGTGGCCGCCGATCTCGAACGGCGCGAAGGTTTTTCCGTTGTTGGGGATCGCATCGGTCCATTCCTGAAAATGCCCCCTCACACGCGGGAGGTGTTGCGGCACTTTTTTCGCCTCGGAATGTTTGGCGTGACCCGCGAATTTTTTGTCGTCTTTCAGCTTGACGTAGCACTGTGAATTCCAAAGCCCGGAGGAGAGCAGCCCATGCTCCGCCTCAACCACGGCACCGACGCGGGGGATGTTCCCGAAGGTGCCAATCAGCGG
>PBTB01000153.1 GCA_002726945.1 Deltaproteobacteria bacterium | reverse complement strand
CGGAGCGAGATAGACAGGAGCCGAAGGCGACGTGCTCCGAAGGAGTGCGACCGGAGGAGAGCATCAAAGCTTCCACGACAAGTTCCGCCGGGAATGCCTCGGACGGGAGATGTTCTACACGCTGAGCGAAAGCCGAGTGGTGATCGCAGACTGGCATCAGAAGTTCAACGAGGTCCGCCCGCATCGCAGCCTCGGGATGCGCACGCCCAAGGAATTCACAGCCGAGCTGCCACCCNGGAAGCGAAGGGCTGCGNAGGATCTTGCCAACGGCTTAGGAGATGCTAGATATTGAGCCAGATCTTCTCACTCTGAGTGGGCCACAAACTGGAAGCAGGTCACTAGCATCGCGAACGCGATTCCCGCAATCCAGATTGATGGTAGTTTGTCCTTCATCACGTGTGTCTCTCTTTGAAGGGAAGAATTGCTCCTGCGGATTCGCTCTTGTGATCCGAAAGTGACGCCACAGTTGCCATGCTCCTTCTCAATTCACGGGACGGCACCGAGACGTGCCGGATCTCCTTTTTTGGACAATACGTCGCTTCCAACCGGAGATTCTTGACAAAGGTCAAGTGCTCAACTGATCCGCTCGGTTTCGAGAGAAGTGGGCACCCGGAGATTGCCGTAGAGAGTGATAGTGAATTGCTCTGTGGCGCCCCGTCATCCATTTCCAACGATGAGTGACTTCAATCGATGCAGCCTTACCGGATGCCGGTGTGAATCGAAAGATGAAGGATCAAGGCCGAGGTGGACTCCCGGTTCGATGGATCTCCGAATCCTTGGAGTCAATCCCCGCCAGCAGGATGCCGCTGTCTCCGCCCGCCCGGCGTGCTTCTCACCCGGTTCGATCACCTGCCGTCCAACCCGACCCTGTCGGCTCCAAGGACCAAAACCATGAACAAACCAAAGATAACAACCGGCGCACATTCCTGACCCGCGGTCTGGGCATCGTCGGCGTGGGCACCACCCTGCCCAACTATCTCTTCCGCAAACACGCCCTCGGGAACTACGGAGATTTGCTTCACGCCGTCGTGCACGATCCGGCCATGCTTCGCTACCTGGACTGGAGCTGCACATGATGAAGGAAGAACAAATCCTCTTTCCTCTCATCAGTCGGGGAGATGGATACTTGGCAGCAGCGCCCATCCAGGTCATGGAACACGAGCACGATTCCTGCCTAGCGGGGCCTCACTTTCTGCGGGGGCACTTGACGCAGGTCAACAATTTCCCTCGATCGGGCATAGGACTCGCGCCAGTTCAAAGTAGGAGACGGTGAGGGCGTCCGCGCCGGGACGGCTCGGGAGGGGCATCGCTCCGTTCGGCGGGTCTTCCTTGATCTCCTCATTCACGGTTACACAAGCAATCAGCAAGAAAAGCCCATCAATCACAGTGCCCGCAACCAATCGTGGCATTCCATCTCGCCGTAAACACATCACGATATGAAAACCAAGTCCTTCATCAAACTACTCCCCGTCGTCGCTTCCCTGAGCATCGGCAGCCCTCTCTTTGGAGGTCCGCTCGACAACTCAACAGGCTCCTATTCGAATGGATTCGAAAGTGCCCGGCGACCAATCACCAATCCCACCCTGTTCGATCTGGCCCTTCCCCGGACCCAGATTCACGCCATCTTCATGCACCACCGCTTCCCGAACAAGATCAACTCCGAGATCGGGGCGATCNNACTTGGAGGGGATCTGCAACTCTACGCTCTGCAGGCTGAGTACGCTCTCAACGACCGCTTCTCGATCGTCGCGCTCAAAGACGGCTACGTCGATTTCAATCCGGACGGGGCCCTCTTCAGTAGCGAGGAAGGATTCGCCAACGTGGGTGCCGGAGTGAAATACGCCTTCCATGTGGATCCCGACAACCAGACCGCCGCAAGCGTGACCGGCATGTACGAGATCCCCATTGGCGATGACGACGTCTTTCAAGGTGAAGGAGACGGAAACATCAACGTCACTCTCAACGGTCTCGCCCTGGTCAACAACTGGCAAGTCGCGGCGGCAGCCGGATTGCAGGTTCCAATCAGCGACGATTTCTCGACGCAGGGATTCTTAAGCGGCCATCTCAGCTACGAGGTCACGCCGTGGTTCATTCCGCTCGTCGAATTGAACTGGTTCCACGTTTTCAACGACGGAAACGGCGGCACACGCTACGGATCTCAAGCAGGTGGCGCGGTTCCCGCTGTGGCGCAGTTTGAAGGCGCCGACCTCCTCAACTGGGGAGCGGCCAATGCCACTGACAATGAATACGTGACTCTCGGCCTCGGATTCCGCAGCCGCCTCACTCCGAGTCTCAGCATTGGATTTGCCTACGAGATTCCGCTCACCGATGAGAGCGACAATATCACTGACGACCGGTTCACTCTCGATCTGGTTTGGTCGTTTTAGATTCCGTGATTGCCCCTGGAAGCGATTGGCTGACGGCTATGGCGCTCTTCCGGTCGCAAGCGGGGTGGCGGACAAGGCCTGGATAGCTCAGCAGGAAAGGACACACTCACTATGAAACACTCTGCACCCCCACCTTCCCCGGGCCTTCAGCCTCTAGGAAACCCGGCCTGAGAAAGCAATTTACTAGCAGTAATGTCGATTAGAAACGACGTCACGGACTTCGCTGTTAACGAAGGACTCGCTTATCGCCGGCGGATTTTCCGATTTCTTGACCTAGTAACCGTCTGCACGACTGCCGCGATCATTGTGTTCGTTTCGCCTGCTGTGGCGGAACTGCCCGTGGAGCGGACATGGAACAAGGATTACAGCGAGCTGGTTCGTCAGATCGACCGCCTGAAGCAGTCGGACAAAAACCTCCGATCGCGTCTGAAGTCCGAAGCGTTGGATCGGCAGGCGCTGATTCTTCCGGAGGATCGAGATCCACTTGATGTTGTCCTCAGACGAACCAACGCACTGGTACTGTACTTCAAACAACAGGGGCAGCTCTCCCCGTCCGCTCTGGGTGACGCGGAGAAACAGCTGAGCGAACTCGATGTGGCGGCACGATCGGCCAACAAGCCTGAGACGCGCAAGGCGCTGTTCCGCCGAGCGTGCGAATTGCGGCGGCGAGTCGCCTTTTCCAATCCGCTTCTCGACTTTGATGACATCGTTTGTATGCTCGAACAGCCAGGCGACCGTCGCATTGTCGAGCAGGCGCGAGCAGAGTGTCCTGGGCACGCCAATGGTGGCGGGCCGCTCATCATTCGAGACTTCAAGTCAGAGGCCGCTCGCGTTCATGCGCTGGCTGGCATCCCAGTAACCGCTGGACCTTGGAAGGGCAAGGAACTGACAGGCAAGTTCTCTGGCCTGGAGTTGAACTACAACGGAGAAGAGATCTTATTCGCCGCGACGACCAGTGCCGAAGTTTGGCATATTTTCAGATTCAACCTGAACACCAAACAGCTGGTCCAACTGACTGACGGTCAGGCCGATGACTTTGACCCGCATCAGCTTCCCTCGGGACGAATCGTCTTCACCTCGACACGGCGTGGTGGGGTTGGTCGCTGTGTGCTCACTCCTCAGTCGTTGACTTACACGTTGCACTCGATGGAGCCCGACGGCACCGATGTCGTTTGCCTCAGCTTCCATGAAACCAACGAATGGGCTCCGACGGTCAGCCATCATGGGAAGATTGCCTACACGCGATGGGACTACGTTGACCGGCACTGGGGCACCGCCCATCATTTCTGGGAGTGTTTTCCAGATGGGCGGGATCCAAGGAACTTTCATGGAAACTACCCTTTGCCTTGGTCTGCCATGCCTCAAGGCGTGCAGCCCAGCGACTATGGCAAGGCGACGCTGGTTTACGGTCGAGCCTTACGGCCCGACGTGGAAATCTCCTTCCGTCCCATCCCTGACTCGCCAAATTACACGGCCACCGCCGTAGGACACCACCAAGGTTTCTCCGGCAGTCTCGTCCTGCTTGATCCTCGCATTCCCGACGATGGGAAAATGGCCCAGCTCAGGCGGATCACTCCGGAGTTCTTCTTCCCCGAAGTCGAAGCTGGAGCCACGCACACTTACGGCACTGCCTGGCCACTCAGTGAGGATTTCTACCTCTGTAATTACAACTTAGGACTCTACCTCCAAGACCGGTTCGGCAATCGCGATGTAATCTATGCTCCGGGCTCGGGACCGCATCGCGTGCGAGACCCATTTCCGTTGCGATCGCGTTGGATGCCTCCCGTCTTGCCGGTGAAGACTTGGCAAGGCCAACGCGGAGGGACACCCGAACATCGTCGCGCGGTGATCAGCGTAATGAATGTGTATGCCACTGACGAAGCGGGTCGGCTGCCCGACGATATTAAGGTTAAGTGGATGCGTATTGTCCAAGTCATTCCCCAGATGCTTGACCAGTACTTTAGTTTAGAATCGGTCTCCCAGGTATCGTTTGCGACGGATTCGATTGGCCGTATGCCGCTCGGCGTCGTGCCAGTCGAAGAAGACGGCAGTGTTTATTGCGAAGCGCCTGTCGGGAAAGCTATTTACTTCCAGCTTCTCGACCAGAAAGGCATGGCGGTCCACTCGATGAGGTCCGCCACATACGTCCATCCGGGTGAACATCTGTCGTGTCTCGGATGCCACGAAGACAAGTGGAAAGGGACCCCTCAGACCTATTCAACGCCCATGGCATTGCAACGACCGCCATCGAAGATTGTCCCGGAAGTCACGAGCGGGGCCATCCCGTTCAACTTCGTTCAGCTGGTCAAAGTTCCCGTGTTTGATAAGAAGTGTGTGCCATGTCACAAGAAGCACCCGAAAGCGCCAGACATGAGCTACCGTTCCTTAGCCAGATATGATCGAGCGTTCAGTTATCCAGGAGAGCGGCCAGCGTTGGTAGCGCTGGGTGTCGGCGGCTCGCGAACGACACCGGGGCGTTTTGGTGCTCGCGCATCGGGCATCATGAAGTCGCTAACTACAGGACCCGAACACAAGGATGTGAAACTGTCCGATGACCAATGGCGGCGACTGACACTGTGGCTTGATCTTAACTCGAACGAAATCGGCTGGATTGGAAATGACAAGAGTAAGATCGCCGATCAAAAACATGGACTCGCACTCTGGCCACCAATCGACGTTGACCCGTCGCACCCGACGGGTGTGGAGAAAGACGTTCCACTGCCAGATCGGCCCTGATTCCATCTGGAACTGCTGTCCCTGCCGAGATCGATTGCTTTGGTGGTTGTGACGTCGAGGCCGGCGTCGATGTTGAACTCTTTGCGCAAACTGGTGAGTCAGCGCCGGCGTCGCGTTGAGGTGCTGCTGAAAGAGCTGTGCGAAATTGTCGCCTTCACTTCATCAGTTTGATCTTCAATCGCCGAACGTTGACCCGCTGGCGTCAACCATCGATACTGAGGCTGGCTTTCCGCGACATCACCCAGAAAAGTCAGCGATCTAAGGAATCAAAATGCTATCCCCAACAACCAGGGCTAGAATCCCATCCTGCGGATTGCACCCCCACCTTCCCCGGGCCTTCAGCCTCTAGGAAACCCGGCCTGAGAAAGCAATTTACTAGCAGTCTCCATGTTTCCTTTTTTGCCTTGAGTGAAAGCGAACTTCTGGTCACCCTAATTGATCTTCGACCCTGAAAATACATGTCCAAACCTGTTCATGTTTTGATATTTAACTAAAGGGCTGGTCATTCCGCCGAGTCCTTACCAACCAAAAACAAAATCAAAATGAAAACCATTATCCACACCCTCACCCTATTCCTGTTGGCTTTCGCCGTCATCACCCCGACCTTTGCCGCGGACAAGGCAAACAAGGCAAAGAAGAAAAAGCCTGCTCCGGTAGCCGTCAAGGCTCCCAAGGGCATCGAGCTGAGCGCAGACCAGAAGACTGCTCTGGCTGCCTTGAACAAGGAATTAGGCCCCAAGTTGGCCGCCTGCCGCAAGGAAGCTGCCGGGATCATCACCGCTGACCAAAAGAAAGCCATGGGAGCAGCCATCAAGGAAGCCCGGACTGCCGGTAAGAAAGGCAAGGAACTCAGGGAAGCCGCAGAAGCTGCCGCCAATATCACCGAGGACCAGAAAACCAAGCAGGCCGAGTGCAAGAAGGCCATGGGCGCCCTCCAAAAGGAAGTCCGGGCCGGATTGTCTGGCATCCTTAGCGACGAGCAGAAAGCTCAGCTGAAGGCTGGCAGAAAAGGCGGCAAAAAGGGCGACAAAAAGAAGACGGAATAGCCCGAGAGCTTCTTTAGTCGACAAGTGGAGTGCTCCTCGTCCCTGGCGAGGTGGAATTTTCATTGTGGGCGAGTTGATCACCCTTGAGGGCTTGCGATTCGAATGAAAAANCCCAAAAAAGTTGCCAAGCGCTTAACATTGCCACGTCGAGCAGGATCATTCGCCTGCTCCGCTGAAGAGCATTCGCAAAAGCCTGAAGCATCTCCGCTCCTAATGAAGCTCACTGCTTTTGCCCTCTTCTTAGCAGTTAACCATCACCAATTACCTGTATTGGGAACAATTCGAAGGAAAGCAGCGGGTAGCTCACGGTTTGTCAGGAAAAGGATCTGGGGCATGGGCAATACCAAAGCTAATTAAAGGCAAGGCAGTGACACACATTGGCGCAGATGCCTTCAAGACTGAATCAATGAGTCATCTTGAAGTGCCCAACAGCGTCGTGAAGATCGAACGACGCGCTTTCTACGGCATGGAATACTTGAATAGTATCGTTATTGGGGCTGGAGTGGAAAGCATTGGAAACCAAGCATTCTGGTTTTCGAAGCGCCTCGCCGCAGTCACATTTCTTGGGGATGCCCCGAAGGCTGAAAATCCATTCTACAAAGCTACTCCAACCATCTACCGCAAACCCGAAGCGAAGGGTTGGGGTGAGACTTTTGGGGGCCAGCCAGTGAAGCTCATCAGTGAGAAGCCCTGATTCCCTGCCCCCCAAGAATTTTCACACGGGGTGATACATACATACCCAAGCGCACACAAAAAGTGCCACCCCCACCGGTGGGGTGTGCGGGGGCTGCGGGGGGAGATATCGCAGTCACACCATACGAGTTGACTGCCTACCTCTTATTTCTTTCTAAATTTCTTAAAGAGTATGTTTTGTGCCCCTGCACCCCCCGCAGTGAACGGGGCGCAGCTGGACCCCACCCTGCTTCCTGCACCTTTGCAGGCTGTGGCGTGCACCGCACCCTGCACCCCCAACCCGTGCACCGCACCATGGTTCCTGCACCCTGATATGGGGGTGAATTGGATGGTGAGCTCCCCTGATCATGTCACCACGCAGCGCCGTCGGCGCCGCCCCGTGAGCTTGACATCGGGGGGGAGCGCGAAATTCACTGTCACGATTATGAGCAGCGGTAACCATTTCCATTTCTGGCTGATTCCAGGTTCGCTCTTGTGCTTGGGCCCGCTCTCATCATCCGCTCTCGCCGATTTCCTGACCGGGTTCGAATCCGACGAAGGCTACGTCGGAGCACCGGGTTCGGCCGGAACTACCGACGGAGCGAGCCAACTGATTCCGCAAAACGGCTGGTTCAAGCAATTCGGCAATGACTTTGATGTGCACACTTACGCCGGCGTTCAGATCCCGTGGACTCCGCCCTCTCGCGGACCGGAGTTCTACCCCGTCGCGCCAAAGACCTTTCCCTTGAATCCCAATGGCGGGGAACAATTCATCGCTCTCGGATCGAGCGACGGAGGAGGAGGCGGACGCGACCAGATTGCGGTGACTTACTCTGCGGAACTGGTGGAAGTCAGCGTCGATTTCTGCAATGCTTCCGAGCACGATTTTCCCA
>PBTB01000045.1 GCA_002726945.1 Deltaproteobacteria bacterium | reverse complement strand
TCTGATGGATTCAGGCTACCGCATCTGGGAGTGAGGGACAACTCAAGAAGGCGGGCTGCTCAGGGGCATGTGATTTCGGCGATCTCGAGGATTTCGAGTTCAAGGTTCCCCTTGGAACGTTGCCAGATGCGCAAATCCCCCACCCTCGCCCCGACGAGGCGTAGCGGGAGTGTTTCTGGATGCTCGTTCCCATCCAACTCCTTCACAAAGGCTCTGCTCATGGAGTGTGTGTTTGATTATTGATGTGCAATTCTTCATAATCCTGAAAGAATCCCGCAACGGGATCAAGAAAAAATGTGAAGTCGCCGACCCCCACCAACCGAGAGAGAACCATGGTTTCAGCTCTTGCAAAAGCAGACGAGGACTACACGGCGTATGTTTATCCGGACGTGGTGGTGGTTTGCGGACAGGCGGCGTTTATCGAGGAAGACTTGGCCAGCGACGCCACGCTGATTATCGAGGTGCTGTCGCCCAGCACCAAATCCCGGGATCGCGGCACCAAATTTTTTGGTTACCAGAATTTTCCCTTGCTTCAGGAGTATGTGCTGGTGAGCCAGGAAGCAATCCTAGTGGAGGTGTTCCGCAAGGAACAATCCGGACACTGGCATTATGAAGTGCTGCAGGGCTTGGAAGCGGCGCTGAAGCTGGAATCAGTCGCTTACTCCGGGACGCTGGGAGAGTGGTACGAGGACACGGGACTGCTGGAGGAAGCCGCGTGACCGATGAGTTGGGGCTGCACTCCACCCCCCGAGAATTCCTTGCAAAACTCCCTCGCAAAACGGACGCGGATCATGCCTTGGACCGTGAGTTGATGCTGGGCTCCAGCGCAAAGCAATTCAGCGACGAAGAACAGCGCACCCGCCAAGCGTTCCAGACGCAGGCCCTGCAAGCTTCCCGCAAACGTCTTGACGAATGGCAGGCGGGGTTGCAAGTTTCAGAGAAGTGACTGGCGTTGCTGCAAAAATTCAGTCTGGAAAATCCGGAACGTGCCGCAGCACCTGCTCCGGCGCAATTGAGGTGAGGCACTGCAAGGTGGTGGCGTTTCGGCAAAGACCGCGTCCATCCTTGGAACACGGGCGGCAGGGCAAGTCCAGTTCAGTTTCCAGCAGTTGGCTCTCGGCAAGCAGCGGGGCATAGCCGAACTCCTGCACCGTGGGACCAAACAGCACCAGCGTTGGAGTGTTCATCGCTTCAGCAAGGTGGGCGATTGAGGTGTCATTGCAGATCGCGCGGACGGCGTACCGCAGCAATTCGGCGGATTCCAGCGGTGAAAAGACTCCGGCGGTGTTGATCACGCCTTCCGGGAACGCTTCGGCAAGCAGTTCCGGTTCCGGCTCGTCCGGCCCCCCGACCAACACCACAGGCCAGCCGCGCTTGAGGAGTTCGGCAAGCAGGGTCCGGTAATGCTCCAGCGGCCAGCACTTGAGGGGATGCGACGCGGAGGGACCAACGGCAAGGAAGCGCTTGGAATCAAGTTGGTGTGCGCTCATGAAAGTTCGGACGCGCACGATTGACTTGCGGTCGGGAAACAGTTCGGTCTGCTTCGGAAGGGAACGGCCCAGATGATGTTCCAGAGGCAGCAGCCACTGCTCCCGCTGTGAACGGACAGGAAGCATCTGCTTGCTCCGGAACTTGATGAGCGCCAGTCGTTGCCAACCACGCTTGTTGATCACCCAAACGGCGGGACGGGATTTCAGACCAAATGCCGTCAGCCGCGCCACCAGCCAGCGACTGCGCAGTGAGCGGTGTGCATCGTAAACAAGGTCAAATGCTGCGGCGTTGAGTTGCGCGGCGAGGGCTTGGAGTTCTGAAAAACGCTCGTGCCTTGGATGAAAAAGGATGTGGTCGAGGTGTGGATTGTTGGCCAGCACTTCGCCGCATCCTTCCGAGGTCAGCAGCGTGATTTTTGCATTTGGAAAAGCCTGGCGCAATTCCCGGTAGAGGGGGGTGGTGAGGACGAGATCGCCAAGGGAACTGAAGCGGATGACGAGGATGCGACGCGGCATTGAGCAGTGAACCGTCATCAGTGAACATTACACGAAATTTGCATCACCGTGAGAACGGGAATTTTTCTTCGGAATACGCAACGATGGACGTAAACGCAGCCAGCCAACTTCGACACCTCACTTCTCTGACGAAACTGCCGATTCGTCCGGAAGCTGTGGAAGCCTCCGCAACACAGCTTTCCTTTTCGCAAATCCGCACCCTGCGCCAGTCCTTTGAGCAGGAGACGCAGGGACTCCAGTACCAACTTGGACACGAACAGCATCAGACCATGCTGGTGGCGATGTACGAGGGCACGGAGCAGTTGCTGCACAAGCAGGTTTCGGATTTCGCCGTCATCGAGTATCTGGAATCGCTCAAGCTCTCCGCGCAGGATTTGCACAAGCGCGGAATGTCTGGAGAGGAATTCCGCACTCAACTTCTGGAGCAATCCCGCAACTCGCTCTCCGGCATGTTGCACCACATCTGAACGAATCCTCCTCAATCCCCCTTTGCAGGAGGAAGTCACGATCACGTCCCGCTGATTGCCATCCGCTCAATCCGAAACATCGGCGTGAGGATCGCACTGCGTGTGTCCACCTCTTTCCCCAGCATCGTCAGGTTCTCCAGCATTTCCAGAAAGGTGCTGGCAATGGTGAATTCGCTGACCGGCTCGGCCAGTTTTCCGTTGCGAATCCAGATGCCCTGCCCGCCTCGAGAGTAATCTCCAGTGGTGATGTTTGCACCCTGCCCGGAGAGAAAGGTGAGGTAGAGTCCATCCTCAACACTCTCAATCAACTCCTCCTCCATGTATGCGCCGGGTTGCAGGACGAGGTTGGAAATGCCCCCGGAGTGTCCGGTCGAGCGTAGTCCCAGCTTGTTCGCCGCATAGGTGGAGAGCATGAGGTTAGAGAGCACTCCATCCTCGATGAGGGAGAGTGGTTTGGACTGCACCCCCTCATGATCGTAAGGACGACTCCCCAGCATTCCAGGCAGCAGGGGTGCGTCCTGGAGCTGCACCTGCGGATTTGCAATCACCTGGCCCACTTTATCGGCAAGGAAGGACTGCTGCCGGAAAACATTCTCTCCGAGCAGGGCAGAGGAAAACTGCCCGAGAAAGCTGCGGGCCATTTCCGGGCTGAACACCACGGGCACCTCGCAGCTTTTCGGTTTCACGGCTCCAAGTTTTCGGAGGATGCGCNCAGACGCGACTTTGGCAATCTCCTCCAGCGGTTCCAACTGCTTCCGGAAACGTGCGCAGGAAAACCAGCCGTCGGTTTGCTTGCGGCCGCTGTTCTCGCCGCTGGCAGCNTTGTCCTCCACCACAAGCGACACGCCGATGCTGTGGATGGTTTTGCCGACTCCTTCAAGAAAACCGTTGGTGTCGGCGTAAACCGTGTGTGAAACCGCGTCCGAGTAGTACGCCTGCTCGGTGCGGAGTCGGGAATCCTGTGCAAGTGCCTGTTCCTCCAAGCGCAGGGTGTCCTGGATTTTTTCTTTGGAAGCAACATGCTCGTGGTCCGGATCGAGAAACGCAAGATCCCCCGGGGCCCGTCCCTGCAACTCTGGCTCCGGGAGGGAATACCACTCATCCTGATCCATGTGCGGCAACGCCGTGAGGGTCTCCCGGATGAGGGTGCGGAGCGTGTCGAGCTGGAAGTCGTTGGAGGTGAGGCTGGAGCGCCGCCCGTCTTGAGAGAGGACAAGGTGGATTCCGGAGGAACCTGCTTCCTTGAGCGATTCGATGTTCGCCTCCCGGACTTCCACCTGAAAAGCGGTGGCGGTGGCGAGCGTGAGGGTCGCCTGTTCCGCACCCTGACTCCGCGATTCTGCAAGGATTTCCTGAGCGAGTGCCTTGTGCTGCTCGACAATACTCATTCAGACATGCCTCCAACCGTCATCTCCGAAATCAGCACGGTCGGCAGGCCCACGCCCACTGGAACGCTCTGCCCGTCTTTTCCACACGTCCAGATGCCCTCACTCATGGCGAAGTCGTTGCCCACCATCGAAACCTTTGACATCGCGTCCGGACCATTGCCGATGAGGGTGAAGTTCTTGATGGGCGCGGTTTTTCGACCATCTTCAACAAGCCACGCGACCGTGGGGACGAACACAAAATCCCCGTTGGAAATGTCAACCTGCCCCCCGCTGAAGGCTTCACAGTACACCCCCCGCTTGACGGTGCCGAGGATTTCCTCCGGATCAGACTCCCCGTTGGCGAGGTAGGTGGTGGTCATGCGCGGCATCGGGTAGTGCGCGTAGGATTCTCTGCGACCGTTTCCAGAGGCCTCGACTCCGTAGTGCCGGGCGCTGATGCGGTCATGCATGTAGCCACGCAGAATGCCGTTTTCGATGAGCAGGTTCTCCTGCCCCGGAACACCTTCATCATCGCAGTTGATGGCACCACGGTCGTGGGCAATGGTTCCGGAGTCGTAAATCGTGCAGCACTCTGTTGCGACTTTTTCACCCAGCCGACCGCTGTATGCGGAGGTCCCCTTGCGGTTGAAATCGGCTTCGAGCGGATGTCCCACCGCTTCATGCAGGAGAATGCCCGATTGCGCCGGGCCAAGGATGACGGGCATCAGTCCAGAAGGCGCTTGGCGAGCTTCCAGCAACAGCAAGGCTTCCGCCGCCGCTTGTTCTCCAAGCCGCACCGGATGATCAGCCTGCTCCAAGGCTTCCTGCCCCACGCGTCCCCCCATGCCAGCGGTGCCGTTTTGAAGGTTGCTCCCGTCCTGTGCAACGCAGTGGACGTTCATCCTGAACATTGGACGGGTGTCGGTCAGCAAGCCTCCGTTCGAAGCAGCGATCTGGGTATGAGTGATCGAATCAACAAGAGACACCGTGACTCGTACAATCCGGGAGTCCTGCGCTTTGGTGGAGGCTTCCGCACGTTGGATGAGCTGAATTTTTTCGGTCAGCGGCAGGTCGGAAACCGTGTTGAGGACAGGATAGTGGTTGGAGAGTTTCCGAGTGTTGAAACGCCACGCCTGCTCCAGCGGAACAGAACCGTTGGCGGCAATGGCGGCGGCGGTGCGTGCGGCTCGGCGCATGGGTCCGGGCTCCAGCACCTCGCTGTAGGCGTAGCCCGTCTGCTCTCCTTGCAAGACACGGATGCCCACTCCGGAAACCACGGCAACCGAGGAGCTTTTGACAATGCCCTCCTCCATGACAACCGAATGCCGGAGGCTGTACTCGAAGTAGAGATCCGCGTAATCCCCGCCGCTGTGAAGGGCTTCGGCAAGCACCTGCTGTATCATTGCTTCGTCCACACCCATTTGGCGCTCAAACACCGTTGGAGCCAAGTGAGAGGTGTCAAAGCAGCCGGGCTGGGTGAACATGTTGGCGAACGTGGTGGCGAAGGCAGGCATTGGAGATGAATCAAGGATAGTCAGGCTGGAAGCATATGAAGCTGTGGGTGAAGAGGAAAGGCAAAAACAATGAACAGCCTGCGATCCCTGGTCACCGACTTTCTCGGCAGAGGCGTCTCTGGAGGAAGTCGAGCAAGGCTTGCACCGCCCGGACATATGCCCCCGGTTCGCCAAGTTGCTGCCGGATCGGCTCCAGATCGGCGACCATGCGGCTGCGGACTTCTGGATCACAGAGCAGCGGTGTGATCGCAGCGGCAATGCGGGTGGGAGTGCAATCGTCCTGCAGCAGCTCCGGGATGATCTCGCGCTGGGCGAGGACGTTCGCCATACCCATGTGCTGCACTTGCGCAAGCTTGCGGGCCAGCCAGTAGGTCAGTGGAGCCACACGGTAGATGAGCACATTGGGAGTGAGCGCGAGTGCGGTTTGCAGGGAGGCGGTTCCGGAGGCGACGATGGCAGCATCGCAGGCACGGATGGCTTCCGAAAAACGTCCGTGGAGCAAGTGGATAGGCACTGCCGCATCACGCAGCGTTGAGCGGATCCCCTCGGCATCAAGCGTGTCGGCAATCGGCAGCAGAACTTGCAGTCCGGGAACGTGACTTCGCAGCAACGGCAGGGTTGCTTGCAGAACAGGCAGATGCCGGGACAACTCACTGGGGCGGCTTCCGGGCGCAAGTGTGAGGACAGGAGTCTTGGCAAGTCCCAGTTCTTCCCGCAGGCAAGAACCGTCTTCGGCTGCTCCCGCTTCATCCACCAGCGGATGCCCCACCCAAGTGACTCCGACTCCGGCCTCTTGATAGATGGTTTCCTCGAAGGGAAAGAGGACAAGCATGTGATCAACGACCTTGCGGATCTTCTGGAGCCGCCGCTTGCGCCACGCCCAGATTTGCGGGCTGTTGAAGAAGACGACTGGAATTCCCAGTGTTTGAGCGTGTGCCGCAAGTTTGAGGTTGAACCCGGGATAGTCGATGCAGACGAGCGCATCCGGACACTCTTGCTCCAGAGCCTCCTTGAAGGTGTTGAGCAGTCCGTAGAGCCGGGGCAGATGACGCATGACCTCAACAAGTCCGTGGACCTGCAAATCGTCAAGGGTCGCGTAGAGCCGCAAACCGGCCCGAAACATCTTGGGGCCCCCCACGCCAAAGAGATCGGCTTCAGGGTGCTGTGCTTGAAGACCTGCGATTAAAGCAGCGCCGTGGGTGTCTCCGGATGCCTCTCCCGCGACGAGCATCAGTCTCACGGCTTCCCTTCCGTCACAGGAACCAGCTTGTCCTCGAACACCAGTCCAATCTGCTGAAACCCCGTGCTTTTGAAAACGAGCATCAACTTGATGAGAAAGCCGTGTGGCACCGCCTCATCGATTTGCAGGTACACCGGACGTAACCGCAGGGACTGGTCGGCGCGTTCCAGGGTTTGCCGGAGCGTGTTGAGCGTGTGGTTGCGCTCGTTCATACGGATCGTGAAGCTGGGATCGACCACGACCAGCAGCGAGGCGTCATAGTCCGGAAGTCGGTAGTCGAGGTGTCCCTTGGGCAGTCGGATGGGAAGGGCCTGGGTCAGGAACGGAGCTGAGATCACGAAGGCGATCAAGAGGACGAGCAGGATGTCCACGAACGGTGTGACGTTGATCTCGGACATCAACCCTCCACGCAGCCGGCGGGCGTGCCTAAAGTCTCTTCTCCTCATGGGCGATGAGCTGAAGCTGGATGCGGCGGATGATCTGGAGTGCGAAGAAATCGAGGGATTCGGTGAGATCCCGGATCATGGAGCGGAAGAGGTTGTAGGCGATTGTTGCCGGAATCGCAGTGAAAAGTCCGGCGGCGGTGGCAACGAGGGCTTCCGCAATTCCAGGACTGATGACCGCGAGGTCCACAGAATTCTGCTCGGCAATCCCCTGAAAGGTGTTGATGATGCCGATGACNGTTCCGAAGAGTCCAATGAACGGCGCGACCACTGAGATTGTCGCCAGTAGCGCCTGCCCTCCAGCGAGTTCTTTTTCGGCGAGGACGATTTGCGCCTCAAGGGTGCGCTCCATCAGTTCAAGGAACTCGGTGCGCCGCTGGGCACCAGCATGGGGAAAGGATTTCCGGAATCGTGCGGCTTCGGCGACGGCGATTTCAAACATCAGCTTGAGTGGGCTGCGGGGCAACTCCTTGGCGCGGACACGCATTTCCTCGGTTTGCGCGGTGGCCTCGAACATCTTGAGGAAGCGACGGTAGCTGCGTCGCCGTCGCAGCAGCCCGATGAGCTTGAAGAAGATGGCCGCCCAGACGAGGACGGAGAGCAGCAGCAGCAGCCCCAACACCCCAAGTGCAATGGGGTCGGCATCGGAAAGGAGACGGAGCAGAGCAAAATCCATTTCGCTCTTGGCGGATTAGCGAGTGGGTGAGTGGGGTTTCCCCGACGGGTCAGGGTTCCCGTAGCAGCAGGAAGGTGAAGGCGACCCGACGGTTCTTCGCCCAGGCTTCCTTGTTGGAGTCCGGGATCGCCGGGAATTCCTCTCCAAAGCTGATGGTGCGCAGGGTCAGGGGATCCGTGACGTAGACCTTGAGCAGGTTGTGGACGGTATTGGCGCGGCGGTGTCCGAGGGCGAGGTTGTACTCTTCATCTCCACGTTCATCGGCGTGTCCTTCAATTTGAAGAATGAGGTCGCCCCGGTTTTCCAGTGCTTCCAGAACGGCAGGGGCTTCCTTGATGAGCTGCTCCTGAAACTCGTCGCCCAGTCGGCTGTTGTCAAATCCGAAGAACACGGCCGGCACCAACTGCTCGGCTCGGGGATCCCGTACCATCGGCAACCCCAAAGCCTGCGCTTTCAACAAGCGGGTGTGGATGTTTTCCAGCAACTCGGCCCGTTCTTCCGGGCTGAGGATTTTGCGTTCCTTGCCGGCGGGTTGCTGTGGAGCCTCCTCGACTTCACGGAATTCCGTGCCGACTGCCGTTGCCGCCGCGAGTTCCATGCCTGCCGGCTCAGAGGTTTCTGCTTCCGTGGTGACCTCTGCATCCGCTTCGGTCAGCAATGGTTGAGCTTCCGGATCAACGACTTCCTCTGGATCCGCCATTTCCTCTGGATCCGCCATTTCCTCTGGATCCGCCATTTCCTCTGGATCCGCCATTTCCTCTTGGGTGAGTTCAGTTTCATCGTACTCTGCTGAGGAAACCTCGTCTGGAGCTGTTTCGGTTGCTGCTTCAGCGTCTGGAGCTTCTTCCTCTGAAGCCTTGGGCTGGAGGAGGTTGAGGATGGAATCAGAGGATTCTCCTGCCTCAGAAGCTTCTTCTGTGGAGGCCGGTGTGAGCGCAGCAGTTTCTTTTTCCTGCTGGTCCAAGGCTTTTTCCTGCTCAAGCACCCGCTCTTTGTAATCTTGCTCCTCTTGAGTTTCTGGAGTGCCTTGGTCTTCCTGGGCCACCGGAGTGTCCGGGGCCGCTTCTTCTGCTGGTGGATCAGGATCAAAGAGTCCACAGGCGGTCAGGAAGACCACAAACCCTAGACTGAGGATGAGAAAACGGATCATGCAGATTCCGAAAATTTGGGAGTTTGGACAATGTCCATGCACTGAATGAAACTACATCACTCCATGAGGTGCAAGTTCAATTCCGGAATTTCGCTGAGAAACGTAAAAGATGCAAACTAGAAAGTTGGCGTCTCCATGTTCAGAGGTCGGTTTCAGGGGTTGGCATGAATTTTGTTGCGGTGAAACCGGAGGTGCAGCATGGATTCAAACGTATGATGAGGTTTTTGTTCCTGCAAGTTGCCCTGCTGGTGGGGCTGCTTGTTGTCGTCCTCGGAGTGGGAAAACCTGAATTGGCCTTTTCCGACTCTTTGCCAGTGCTGCCCGTGGTGTCGCTGGTTTATCAACAGCAGGACATGATTCGGGCCGGCTGGTCGCCTGAGGGTTTGTTTGCGCAAATCAGGCCGCGTTTCGGAGAAGGCGAGTACCGNATGGCCGTGCGTGTGATGCAGGATGGCGGGCGGAAGTTTCCTCGCATCCGCGAGTTGAGGGGGGCGGCAAAGTTCCATCCGCATCAGTATGTGACCTTTCCACTGAAACTGCTGATTGGNCCGTTACAAGGCTCAGTGCTCAAAGCGCTGTTTTCAGAGGANCTCNTCGAATCCGGGGCGCTGCGGCACCAAGTGGTTTACCGCTGGGAAACCCTGCCGCTCCTGAAAGAGGCGTTTCTCAAGGAGGGAGTGGCACTCCCCCAAGTCGCCCGTTACAACAGGCTCAGACTCGATGGGCGGGCACTGCGTCAGGGACAGGTGTTGTATTTTCCGTGGAATTGGATGCGCGATGACTTGGAACTGCGGCCACTGTCCGTGAAGCCCCCGCTTTACCTGATGGCGGATTTGTTGGGGATACGTTACGCGGGGTACCGCCTGGAGCCGGGAGAGTCGCTTTATTCTGGAGTGGTCCGGAGGTTTGTGCGCGAGGGTTCGCATGAGGAAACCACGCGGATCGCCAACGACCTCCTCGCCCTCAACGGCTTTGCCGATGCCCGGATTTTGAATCCAGGTCAGGAAATTCGNATTCCCCTCNCGTGGTTGCGCGAGGAGTTTTTGCACCCGGTGCCCTCNATCCATCGACTCCCGCGTCCTCCACAACCTGTGGAGGATGTGAGTCGCAAGCTGACCAAAGAAGACCCGTGTTCGAACCTGCTCTATGTCTCGTCTGAACTTTGCCAGTCTCCCCTCCTCTCCATCCTGACCTCACCCCGAGGATGATTCCTGTCCCACGATTCCGCTGGTCCCGCAAGGTGTTGGGGACGCTGACGTTACTTTGCGTCCTGCTGCTCTCCATGCCGGTCGAGGCCAAGACATCGTCTCACTACTTCAGATTTTCCGTTGGCTCCGAGCAAATGCAGACGGGCTGGATCGGAAGCCGGCTGATGGTGCGGCTCAAACCTCAAGCGGGTGAGGGCATTTATCGGCTGGTGCAGCGTGTCTTCCGGAAGGGCTACCGCAGCACGAAGGTCTTGCGCGCATACTATCGGCCCAGGCGCCTTTACCGTGACCGCTACATTTCCCTCCCGCTGGGACTGCTGGACGGCAAAATCCGGGCGGCGGCACTTCAAGCGGTTTTTCCCAAAGACCGTCCCCGCGAGAAAGGCTGGGAGCATCGAGTCACACATTCGTGGGAGAACCTGTCGCTCGTGGTCGCGCTCTTCGCCAAACCGGGGACCTCCATCCGGAAACTCGCACAGGAGAACCGGCTGCGCAAACGCGGCAACCTGCTCTACCTCAACGACCGCATTCTCATTCCGTGGGAGCGGTTCAACTCCGAACTTGGACTGGAACCCACGCTCAAGGTGCGTCCTCCACTTTATACCAAGGCGGACCCATCCGGGAAGGTTTACGCATGGTATCGGATGCGCAAGGGCGAGGCGGTGTATTCCTCGGTGGTCGCACGCTTCACAGGCCGTTTGCTCAACGATGAGGTGGACATGATGGCAAAACAACTGCTGCGGCTCAACGGCATCCGAAACGCCCGACGCATCCAGCGCCATCAGGCACTCAAGATTCCAATGGAGTGGTTAAGCGAAGAGTGGTTGGATGGTGGAGAAACCCTTGTCCAGCAATCAAAGCACAACTCCAAGAAACGCGCAGCTCAATCGCAGCAAACCACGAAAAAGACGACCCACAAAAACACCACCAACAAGAACGACCCGCGCTTTCAGTTCCACGTCATTCTGGATTCCGGGCATGGCGGTCGTGATCCGGGGGCCACCTACGGTTCTTCCAAACGCGGGGATCGGATTTACGAGGACGAGGTCGTGTATGACATCCAGCGCCGCCTGATTCCACTCCTGCAAAAAAGCAGCTTCAAGGTGTACCCCACATTGCTGGATCCCAATCAGCGCAAGCCAGTGAGCAAGGTGAGTCGGCGGCACGATCAGGACGAAGTCGTGCTGGTCACGCCACGCTACAAGATCCGCAACCCCCAAACCGGGGTGAACATGCGGGTGTTTCTCGTCAATCATCTCTATACCAAGTTGCGCAAGCAAAAGATTCCGAAGGAGAACATTCTCTTCCTCAGCCTCCACGCCGATGCTCTCCACGCCTCGCTGCGTGGGGCGATGGCGTACTATCCGGATCACCGCCTGCGCAAGCGTGCGTTTGGAAAGCGGGGGCAGGTCTACCGGAAGCGCAAGGAATACCAGCGCCGAGTTGGATTCACCGTGGCGGATAATCGCGAATCCGCTGTGATGAGCGCGGCTTTCGGCAAGCGCTTGATTGCCTCCTTCAAGAAAGCCAAACTGCCAATACACAAATCGTCAAACAGCGTGCGGGGCTACCTCTACCGCAAGGGCCGCAAGACGCTTCCTGCGGTCTTGCGCTACAGCAAGGTGCCCACCTCGGTGCTGCTGGAGGTGGCCAACCTCAACAACAAGTGGGACCGCCGCAACCTGCTCAAATCGCAGGTGCGGCAGCAAATGGCCAAAGCCCTGGCTCAGGCGGTGACAGTCCACTTCACCAGTTCCGGGGGTTTGGTGGCATCTCGCTAATCCTGCACTTTTCTGAGATCGTGAGGACATGAACGTTGTTTTTGACCTCGGTGGCGTCCTCATCGACTGGAATCCCCGCTACCTCTACCGCAAGCTGTTGTCCCATGACGCCGAGGTGGAGCGCTTCCTGAACGAAGTCTGCACCGACGAGTGGGTCATGCAGATGGACGCCGGACTGCCGATGTCGGAAGGGATCACTGAGAAAGTCCGGGAGTTCCCGGAACACGAAGCNCTCATCCGAGCGTGGTGGAAGCGCTGGCCTGAAATGCTTGGCAAGCCTCTGGCAGAGACTGTTGAAGTCCTGCAAGAACTCCGGGAAGCCGGAACACCACTCTATGTTTTGAGCAACTGGTCGGCGGAAACCTACCCCCTGGCGGAACCGATCTTTCCGTTTCTGGGTTGGTTCCGGGGCAAGGTCATTTCCGGAGAGGTCAAAATGAAGAAGCCCGATCTGGAAATCTACCAGCATCTGCTGGAGCACTTCAGACTGGAACCCTCGCAAACGGTGTTCATCGACGACAAGCCCATCAATGTCGAAGCGGCAAATACAGCAGGTGTTCAGGGGCTGGTCTTCACGGATGCCGCAAAGCTGCGGACCGATCTTGGGCAAATGAGGTTGCTGTAGCTGCACGGAACCTGCTACAATCAAAATGTTTTTGTTGAACCTCTGCGCCCGAATTGATGCGTCGGCTGGTGATGATGAGTTGTGTGTTCCTGACGCTGTCCGGAGGATGGCTGACGGTCGCAAGCGAGTTTCTGGAGGTGGAGCGCAGCACGATGGTGGCGGTTCTGCACATTTGGGCAGGCTTCTTCTTCCTCGTCATCTTCCCCATGTACTCGCTGGATCACATCAAGGCGCATGCGTACCGGCTTCGGAGTTGGTCATGGGTGGCGGCTTCCGGGATCGTGCAGTTGGTTGCAGGGATCGGGTTGATTCTCTCCGGTGTGTTGCTGTGGCTTTACGGAGTGGAAACACTTTCGTTGTCCCGCGAGGTTCACATCCTGCTGACCGTTGTGTTGGCAGGCAGTCTGCTGACGCACTTTCGTGCTCAAAAATGATGATTTGAGTCGGTCCTGTTCCGACTGATGCCCTCTCCAAGGTGACCATGACCCAAGCGGCCCCACCCGATTCGATGCCCGACAACCACGTCTCGATTCTCGACACCACCCTGCGCGACGGCGAACAAACCCAAGGGGTGACGTTCACGCCTGCGGAGAAGAGCAACATCGCCAAGGCGTTCCTGCAAAAACTCCGCGTGGATCGCTTGGAAATCGCCTCGGCCCGGGTTTCCGCAGGCGAACTGCTGGCGGTGCAGCGCACCACCGAGTGGGCGCTTGAACACGACCTGCTCGGCAAGGTGGAGGTGCTGGGTTTCATTGATCACACTCTCAGCGTCGCTTGGATTCGGGAAGCTGGAGGCGAAGTCCTCAATTTGCTCACCAAGGGTAGCGAAAATCACTGTCGCAACCAACTCCGCAAAACCCTCAAGCAACACGTCGCAGAAATCCGCAAGACCCTCGCCTACGCCCACCAGCAGGGACTCCGGACAAACGTGTATCTGGAAGACTGGTCGAACGGCTACCATGACAACCCACAGTACGTTTACGAACTGGTCACGGCACTGAAAGACGAAGGAATCGGACATTTCATGCTTCCGGACACACTGGGNGTGATGTCTCCGGACGAGGTGTTCGAAAGCTTCTCCGATATGCAGGAGCGCTTCCCGTGGGCGCTGTTCGACTTCCACCCGCACAACGACTANGGGCTGGGTGTGGCGAACGCGCTCTATGCGGTCAAGTCCGGAATTCGCTGCATCCACGCGACCATGAACTGCCTTGGGGAGCGGGCGGGCAACGTGGCACTCGCCGAGATCGTGGTGGCACTGCGGGACAAAATGAAGATGTCACTGAGTGTGGACGAATCGCACCTCTCCGCGCTGAGCGAGATGGTGGCGACCTTCTCTGGAAAGCGCACTGCAGCCAACGCCCCGATCGTGGGCGAGGATGTGTTCACCCAAACCAGCGGCATTCACGCCGATGGTGACAAGAAGGGGGGACTCTACCACAACCCCATCACTCCAGAGCGTTTCGGCCGCCGCCGGGGCTATGCGCTGGGCAAGATGAGCGGCAAGGCCTCGCTGGTGACAAACTTGGAGGCACTGGGNATTCAGCTTGCGGAGGAAAACCTCAAAAAGGTGCTGCGGCGGGTGGTGGAGTTGGGAGATTCCAAGAAGACGATCACTCCGGCGGATTTACCCTTCATCATCACGGACGTGCTGGAAACTCAGGACGTGCAGCACATCCGGCTGCTGGGATGCTCCCTCATGAGCGGACTCCACCTCAAGTCGGTGGCGACGGTGTGTCTGGAAATTGACGGGCAGGAGTACAACGAGGCAGGCAGCGGCAACGGCGGCTATGATGCCTTCATGGGAGCCGTGCGCAAGGTCCTGCGCCGACGGCACATCGAATGCCCGGAACTGGTGGACTACGAAATCCGCATTCCACGCGGTGGGCACACCAATGCCCTCACTGAGGCGTTGATCACTTGGCAGATCGAGGGCAGGCGCCTCCAGACTGTCGGGGTTGACTCCGATCAGGTGATGGCGGCAGTGAACGCGACCTTGAAGATGCTCAACCTGCGGCTCATGCAGCTAAAGACTCGTCGCAGTGCAGCAACCGAGGAATCTGCGGCCTGATCCTGTTCATGCCCAGCGACTCCCGGAATTCGGACTTCCTGTTTCTCGCTTTCTGAGTCAGCATGGCTGACCAACTCTCAGCGGATTCTTCTGTCTTTCTTCCGCTCACCGGAAACCCGACCGGATTTCACCATCTGCTGCTGGCCGAGTGCACCCTGCGGCAGTTTCCGGAATACGACCGCGTGGTCTTTCTGCTCTCCAACGGTCAGCATCCAGATCCAACCAAGCGCCAGCGCATCCTCGCAGCCGAGTCGCGGCTGACCATCCTTCGGAGCGTTTTGACGGATTGGCCGGAGCCCGGGGTCAGTTACCCCGCCCGAGTGCTGGCAGGTTTGGGAGAGCAGCCCCGCCTGAACCCCGAGCGTTCCGGAATCTCCACCGCCGAGTTTGAGTGTGATCGCCCGTACCGACTGGCGGAGCACGTCCTGCGCTTGCACNAGAAGCATCCGGAGCGTCCAGTGCCGCTCATCATTGGAGCGGACTTGGTGGAGCGNATGCAGGACGAGTGCATTTTCTCGTCAGAGGACTTGAGGGTGCTGGCCACCAAGGCGAGGTTTCTGATTGTGCCTCGCGAGGCTGTCATGCTGGAGGAGGCACTGGCAACGACCGAAGCACTCCGGGGCGTGATGCTTGCCACAGAATTGCTGAACCTCGACCAGCTTCCAAAACCACTCCATTTGCTCCTCCACCTCTCTTCCACACTCATCCGCCGCGCCGTGCAGGCCGGGCATTCGTTGGAGCGTTTTGTCCCGCAAGGTGCCGCCCAACTGATGCGCGAGCAGCGGCTCTACCGACGGGAGGGGGCAGACCAATTTCTCAATGAATGGGAACTCAACTGCCGGAGGCAGGAGCANCAGCTTGAGGACTGTGCCTTTGCGATCAAGGTCTTGCTGGACGAACGGGCTCGGCAGCGCAAGCCACACCACATCGCTGTGGTGGAAACCAGCACGGGAGGCCGCATCTCGGCGGCATTCACCACCGTCTCCGGGGTTTCCAGACACTTTCTCGGCGGCGTGGTCCCCTACGACAGACGGGAGAAGGCGCGGCTGCTCGAACGCCCGGTCACTGGATCCAGCGTGACTGCGGGCATGGCCGGAACCCTTGCGGAAGCCGGGGCTCGTTGCAACGGGGCCGATTTCACGCTCGCCGAAACCGGCATGGCCGGACCCTCCTCTCCGGAACGCCGCAGCCGCAAGCACGGGCAGTGTCACCTCGCCCTGTCGATTGACGGGAAACTCCACCACAACCGCCTCCACCTCAACCCGTTTTTAAGCCGCAAGGAGCATCAGCTCGGGTTCGCACTGGAGGCCCTGCGCTGGTTCAAGTCGATGCTGGAATCCTGTGACTGAGGGCCGACCGGAAGGCCGGAACACTGTTTGCACCCATCTTTGTAATGAGAGGCAGAACCGAGGTGATTTATGCCCGCACAACCCTGGACGTTCCTAACGATGTTCTCGTGATGACGGAAGATTCAGACAATGGAACCCGTTTGGAGTCGCTGGGCGAATCGCTACGGCAGCACGAGCAGGCCCTGACCTCCAGTCTGGGGGCGCTGGTGGAATGCCGTCGGCAGATGGACCACTCCCGGATGCGCTGTCAGCGCCTGCTGGAGGCGAAAGCCGAGGCAGACGAGGCGGTGCTGCCGGAGATCAACGCAACACTTGACGAGGAAATCCGGGTGCTGGACCGAGTGACTTACGATTACCTTAACCTGCTGGAAGAAGAGCGGCACTGGTTGCTGTTTTCCGTGCAGTGCCTCTACGAATCACAATTCCCCAAGGACGGGCTTTGGCGCTCCCTCTTCACTGAGACGTTGTGGGCGCAGGACATGGAACTCCGCAGCCGCTANCANGANCGNCGNCAGCAGTTGGAGTCACAGTTGTCGCCAGNCACCAACTCTCTTGATGGGGAAACCAAATGATGCCGCGGATCACCGCTGAAGCGTTCACGTCAGACACCACACCCTTGCCCCTGCCACACACCGTCCCGGTGCGCGTGTACGGCCTGTTGGGGCATTCCGGATTCATGACGATCACGATGGAGCACGATGCGCTGATCCGCAAAGACGGTTGTATTGCGCACAAGGAACAGCGCTACCGCATTGTCTCGGTCCTCAAGTTGCGTGAGGGAGAATACTGTGTCAATGTTGTTCCTGAAGCCTACAACCTCTGAGGCGTCCGACCCCTTGTGTTTTTTGCCTGCCACACCGAAATCTTTTGCGGAATGTGAGTCCCGTCTTGATTTTGTGATGGAAGAGCTTGATTTTGTATGGAAGAGACGGTATGGTTCTGATTGCTTTATCCATCCGTACTTGAACCCAGCCCCGGATCTACGGAGACTTTCGATGCAGACTCGAACACTTTTGCTCATTATCGCCACCACCTTTCTCCTCGCAGGCTGCCCGCCCCAGCCCAGTCCTCCCAAGGAAGCGGCTCCACCNGCGGAGGAAGTGGCTCCACCCGCGNAGGAAGTTGCGGCNCCGGAGGACGCGGCGGCCCCGGAGGAANCGGCTCCACCGGCGCAGGAAACGGCTCCACCGGCGCAGGAAGTGGCTCCACCGGCGCAGGAAGTGGCTCCACCGGCGCAGGAAACTGCGGCCCCGGAGGAAGCGGCTCCCTTGGATTTTGACTTGGACGACCTCGAAGTGGTTCGGGAGTTGACCGATGCCGAGCACAAGGAAGATTCCGACTGGATTGCCTCGCACGCCAACCGGATGGAGTTGATCGAACGGCTCACGACAGAGGACGTCAAAGAACGCGAAGAGGTTGCCGTGGCAAAAGCAAAAGTGGAAACGGCCAAGGAAGAACTGGATGAAACCGTGGAACAAATCCTCAAAAAGCGGGCTGAACGCAAGGTCAAGAAGCTGTTTGAAGAGAAGATTGCAGGAAAACTGAAAAAAGACTCCAAACTCACTGAGCAGGAGCTTAAGGAACTGCTGGTCAAGGCTGCACAGGGAGAGTTGACCAAAGAGGAACTCAAGGAGGTGTTGATCAAGAAACTCGGATTCAGTGCAGAGGAGGTGGAAGAAATTGCCGCCGAAGGCCGGAAGCAGGCACTTTTGGAAAAGGTATTGGAGGTGATCAAGGATGAGAAGTTGAAGAAGGAACTTCTTGAAAAAGACGCCAGAGGGGAACTCACTGAGAAAGAACTGAAGAAAATCTTGATTGAGCAAGGCGGACTTACTGAAGAAGAGGTCGAGGAAATCGCCAGAAAAGGGGAGGAAAAGGCGCTCTTGTCCAAGATTCTCAAAGAAACCACCACCCTGACAGACGAGGAAATCAAGGCAGTGGTCGCTGAGATTCAGCAAATCCAGCAGGAGACCGAGGAACTGCGCAAGAAGATCGCCGCAGCAACCTCTGCGGAGGAAGTCCGGCAAATTTTGGAGGAAGCGGGTGATGTGACCGAGGAGGAGATTGCTGCCATCGTCAAGAAGAAGGAAAAGGTGTTGGCACTGGAGCAGAGTTTCTTGGAGGAGACCCTTGCGAAAATCTTCAGTCGGCTGAAGCGCAACCGGGAGTTGGGGATTGACGATGCCTTCTGCACCAACCACAAGGCCACCCTGGACAACCTGCTGGTTCGGCCCTCGTACTTTGAAACAGGCTCCTCTGTGATTGCCGAAGAAACGCACACCCAAGTCAACTATGACTTTGGAGTGCTGGAAGACCCCTTCGGCGAGTACCTGGGAGTGCTGCTGGTACAGATTGAGGGCAACGCCGACATCCGGGGCACCAATGCCTACAACAAAGCACTGACCGAACGACGCTGGACGGTTCCGATGCGACTGCTCCGGAGCTTGTACTTTGACAAACAGAATCTGCGTGGTTTGAGCCGTGGGGAAGAGTGTCAACTTCCGGGAGGCACTGGGGGGGCGCCCAAGGATTGGTGGAAGCGCAACCGCCGCACAGATTACATCTTCAAGCTGAGGTAGTCAGACGATGAACTTTCAGGATTTCATTGACGCCGTCTTTCTCCATAGCGGCTTTATCACCCTCTCGGTCTTTCTGCTCCTGCTGGTGTTGTCCGTGGTCACTTGGGGGCTGATCGTTGCCAAGGTGCTGCAACTCAGGAACGAGGATACCAAGGACAAGGGCTTTGTGGTGCAGTTCAATCAGGCCGAGGACCTCCACACTTTCAGCGAAATGCAACGGGAGCACGGTCCGATCGACTACGATTTGGGCATTGTCTTTGACGAGACCATGCGCATCGTGGATCGCTTCAAGGTGGAGTTTCCACGCATGAACTTCGTCGATCCTGTGATGGAACCGGTCAAGGAGAACTTCGATCAAGTGGTGGGCCGCACGGTGGAGCGCATTGCNTTGCAGATGCAGGAACGCCGCGACAAGCACCTCGCAATTCTGGGGACCACCTCCAACATCGCCCCCTTCCTTGGAGTGTTTGGAACAGTGGTGGGGATCATCAACGCCTTTGCGTTAATTGGGAAAACAGGCTCGGCGGACCTTGCAGTGGTTGCACCAGCGATCTCGGAGGCCCTGATCGCAACGGCGCTGGGCATTTTCGTCGCCATCCCGTCCTCGGCGGCATTCAACTTCTTCCAGTACCGCCTCCAGAATCTCTCTCAGTCCTTTGATCGCTTTGTCAGAATCATGCTCAACCGCATTCAGGTGGAGATCCTGCTCAAGGATCACCAGGGCAAGAGTACAATGCTGACGGATTTCTAGGAGAATCCAATGGGTGGAGGCGGCGGACCGTCCGGAGGTCGGAAGATTGTTTCCGAGATCAACCTCACTCCCTTGATCGACACTCTGCTGGTGTTGCTGATCGTCTTTATGGTCACAGCACCCGCAATCTCCCGTACAGTTGGGGTGCGACTCCCCAAGGCTCAATCCAGCACCGCACCCCGGACTCCCTCTCCCTCTGCCAAAATCGATTTCCTGACGGTGGGTCTCAAGCCCGATGGCGGGGTGATTGTGGAAACTCAGGAATACTCCTTGGATGAGTTCTTCGAGCAGTTCCCCAGCCACGTCAAGGAGCGGGAACTGGAGAAGATCTTTTTGCAGGCAGACCGAACGGTGCAGTACGCCCAGCTCGTCAAGGTGATGGTGTATCTGAGTGACCAAGGACATGAAAACATCGGGTTGGTTTTTGAGGAAAAGTGACCCTCCACCACAACGCCTTCAAACCCATCCACCTCAAGGCGTCGCTCAAGGCCGGGCTGCTGATCTCCTTTTGTGCCCACACGGCCGTTGCAGGGGCGATGATGTGGTTTGGCAGCGGCGATCCCGCACAATCCAAGCAAGAGGAATTTGAGGCACTGGAGGCGAAGTCCGTTGCCGTCAACGCGCTTTCGATGAATGAAGTCCGCGCCCTGATCGCCGCTCTCGAAAACCCAGACGCTCCCATCGGGGAAGCCACGTCTCCGGGCATCGGAGGAGAGTCCGCGGCCGCGATGCCCGCAACGGAAGCAACTTCTGCTCCCGCGCCGGAAGCGACCGCCACCAAGGTTGTCGAGCCCACCCCAAAACCGGAACCCGAACCGACTCCCGCTCCCGCGTCCAAACCCGAACCGACTCCGGAACCGGAACCTGAGCCCGAACCAACTCCCGCTCCCGCGTCCAAACCCGAGCCGACTCCGGAACCGGAACCTGAGCCNGAACCGACTCCCACTCCCGCTCCCAAACCCGAACCAACTCCGGAGCCCAAACCCGANCCNACTCCNGCNCCCGCGTCCAAACCCGANCCNACTCCGGANCCCAAACCCGAANCNACTCCCGCTCCCGCGNCCAAACCCGAGCCGACTCCGGAGCCCAAACCGACTCCCGCTCCAGCGCCCAAACCCAAACCGACTCCGGAACCGGAACCNGAGCCCAAACCGACTCCCGCTCCAGAGCCCGAACCGGAACCCGAGCCCGAGCCTGAACCCGAGCCCGAGCCTGAACCNGANCCNGANCCCGANCCNGANCCCGAGCCTGAACCCGAACCGGAACCCGAACCGGAACCCGAGCCTGAGCCTGAGCCTGAGCCTGAGCCTGAGCCTGAACCGGAACCCGACCCCGAACCGGAACCGGA
>PBTB01000044.1 GCA_002726945.1 Deltaproteobacteria bacterium | reverse complement strand
TTTTATAAAAATTAAATACACTCAAATTAAACGTCATTAACTGACTGTTAAAAAAAAATTCTCTTAAATTTCAGTTATTTAGTACCTGCTCAATGTGGGGTACATTGATTCCAAGCATAACCTAGTTGATTAACCTCTTCCACCATTTCTCAAATATATTTTGACGATCGAGTGAGACCAACTGCCCCAGTTTTGGTGTCATCAAGTCAATTCCATATTTTTCAGCATATCTTTCACTCTCTTCAATCGGCTCAAACCAGTCATGGATAGACAGATTGAACATTCCCCAGTGGACTGGGACCAGGGCTTTTCCTTTGAGATCCAGAAAGGCTTGTGCTGCTTCTTCAGGAAGATTATGAACTTCACGCCATCGGATGTTGTATTGACCACTATCAATAAAGGCTAAATCAAACGGTCCATATTTATCTCCTATTTGTTTGTAATGGATGTCGTATCCAGAATCACCACTGTAATAAAAATTGATGGAATCTGACTTCACTACCCATGAAGCCCAAAGAGTTTTAGAGACATTCAATGTTCCCAATCTCCCAGAGAAATGTTGAGCAGGAGTACAGACAAAAGAAATTCCTTTAAATTTTATTTCTTCCCACCAATCCAGTTCAAATAACTTTGATTCCGCGATCCTCCACTTTTTTAAATGAGAAGTGACTCCAAGAGGTGTGATGAATTTAACCTTCTTTTCCTTGAAGTAGAGTATGGTTTCCATATCCAGATGATCATAATGATCATGGGAGATTAAGATGTAATCAATTTTGGGAAGGTTCTCAAGACCCAGGACAGGAGGTTGAAAACGTGGCACGATGAAACTAACGGGAGACGCTGCATCAGAAAAAACGGGGTCTATCAGTATGATGATATTGTTGATATTGACTAGCATCGAGGAATGCCCAAACCAGATGAATTTAATGCTTTTAGTAGGTTTTAAGAATTCTTCAATATTCGGTGGTTTAATTTCAGGTAAATCTGTTTGGGGAACCGTTTCTCTGGAATTGAATAGCATATTGTTGGAGAATCTTTTACTGGGATTGTCCCAGAAGCGGTCCCTTGCTCTCATCTCTTCAAACAGGTGTTCCCTGCGGTTTTTGAAGCTTTCGTCTTCTATGGAGTAGTTGGGGGATTTTTGGATTTGCTCTAAGTGTTCTCCACTTGGGTTTTCACCAAACTGAATACAGGAAGTCAAAAAAAACAATGCACTGAATAAGATTAATAAAAATATTTTCATTTGGTTAAATTATTGAATGGCTGATGTTATGCAGAGCGATATCAGGCTAAACTAAAGCCAGCCGATTTTGAGTGCCGCTCAGCTTTTCAAACGCATCATATGCGATTTTCAAGGCTGCGTTATAAATTTGTCCCTTATGGCAAAATGATTTAGCTTTGCCCTGATTCTTGTCTTTTCAAGTTTAGTGAATGCGTAAATTGCTGCAAAGCAGTGATTGCCTTGAGTTCTCACCGTGCTTGCCGGTGATTTTGCAAAAGAGGCATTGGATTTGACGGGCAGGACAAAATCCTGCTTGTGCTTGTTCTTGATGTCGATCATGGTCTGCTTGGACAAGAACCAACGGTCTGCATTTTCAGTCGGAATGTGTTCTAGAACCTATGAGTTTTGACTATATTGCAAAACACCGTTCGCCACGCACTTGCAAAGCGCAAGCGACTCATGATGCTTTGAGGAGTTCGGCCTGATGGTGGGTGAGGAGGGCATCTACCACGGGATCAAGTCCGCCGTCGAGAATTTCCTCCAGCTTGTAGAGGGTGAGGTTGATGCGATGGTCCGTGAGCCGCCCCTGCGGGAAGTTGTAGGTACGGATGCGCTCGCTGCGGTCTCCGGACCCCACCATGCTGCGGCGCTGTTGGGACTTCTCCGCTTGCTTTGCTGTCAACTCCTGCTCGTAAATCCGCGCCCGCAGCACCTTCAGCGCCTGGCTCTTGTTCTTGTGCTGGGACTTCTCGTTTTGACAGGTGACGACAATCCCGGTGGGAAGGTGGGTGATGCGGACGGCGGAGTCGGTGGTGTTGACATGCTGCCCTCCGGCCCCTCTGGCGCGGTACACGTCAATGCGGAGATCGGCGGGGTTGATGTCAATTTCCACATCCTCCACGTCCGGAAGCACCGCAACGGTCGCCGCCGACGTGTGGATGCGCCCCTGAGTCTCAGTGCGTGGCACCCGCTGGACGCGATGCACACCGCTTTCGAACTTGAGGCGGCTGAAGACATCCTTGCCCTCGACCGAGACCGTGATTTCCTTGTAGCCGCCAATGTCGGTTTGACTCTCGTTGAGGATCGAGAACCGCCAGCGGCTGCGTTCGGCATAGCGTCCGTACATCCGAAAAAGATCACGGGCGAACAATGCTGCCTCATCACCTCCGGTGCCTGCACGAATTTCGAGGATCGTGTTGCGGTGATCGTCCTCGTCCTTCGGTAGCAGCAGCACTTGCAACTCGTCCCACAGAGCCTCCAGTGCCGCCGTCAGTTTCAGAACTTCCTGACGCGCCAGTTCACGCAGTTCGTCGTCCTCCTCGGAGTCGGCGGCGAGCGCCTGATTTTCCTCGATGATTGTCTGGGTTTTCTGGAAGTTCCGGAAGGTCTGGACGACCTCCTCCAGATCGGAATGCTCACGGGAGAGTCGCTGGTAGCGGGCTTGATCCAGCACCACGCCCGGATCGGCCAGTGCCTCGTTCACCTCATCGAAGCGCTGACTGAGTTCGGCCAGCTTATCCAGCATGGAGGGTTAGCTGCGCTGGTAGCGACGCTTGAACTTCTCGATCCGTCCGGCGGTGTCCACCACCCGGGCTTGTCCGGAGCCAGTGAAGAAGGGGTGGCACGCCGAACAGATTTCCACATGCTGCTCGCCGCCGAGGGTGGACTCCAACTCGCGGGTTGAGCCGCACGCGCAAACAAACGTGGTGGTGACGTAGTTGGGATGAATTTCTGCTCTCATGATCTTGAATTCGGTGTGGGTCGTTACTTGTCCATCATGTTAAGAAACTCAGTATTATCCTTGAATTTGCTCATCTTGTCCAGTGTGAACTCCATTGCCTCGACAACGTTGAGCTGGGACAGCACCTTGCGCAGCACCCAGATGCGGTCGAGATCCCCCTTCTCAATGAGCAACTCCTCCTTGCGGGTTCCGGATTTGTTGATGTCGATAGCTGGGAATATGCGCTTCTCCACGAGCTTGCGGTCGAGAANCAGTTCCATGTTGCCGGTGCCCTTGAATTCCTCAAAGATCACCTCNTCCATGCGGCTTCCGGTGTCGATNAGNGCNGTGGCGATGATCGTCANCGANCCNCCTTCTTCNATGTTCCGGGCNGCGCCGAAGAAGCGNTTGGGCTTATGCAGNGCGTTGGANTCAACNCCNCCGGAAAGGATCTTGCCACTGGGCGGGATCACNGAGTTGTAGGCGCGGGCGAGGCGNGTNATCGAGTCGAGCAGGATNACCACGTCACGGCGNTNNTCCACGAGNCGCTTCGCCTTTTCCAAGACCATCTCGGAAACCTGAACGTGCCGGGTTGCCGGTTCNTCNAAGGTTGANCTGACGACCTCGCCCTTGACCGANCGTTGCATGTCCGTGACCTCCTCCGGNCGCTCGTCAATNAGCAGGACGATGAGNTCCACTTCCGGGTGGTTGGTGGTGATGCTGTTGGCNATNTTCTGGAGNATCATCGTCTTTCCNGTNCGCGGGGGGGCGACAATCAAGCCACGCTGNCCCTTNCCGATGGGCGAGANGAGGTCNATGACNCGCGANGTCATGTCCTTNTCGCCNCGNTCCAGCTTGAGNCGNTNCTCCGGATAGAGNGGGGTGAGGTTGTCGAAGAGGATTTTGTCGAACNCNATNNCCGGAGNCTGGAAGTTGATTTCTTCNACNTTCAGCANCGCATAGTANCGNTCNCTCTCCTTGGGGGAGCGGATGTGTCCGGCGATGCTGTCNCCCGTGCGCAGGTTGAAGCGNCGNATCTGCGANGGNGANACNTAAATGTCNTCCGGCCCCGGCAGGTANTTGTAGTCCGGNGCCCGCAGAAAGCCNAAGCCGTCCGGGAGGGTTTCCAACACGCCAGAGGCGTANATCACTCCACCACGCTGAGATTGGGCCTGTAGTAGCTCAAAGAGTAGTTCCTGNGGNCGGAGGCTGCTGGCNTTCTCAATGTTGAAATCNNNGGCGATGCTNGANCATCGTNCCNATGTCTTTNTTCTTGAGTTCAGTGAGGTTNAGCNNCTCCGGNGCATNTNCGGANGGAGGAGNNGTNGGGAGGTCGCGGNTTTGGCGNTGGTTCCGGCGGGTGGCGGTTTGGGCACTCATGGGCTTCTGGATTGGATGATGGAGTGGGTCGCGTGAATCCCAAGCAAACCCAAACAGGGTTTGGTGAGNTCACACTTCNNGCGNCAAGGAACGCCNAGGATTAGNAGTTTGGATTCAGAATCTGGAAATGANCAAAAATGATAAACCAAGGCGTGGTGCNGTGACAGGCTCTACCCTAGGATTCCACACCTATGGTCAGGAGTCAAGCATTTTCTGAGCCACTATTTGCGCTCATTGCACCACGGGATTCCCTACCAGCAAATTGCGGAGAAATTTTCGGGCGAGATCCACTGGTACGATGATGAAGGCAAAACCCAGCACATAGAGCCATTCTTNNAGGGTCANNCCCACNGTGCGCAGGATTTCTCCTCCAAAGTAAGTGAAGGAGATTTGTAGGATGAAGATGAGGATTACGACTCCAATGAAGTTACGGTTCTCAGTGAGGTGTTCAAAGAGATTCAAACCTTCGGTGCGGGCNTTAAACTTGTTGAAGTTGTTGACAAACACAAAGAAACCGAAAAACGCGGTCAGCAGCACAATCTGGTCGTTGTCCCCACAACGTTCGTCGCAGGGGAACAACCCTTGGACAAACGATGACGTGAGGAAGAAGAGACTCAGCGTGGCAATGGTGAGACCACCGACAATGATCGCGGACCACATGTCTCCCGTGATCAGCGAAGCGTCCTTGGGCACCGGTTTTTCGTGCATGTAGCGTGTGAGTGCCGCTTCTCCTGAAAACGCGAAGGCCGCCAGCGTGTCCATGACAATGTTGATCCAGAGCAACTGGGTCATCGTCAACGGCAAGTCGATGCCAAGAAACGGCCCCAGAAACGCCACAAGGATCGCGGCCACATTGACCGAGAGTTGGAAGATGAGAAACTTGCGGATCGATTTGATGAGAGTGCGTCCGTANAGCACCGCATTGGTGAGGGAGAGGAAGTTGTTGTCAAGGATGATGATGTGTCCGGATTCCTTGGTGAGGTCTGTACCGCTGCCCATCGCAAAACCCACGTCCGCGTTCTTCACTGCCGGAGCGTCGTTCACGCCNTCGCCNGTCATGCCGACCACCCAGTTCATCTCNTTCGCGAGTTTGACGAGTCGGCTCTTGTCCGTCGGTAGCGCACGGGCGACCACCCGGAGGTTGGGCAGCGCCTGTTTCACCTCATCGTCGGATAGCCCTCCGAGTTCCTTGGAGGTGATCGCCAAATCGTTGTCATCCTCCAAAATGCTCACCTCCTTGGCGATTGCCACGGCGGTATCCTTGGCATCTCCGGTGATCATCACGACTTGAATCCCTGCCGCATGCGACCGTTTCACGGCAGGTTTGGATTCCTTGCGCATCTCGTCACGCAGCCCAAAGATCGCCACCAGCGTCAAACCCTCCGGAAGTTCCGGATCACGACCCAATGCCTGATCGGAGACTGCGAGTCCGATGAGCCGCATGGCGCGTCCGGAGAGTCCCCGCATTTCCTGCAAGAGGGCATCTTTACTGGGCAGTTCCTGGCGGTTGCCCTGCGTATCAAGGTAGTGGGTGCAGCCGGCGAGGATGATTTCCGCCGCGCCCTTGACGAGCGTTTCCGAGCGGTCGCCCCGCACCTGCGCTGCCGAGAACTTGTAGGCGCTGTTGAAGGGGATGCTGGCGATCTGCTCCACGTTGTCCTGCTCTGCGAGCTTCGGCCCCAAAAACTGGAGCAGTGCTTTTCCGGTGGAGTTCGCTCCCACAATCAGCGGGTTCTGGGGATCAGACGCATCCACGGAGGCGCTGGTGTTGTTGCGCAGTGCAAAGACCACCTGCTGTTGCAAAGCCTCCGGAATTTCGCCCAAGACTTTGTAGTGTTGGGCAGCACCTCCCACGATCTCTGCAACCTGAAGGTGTCCTGCAGTGAGCGTCCCGGTCTTGTCGGTGAAGAGCACGGTGAGGCTTCCGGAGGTTTCGATGCCGAGCAGTTTGCGCACCAGCACGTTTGCCCGCAGCAGCTTGCGCATGTTGAGTGAAAGCACAACCGCGATCATCATCGGCAGCCCTTCCGGAACCGCGACTACAATGATGATGATCGCCAGCACGATGGCTGTCACCAGATGATAGGCGATCTCCCCGCCTTCGTGAGTGGCAAAGTAGGCGGTCCAACCGCCGCCTTCGAGAAAGATGTGGTTGAACATGAAGGAGAACGCGATGAAGAGGGCCCCAATGTACCCGAACTGGCTGATGCGCTGTCCGAGTCCGGCAAGCTTTTCCTGGAGCGGAGAAAGCCGGGTTTCGGCCTCGGCGATGTCCTTGACGCTGGCTCCGTAGCTCGTCTGGTCGCCGACGGCGGTGACGCGCAGCACGCCTTCGCCATCGTCCACCAGTGCGGCCCGCGCCAGTCCGTTCTGGTCTTCGTTGAGCGTTGCGCCTGCGGCGAGGGGTTGTTTCTTGACTGATTCAGATTCTCCAGTGAGTGCGGATTCGTTGAGTTCCAGATGTCCCTCAATCAGCACCCCGTCTGCTGGAACCGTGTCTCCGGGCTGGAGCAGAATCAGGTCGTTGACAACCAGATTGTCAATCGGCACCTCGTCCAAGCGTCCGTTGCGGAAGGTCTTCACCTTGATCTTGGACGCTTCCTCCATCAGGCGCTGGAACTCATTCTCGTTGCTGAACTCCGACCACGTTGCTACCATCGTCGCCATCACCAAGGCAATCGCGATGCCCATGCCCTCGTACCACGGGGCAAAGCCCAGCACCGCGAGCAGCACCGTCACACCCAGCGCCACAATCAGGATGATGATGATCGGGTCGTGCAGGTTGCCCCGCAGCTTGTCCCAGAAGGTTTCAACGTGCTGCTGGGTGAGGGCGTTGGCGCCGTTCTCCCGGCGGGATTGATCGGCTTCGGCCTGAGTCAGGCCCGTGTAGTCAAACTTCATGGTTCAGTGGTCTCAGTATTGCCGCCGTAGAAATTGGTTAATTCTAAGGAAAAACGCCACCACAAGCAAGCCTATGAAAAAAGCAGTTTCCATGTCCGGGTGCTTCCGTGAACGCACCGGCTTCACCCTGCTGGAGGTTATGATCTCGGCAGCGCTGGTGGCCGTTGCCGTGGTTGGCTTGGTGCGAACCCTCGATCAGGGCCTCTCTCAAACCGAAATCCGCCGCTGGCACGCGAGCCTTGCAGGACAGCTTGACGTTTGGACCCACACCCGACTCAACACGGAGTTCTACGGAAGTGAATTGGCGGCCGGCCCCCACACCACAACCGTCGCACTTGGTGGAGAACCTGCAACCCTCCGGTGGATCGTGATCCAATCGGCTCCGGGATTGAAGCGGTTGGACTTTCGGCTGGAGCCTGTGAAACCGGCACATCCGGTGATCACTTGGCAAGCGGCACGGAGTTACTGATGGGGAGGACTCCGCTTCAGGCCTTCACGCTGTTGGAACTGCTGATCGTGCTTGCGGTGCTGGGTGTCCTCATCGGCGTCCTGCTGCCCTCCGCCGCTCAATTTCCTCGGATGCTGGCGAGCTTGCAGGAACACACTTTGCGGGAGGGGGAGTTTGAACGTTTCTTGATGATGCTGAAAACCGAACTGGTGCAGTCCGGCTACGGGCTGGACTCCGGAGCCGTTGCCACGCCGTTGGCAGTCTCGGACTCCGAGATCGTGCTGCGGGCGGATTTCAACCGCGATGGTGACATCAGCGATGCACGAGAACACCTGCGCTACCGCTTCATCCCGGACTCCAACACGCTGCAACGCCGTTCCGGAGCCGGAAGTTACCAAACCCTGATCACCCCACTGGAGTCTCTGCGCTTCTCCACCTCCAGCACACTTCCGGGCTGCGTCACCGTCACCTCCCAACTCCTTCCCGATTCCCCAGAGCGGCAGACCCAGCTCTGCCGTCTGCGGCTTTGAACCTCACGGGATTTGGAATGTCCTGACGCTAGTGTCGGTGGGTGAGCAGGGCGGCAATTCAAGTTTCGGTCTCTGTTGCCGATAAGGAGAATAGTAGGAAAGAATTTTGATCCGGACCATGCCACGTTCTCGTCTCACCATTGCCAGCCTCATTGCCAGCGCAACTCTGGTTGCGAGCGTCATCGCCAGCTTTGGTTTTGCCATCGGCTGGGACAAGCAGGACGTACGTCGCCAGAACCAGCTGCTCCGGCAGATCATCCAAACCCGGACGACTGCCCGAAAAAGCACCTATGCTCCCAAAACCGAACGGCGGATCGCACCACATTTGCGGAAAATGTATGCAAGGGGAGGCGGAGCGATTCCCGGAGAAAACAACTCCGGGATACTGTCCGCCCGACCGGTCTTCGGGGGTGGAGATGTGCCCAGCCGTGCCGAGGATGTGACTCGTCCGACACACGTCACGAAGCGCGAAGCGCGGGCGCCGTTCATGGGAGACGCCAGCGCCCGCAACCAAAATTACCGCCTCAGCAGCGGAAACCTCACCCCAATCTTCTCTGAAAACCTGTCTGCTGGAGTGCGGATGCACAAGATGCGGGCAGGACAGCGCCAGCATCTCCAGCAGACCAACATCCAGCTTCAGCAGATCATCCGCAACACGAGGACTTCCCGCTGAACGCTTCAACGACGCCGTAGCAGGATCGTCGGCAGGTGAAGTTGGTCGCTTTTGTAATCCCCGGCCAGCAGCACCATCATCAGGTTCACATAGAGCCGCAGCCGCACCTCGTCCACCGGCGGGTTGCCGTCCACATGCAGGGGCGAGTGTTTGAAGCGAAACCAGCCCCACTTGGAGGCGGTGTTGAGGATCAGTGCCGGGCGTTCATCCAACTCCAGCAGAAAAATCGGGGTGCCCCCGGAACCCAGCAGCATCCGCTTTCCAAGCAGGTAGAAGCTGAAGGAGAGCGTGTGCCCCCGGTGAAGCGGACTCCAACTCGTACCGGGGTAGAGCGCACGGCCCCATGCCCGCCACGCCTTGGAACGATCCAAACCCTCCGGGCACGCATCGAGGAACAGCGTTCCTCCTGCCGCAAAGAAATCCCGCCATGCAAAACGCTCTTGCCGGGATAACGCCATCGGAGTTTGGCACATCTCCAGATGCAGGAACGGATGCTCCACGAGCCGCGTGGGCTCGTAGCGCACCCACTGTTGCTGAGGATGCAGCCGCAGAGTGGTACGCCCCTCAATCGCAGCGTGAATCCGGGGGATCGGCTCTGGAGATGGCGGAGGTGACGCCCCGAACCAGAGGGTGCGCCACTCCATCCGGTCCAATGCCACCATCGCTTCCGGGGTCAGCACTTCAGCGGGTTGCACTTGCGCAAGGGCGGAAGTCCAGGAAAGGAGCAGGCCCATGACGACACTCACCGCCAATGGCGTGAAACCGGCAAAGTGGTTCCACCGATCAGACATCCCCCTTTGCAAGGTTCCCGGTGCTTGCTTACTCATCAGGAAGTCAAGTCTTGAGCTTCAATACCCATCCAGTGGATCAAGTGGATTTCATCAGGTTCGATGGGAGGCAATGGTTTGGGAGGCTTGCAAGGCTCCAACCCCAGAGCTTCAACGGCCTCGACCAGAGCCTGGGGGTTTGGTCGGTCTTCGTTGATTGACGTGAATACTTTTCGGAGTTCACGTTCTCCCGCAGGGTGATTGAAGATTCCACCGCATCCAAACAGCGATCCAAACGAGCCTGCTCGATTGCTTCAGAGGGGTGTTGCCGTAGAAAAGCTGCTATTTTCCGGGGGTTCTGTTTGCGTTTAGTATTGGTCACTTCAAAGCACAGTTGAGATACGTCACCGGTGCGATTGAATTCCCCTGTTTTTCAAGGTATCACCTCCATCCCAAGTAATTCTGGAGGTGTTTTGTTGCAACCCCATTGAACCGGTGCATCCAGCCTTTAAGCGGCAGTCCTATGGTTGATATTTTGAATGTGATGTTCAACAATTTTGCTAAAATAATAAAGAAAAAAAGATGCTCGCCAGCACCGCCTGCTCCTTGAGGCGCCCTGCCGCAGGTCCAGTCTGCTCCGGACGGCACCCCACGCTGGCAGTGGAAGGTGATGAAGGCATCGTTTTAAATCCGCGATCCAAGCCAATGACCATAGTTTCATCAAAGCAAAAAGGGTTGCAGGATATTGCGCCCAAGTTGACACCACCTCATGCTCGCCCGACTCATTGCTGATGCTTTGCTGATTGCACATTTGCTCTTCGTTGCCTTTGCAGTGGCTGGAGCGGTGTTGCTGTTGCGGTGGCCTTGGCTGGTGGGGCTGCACCTTCCGGCAGCGGCCTGGGCGGTGATCGTCGAGTGGAGGGGGGGGGCCTGCCCGCTCACGGATTGGGAAAAACACTGGCGGCAACAGGCCGGGGAGTCCGGATACGAGGGGGGGTTTGTGGAATCCGTGCTGCTGCCCGTGATCTACCCGCCCGGTCTGACTCCGGAGTTGATGCAATGGCTGGGGGTGGGAGTACTGGCGATCAATCTGCTGCTGTACGGAGGGGTGCTGTGGCATTGGAGAACAGCCAGTTAATTCGCTGCAGCGCTGCTTTCCAAACTCCCCGTTCGTGCTGCGCGAATACTGGGGGCAACCTCGAAGCGACCGCCGAGGTGTTCCGGGACGGCTGGTACCGCAGTGGAAAGGAATTCCGTTTCCTCGATGCTTTGCCCCGCAACACGATGGGCAAGGGGCTACGCTACGAACTGCGCAAGTTGGCTCTGGAGTCTGCGGATTCCTGAGAGTCGGATTTCGCGTCAGACTTGACTGCCCCGCTCGTCTCTTCCACACTTTCAGGTTGGTTCCACGTTGTTTGGTTTGCATGAGTCAGTCATGCGTCCAACATCAGGCAATCAACCTTACAATTCTTTGCTCTCCATGCCCGATTCCAGTCCTGCATTACGCGGAGTTTACACCGCCGCCCTCACTCCGTTGACTGCGGCGATGGCCCCGGATTTGTCACGACTGGCCGAGCATTCCCAATGGCTGCTCGACGGAGGTTGTGATGGAGTGGCCCTGCTCGGCAGCACGGGTGAGGCAAACAGTCTCACCGGACCTCAGCGGGAGTCGGTGATCCAGATGGCGGGCAAGCGGTTGCCTGCCGAAAAACTCATGATCGGTACGGGCTCCTGCTCGTTTCAGGACGCAGTTCGGCAAACCCAACTGGCGGTGGATCACGGACTCTTCACCGTGTTGGTGCTGCCACCGTTTTACTACAAGCCGGTTTCGGATGAGGCGTTGCTGCGTTTCTTCACCGACCTCGTGAATATCGTCAACGAACCCCGGCTCCGGATCGTCTTCTATCACTTTCCACAACTCACGGGTGTTCCTTTCAGTCTTGATTTGCTGAAGCGGCTCAAGCAAGAGTTGGGCACCGTTGCAGCAGGCATCAAGGACAGCTCCGGGAGTTGGGAAAACATGTCCACGGTGTGCCGGGAGGTTCCGGATTTTTCCACCTTTACGGGTACCGAAAAATTCCTGCTGGACCTTCTTGAATGCGGCGGGGTGGGCTGCATCACCGCGACTGGAAATGCACTCACGCCCGGTTGCCAAGCCGTGTACTCCGCATGGACCTCCGGAGACGCAACAACCGCCCGTGCTGAGCAGGACAAGCTCACCGCACAGCGACTGGCAATTCAGGAGTACCCACTTGCGGCGGCACTCAAGGGAATTTTCGCGCAACGAACCGGAGACAACACCTGGATCCGGATGCTGCCACCTTTCCTGTCGTTGGCTCCGGAAACCGCACAAACTCTGGTGGCGAAGCTGGAATCGTTGGGCGCGGAATTGCCCTGAGTGGGAGGCTTGGTTTTTGGCGGGGCGGCGCATCAGGTGGGGTGATTCCACCACACCCAGTATTCCTTGAAAGTGGTGAGGATGTGGGTGCCCCGCGGCAGGATTTGCAGCAGCAGATAGCTTCCATAGGCGAGCAACACGACCTCATAGTCAAGCTCAAAAAACGTGCAGGGCAACACCGCCAGCACCACGGGTCCGGCAAAGCGATCCGGCAGGGGTTGGATGCGGTCAAAAAACACGCCCTGCATGGACTTGAGGATGAAGTCTCCGGCATAAAAACTGACGACCAAAAACGGGATCGCCCAGTGCAGACGCAAGTAGAGGCAAACTCCGAGCAGCAGCGATCCGGTGAGGGTGAATTCGATGAAATTCCGGGGGAGGGCTCCCAGTCGCTGGAAACTGCTGAACACCGTGAAAAAGCAGCCTGCGGCAAATCCGCCAATGATGAGCAGGTATGCGGGCTGCCCCAGCAGGATGGGCGTCTGCCAGAACTGGAGTCCGGACGCGCTCGCGCAACTGAGCATCACCGCAATCACCAGGATCACGCCCTCCAGTGAGCCGATGGGACCAAAATACAATTGCTTGCGGATTTGCTGCTCCACATAGGTGACCGCAAAGGCAAGGCAGTTGAGCCAGATCATGACGAGGAAGAGTGCTCCTAACTCAATTTCAAGAACGCGGAAGCCCAGGTAAATCACGATCAACCCGTTGAAGAAATCGCTGTAATGATCCAGAATTTCTCCCAGCGGGGAACTGGTTGATGTTGCCTTGGCCTGCATGCCATCAAAGTGATCGAACACCACATACCCCCAAACTGCACTGGCGCCGCTGAGGATGTGACCGGCGCTCAATTCTTTCGTGACCAAAAATCCGATAAAACTCCCCCATACCAAGATCCCGGAAAACAAGGTCAGGAAATTGGCAGGAATTCCAAGAGGGACCAGCTTATGCAGTGGAGCAAAAACATACCTTTTCAGTATCGGCAATGACGCCGATTCATCAACACAATTGTAATGATATTCGTTCATAAATTACTTGACTCATTAAATCTAAAAAAAATAGCAATTAAACTTGTTTCATCATTTAGTGTGCTGTTACTATTTCTGATTATTTTCCAAGTATTCCGCACTCTCATCCTTGCTTTATATTATGATCTTTTCCATGAGCTTGGATTTCAGGAAATCATTCAGAGTTTTGTGCTGGGAATGCGCTTTGATCTCTCCATCATCAGTGTTTTCATAGGGGTTCCCCTACTCTTGTTGATCCTTCCCTTCCGATTCTCGGATCAGCGCTTTTACCAAGCACTGTTTCACACCCTCATCTACTTGACCTTGATCGGATTCGTTATTTTCCTTGCAGCCGATTTGCTCTACTTCAGCTTCGTCAAGCGACATATCACCAATGAAATCATCTTCTTACTCAATGACACGGATTACCTGATTTCTGAGGCGAAAGCCAACGGAACCAGCTTAGCAGGCCTCCTCCTGCTGGCATTGTCAGGGTACCCCCTCTACCTGAGATTCGCCAGAAAATATCACCGTCCCCAGCGGTATTCCGTGTCTGCCTTCGTGTTCCTTTTCCTGTTATTGGTCACGATTGCAAGAGGAGGATTCCAAATGAAACCCCTCTCGGTCATCGATGCTTATCAACATGGAAATAGCGCCATGGGGAACTTGGCTTTGAATGGTATTTTCACCGCATCCAAATACAGCATGACGAGCGAGTGGATTCCACGGGAAGAGCAACAATCTGAAAAATACACGACCATTTTAGGATTCAACACTCCTGTGGATCATGCATTCCCTTTGGAAATAAAACGAGAGAAAAAACATCCGGGAACGCAACCGAAGAATCTGGTGATTCTGATGATCGAAAGCTTGACTACAAAATACGTTGACTCACTTTCAAACAACAACTACAAAGTCACACCAAAGCTTGATCGTTTGGTTCATGAAGGGGTTGCCTTCGTCAATTTCTTTGCCAGTGGGCAGCGCAGTGTGGACGGCATCCAGTCCATTGTCACCGGAGTGCCCCCCTTGCCCGGAATGCCAGATATCACTTCTCTTTCCGTGAACTATTCGCGGCTTGCCAAACTCGCTGAAACCAATGGCTACCAGCACATTTTCATCACGACAACAAGACGGGAATCTTTCTGGCTGGACGCGATTGCCGCTGCTGCTGGATTTTCCAAGTATTACGGGAAGGAGGACATTCCGATTTTATTGGATTATCCAAATGCACGGGATCGCCCGCTCGGCTGGGATTATGAAGCGCTCATGTACCTGCTCCAACGACTTGAGGGCATGCAGGCACCCTACTTTGCATTTGTGAACGCGAGTGCGGACCACACTCCCTTTGTGGAATTGCAACCCCCCTTCAACCAGTACGAGCATGGCAGTGACACCGAAGGGGGCTACCTCAACATGCTGCACTACACGGACTGGGCAATCGGGGAGTTCATCGAAAAATTCAAGGATCGCGAGGATTTTGACGACACCATCTTCATGATCACGGCGGATCATGCCCTTGCCCACTTCCAGAGCAATGATCCTTACGCTCGGTTCAGCGTCCCGCTGATCTTCTATGCTCCCAAGCACCTCAAGCCCCACAGTTCCCGGAAGTTCGGGGCACAAACCGACCTGCTGCCCACCATCGTCAACCTGCTCGATCTGGAGGGTTCTTATGCGGCCATCGGCAGGGATCTTTTCCAGCCGAATCCGGGGTTCGCCGTGGTCAAGGATGGTGCCTTGGTCAACATCTACGCCCCGCAGGGTTTTCTCCAACACTCCCTCAAGCAAATCGTGGACAGGCAATTGACGGGGGAAGATCCTTCCGGAAGCATCAAAGCAGACTTGGAGGAAAAGCTCATCGCCTTTGATCACCTCACCTACCACCTGCTGAGCAAGAACCGCTGGCTCAGCCAGTAGGCAACACGGGAGGGGCTTGTTTTAAAACATTTTTTTATTTGAAACTATTGATTTTATAGTAAAATTTCGTTGTCTTCCCCAGTTGCAATCTTCGTGAGCGCCAAAGGACTGAGCAACAGAGAAAAACCAATCCCCAAAGTGACCGTGAGTCCAACCGCTTCCAGTGCCGGGGTTTGGCTCAGCAACAAGAGTCCAAAGGACAAAAGGGTGGTGAGCGCTGACAAGAGCACGGCAAGTCCGGTTTCTGCAGCGGCATGGTGTCCTTCTGTGAAGAAAATCGTGTAATCGACTCCAATCCCCAAAATCAGGAAGGATGAGACAATGTGCAGCAGGTTCACCGATTGCCCCGTCAGTGAAAACAGGGCAAAGGTCAACAGCGTTGCCAAAACAGGGCTGCCGATGATTTTCACTGCCTTCCGGAGTCGATACTTCCAAACGAGCAAACCCAACACCAGCAGATAGGACAGTGCGACCAGCTTGGTCAGTTCTTCACGGTATTGCCGGAACAGGCTGGAAATCCGCTCTACTTGATTGAGGTATTCCACTCCTGGAATTCCAGTCAGAGCAACGGTGATTTGTTGGGCATCGTGCTTGCTTCCAAGCAGGATCAGCGAGACCTGCTCCTGCTCAATCTCCCCCAGCCACAAATGCCGGAACGGCTTGGAGACCGGGCTGGCCAGCCAGTCTTTCACGGAAAATCCTTGAGGCTCCGAATTCAGCAGTTCCCGAACAAACAGTTCCACAACTTCCGGCGCGAATCCCATATTCGACAAACCCTGTTTCAGTCTTTCAGTCTGGGCTAAAAGGGCATCCCGGAGCAGAGTCTGGTTTTCGGCAAGGGTTTTTTGTGAGGGCAGCAGCGGAGCCAGTGACTGGAAGTCGAACTGCGGATCATTGCGGGCAAGGCGTTCCAGGCGCCGGGTGGCTTGCTCTTGGCGTTGCAACACTTCCTCGACGCTCTTGCCCCGCACCACAATGAAACGACTGACCTCAAGGCCACCGGTCAATTCACGGATGCGATGGGCTTCGGACTGCAATGCAGGAGACCGCTGCTCAAGCGCCCGGATGTCATCGTTGAACCGAATGGAGTTGAAGGTCGCCAAGCATCCGACACCGACCACGATCAGCACGACCGAGGTTGCACGATGCCCCTGAATCGCCCCCCAAAGTTGTATGAACCACCGGACTGCCACGAGGGCACCCGGAGGCGAGGCCACCTTCGGAGCCGCTTTCATCAGGAGGGGGAACCAACACACAACCGTCCCGTAAGCCCCAAGCAGGCCGACCGCAGAGAACACGGCAATTTGCTGAAGTGCAGGAAAGGGAGTGAGAAAAAAACCTGCGTAGCCCAAAATGCTGGTGACCACTCCCATCGTGAGCGCGGGGAAAATGCTCCAAAGTCCTTCCCAAGAATTCCATTGTTCAATGGACAACCGGTGCTTGGCCAAGTAGTGGAAGGCATAATCGACACTCACCCCGATCAAACTGGCTCCAAACACCAAGGTGAACAAGTGGAGTTTTACAAAAAACAACGAGCACACCGTTACTGCTGCGAGCAGCCCGATGACAATCGGGAGTGCGACCACAAGGACCTGGCGGCCCCCTCTGAAAGTGCCGATGATCAAAAACAATATCCCCAGAATGGATCCGGCCCCAATGGTGGATACTTCCCGTTGCGCCTCTTCCGCCGCCCTTGCCGCAAAGCGGAAAACTCCGGAATGCAGGATCTCCAGACCAGGTGTGTCCAGAGTGGCTTGCCTGATGGTTTCGGCAAGCGACTCCTGAACCGTAGCTTGCAGCCCGATGTTGAAGGGGTTGTGCTGGAGGACTCCATTGATCAGAAGGTAGGTCTTGCCGTGGTCTTGCACCGTCAGCATCCCCCCTTCAAGAAAAACCTGACCGGGAGGTTTGGGGAGGGTTTGCAGAAAGGATGGGAAGAAAAGCAGCGGATCCTGCGGGAGCATCCTGCTGAAAAAGGCAGAGAGTGGCGAGTGCAGTTTTTCTTGCAGACGATGCAGCGTTGCTGCAACTGCTTCCGGCTGGTTCAACTGCTTCCGGATTTCCGGGGAGAGGATGCGATAGCGATGGGGGAAGTAGAACTGGTGCCACACTCCCAACGTGTCCTGCTGGATTTCTGCTTCCACCGCAGCGAAGTGTCCGGAGTTACGCAATGCCACCGCCATTTTTTTTGAAGCGGAACGGGCCTGCTCGGGGTTTTTGTGCCCCACCAAGAAAATGAGGCGGGGGTTCACTTGCTCAGCAAAGCGCTCAACCGTTTTCTGAAGGAGGGGTTCTTTTCCAAAGGAGGGCAACAGACTCAACAGGTTGGTTTCAACCCTGATCCCCCGTTGAGCAAGCAGGGCTGGAACGGCCAACAAAACGACCACCAGTGCAAACCACACCCGTGGCAGAACCGCTTGCAAGGAGGATTTACTCAAAGAACTGAAGTTCTGTTGGTGAGAGCGGCGCAGTGGAGTGGTTGATGCCATGAAGCTCGATTCGGGTGAGATCGCCATTGGTTTCCCTGATGATGATCAATTTCAGGACCGCAGGCAATTCACCAGAGATTTCAATGGATTCAATGATTTTTTTCAGTTGATCTTTGGAACTCAGGCCCACCGCCCAAGCTTGGTTCGAGTGAAGAAAGGAAAGCGAGAACAAGGTTTGGAGGTTTTGGAAATCTCCGGAGAACACCAACAGAAAGGCCTTCAAGTACCCCTGTGCTCCTGAACTGGCGCTGGCAGGAATTTGGGAAACCAGTCTGCCCTTTTTGCGCTGGAAGTATCCCTCCGGAGTGATCACCACCTCAGAAGCAAAGGGAGAGGTGGTTTGCCAGTAAACTCCATGCTCGGGGGCATAGAGCAGGTTACCCTGAGTGACCAGAGGATGCTGGAGGATGCTGATTTTCTTGGTTTGGGTGAATTGCGAACGGATCGTGCGATGTTTTTGCAGCCCTGCTCCCAATGCCTGCAAGGTTGGAGGAAATGCTCTCTCTTGAACAGGATGGTCAAACACCGACTCTGAGGCCGAAGCCGTCAAGCCGCTTCCCAAGAGCATCACTCCACCAAGCAGAAGAATCCGGACGGTTTTACGATTGGTACCAGAACGCACCTTACCAAAGGTCATCCCCCCCCCAATCGCTCCCGCAAGGCTTGTGGAGAAACAAAACACATTTCGTTGGTTTGCAGATCAACCGCGACTTGGACCGTTTCTCCGGTGGCGTGTTTTTCCCGCGTGGCGGCATCTTCAACGCGGTAGCGGATCTTCAGGCGGTTCTCGTATTCCCGGACGGTCGCCCAAACACGGATGGCTTGTCCGTACCGCAGAGGCTGGACGTACTTGCAGTGCGTCTCGATGATGGGCCAACTGTATCCGGAAGCCGCCATTTGCTCCACATCGTAGTCTAGCTTTCGCAGCAGCTTCGTGCGGGCCGCCTCAAAGTACTTGTAGTAATGCCCATGCCATGCGATTTGCAGGGCATCCACATCATGAAAGGGCACCTCCAGTTCCACCTCGGCGCTCATGGGCTTAGCGGTGGGCATCTTCCGACCAAAAATTGTAAAAGTTGAACCAATGGTGGGGGTACTGACGGCAAAACTCTTCCAGGCGAGCCGCATACTCGCTGATCCAGTAGCGCAGCTTTTCCTCACGTTGCTTTCTCGGCAGGATGATTTGATCGGCGAGGGGTTCGATGAAAATCTCATAGTGTGAGCTGTCGGTGCGGATACAGAACAGCAAGAACACCGGACACTTCAGCAAGCTGGCCAGTATCCACGGCCCTTGGGGAAAGGGCGCGGATTCGCCAAAAAACGGCACTTCGATGGTCCGGTCACGCGATCCCACCGCAACACGATCCGCCAGAATCCCCAGCGTGTCTCCCAGCTCCAACAATTTTTGCATCTCCAGCACGCTCATCGCGTCAAGGGTTTCCAGGGGAATGATATCCTTGGAAGCATCTGGGTTCAAATACTCCAGCAATTTTTTGAATCGTTGAGCATGGTCGGTGTACATCAACACCTTGATCTGCTTGCTCGTTTTGGACTTGGCGGCAACCCGCATGGCGTCCACGTTGCCGAGGTGGGCACTCACGATCACTGCGCCTGCTTTTTGCTCGTTCAACCACTTGATGCACTCCAAGCCATGCCACGTCACATTCGCAAACCATTGTGTGCCGCTCCAAACCTCAATGCTGTCGACCAGAGCGCAGCCGTAATTGTAAAAGCGCTTGAAGCCGTCCCATTCACTGGGCGGCTGGTTCAGGGCTGAATTCTCACCGGGGTTTCGATAAACCCGCTCAAAAAACACGCGGGAGTGTTTTCGTGCCGTGCGATCCGTCAGGTAAAAATAGACAACGACAGGGTAGAGCAGCAGGCGAGTGAGATGCTTGCCCATAAGTTGGTAAAGCCACAACATGAAGTGCAGCCCAAACTCGCTGCCACGCTCCGGCTTGAGATGCCATCGATGGGCTTCCTGCGACACGCTTATCCAAGCCTCCGGAACAGGATGCTTGGTAGCCGCACCACCATTTCCAGCAGCAGTTGCGTGTGCAACAAGATCATCCGCAGGTTGTCCCACTTGAAGTCAAAATGAGAGAGACCCTTCTGGTCGTACTTCACGGGAGTGTTGATGTTGAGGACAGGGACTCCCGCCCAGTGCATCCGCACCGCGATTTCCGGATCAAAATCCATGCGCTCCCGCAGGCGGGTTTTGTTTGCAATGACCTTGAAGGCGCTCAGCGGGTAAACCCGGAAGCCGCACAAGGTGTCCTTGATCTCCAGCGAAAGGGTTTCGAGCCAGACGAAAAAATGGGTGACTCTGCGTCCATACACCCGCGATTTCGGGGCGTTGTCAGCAAAGATCGGCCTTCCCAGCACCAAGGCGTCCGGCTGGGAGGAGGAACGTTCCAAAAACACTTGGGCATCCGAGGTTTGGTGCTGACCATCGGCATCGACTTGCAGGGCGTGGGTGAATCCTTTTTCAAATGCAGCCAGCAACCCCGTGGTGACGGCAGCCCCTTTTCCTCCATTTGCACTGCGAGTGATCACTTCAACTTGCTGTTTTTCAAGATTTATTTTTGACAACACCTGTTTGGTTGAGGAGTCGCTGCCATCGTCAACGATGAAGCAGGGCAGTTCCAAATCCTCTAGTGAATCGACCACTTGGGTGATGGTGTCCTTGTGGTTGTAAATGGGAATCACCACACAAGGATGGAACCCCGGACTATCCGGAGGCGGTGACGGGGCCGGAGGTGATGACGAAGCGGCCCGAGGTGATTTTGTGCTGCTCGGCATGGAAACGAAAGTTGATCTTCTGGGTTCCGGAAGTGTGCTGAAGTTTCAACAGGCAGTTTTGCCCCGGCAGGAGCGGATTGTGAAATTTTAATGCCTCAATCGCCGTCAAGGCAACCGGATGCTGCACCAAGTCGCCAATGTAGCCTGCTGCCCAGTGGATTTGGGCGACTCCGGGAACCACGGGGTAATCCTCAAAATGCCCGTCACAGCACACCAGATTTTCGGGAACATGGAACTGCAGGGAAATCTCCGTTGACTCTCCCTCCTCACAACTCGTTTTTTCAAGCACTTGGGGGTCTCGCACGAGGGTCGTTGGATTCACCAAAGCGCGTAGGATTTCAACTGTGATCTTGCCCTGTGGATCGGTCGGAAGGGTCTCGACGAATTTCCACGAACGCGGAAACAAGACTGGATCAAACGCTTCCGACAAGGCTTGCTTCAGCTTGCGGACCATCGTGAGGTCAGTACTCTCTACTTGTGAAGTGCGCCCAACTGCGCTCAACACCAGCACGGCTGCCAACGGGGGTCGGCGTTGCAAAAACGGAGGGTCTTCCTTGAGAAAAACTCTTGCCGTTTCCACCCAAGGGTGTGCCTCCAGTTTGGCTTCCATGTCTGGCAAGGACAGGCGTTTTTCCTCGACCTTGATGATTTGGTCCCCCCGGCCTTGGTGGACGAAGCCCCTGCATGGAGTGGGTTCAACAAGATCGCCTGTGGTGAACCATCCCTCTGGATCGGATTCACCCAAAAAGGGAGAACGCACTTGCAGGAAGCCTTCCGGAGGTTTGGCGCGGATTTCAACGTTGCGGAACGGCTTCCAAAGGGCATCGGTCCCAAGTGCTTGCTGCCGCCACGCAATTCCTCCGGTTTCGGTGGAGCCAAACAACTCGAAGGGCGTGAGCTGTGCGTTTTTCGAGAAGACGTGCGCGGTTGCTGCGCTCAAGGGGCCACCGGATGAGAAGATCACCTGACACCGCGAACCCAACTCTGCCAAATCGACCCGTTCCGGCATCCGCTTCAAATGTGCGGGTCCGGACACCAGACAGGCTTGGCGATCTGTGTGCATTTCCGCCAGCAGTCGGCTTGGCGAGATGTACGCATCTCCCCGGAAAACGCGGTTCGCACTCAACGGCCACAGCACACGAAACAGCAGTCCGTAAATGTGCTGATGGGAAACCGTGCTGAAAATTTCTGCATCACCAAGCATGTCTCCCCAAAGCCATTCCAGCCCCTGCAACTCCTCCTCCAAATTGCCAAGGGTCTTTTTGATGGCCTTGCGCTCGCCCGTCGAAGCGGAGGTGTAGAGTTCCAGTTTGAAAGAATTCCGCTCCAAAACCCCGCAGGGTGGCAACTTGGTGGCTGAGGCTTCCAAAGGATCCAGCACAAGGCGGTTCCCCGGATTCGTGAGATGATCCGAAATCAAGCCCTGCGTTTCGACACCCAATTCCTCCAGGGTTTGCTTTCCGGCATTGGGTGGCAAGACAGCAATCGAATCCGTATGCCAAAGGCCAAACAAGCCCACCGCGAAGGCATAGCTGTTCTCGGTGTGCAGCAACCAGCGACCTGCGCCTCTCGTCCGGATTTGCTCTGAAAGGGCGGCGATGTGCTGAGTGAACTGCAACCACGAAAAGGCTTGCCCGGTGGCAATCGCTACCGGAGTTGTTGAATCCCGCTGACTGGAGAGGAGTTTGGATAAGGGCAGGTACTCAGCAGCCATCGGAATTGAGTGGTGGAAAAATGCGACGTAAAAAGGGATCGAACGGTGTGCCAACATAGCGGCGGAAGCGCCAGTGGCGGTAAAGAAACTCGGAAAAGAACAAGGCTCCCATCAGGAAATATGCGATGATGCCGTTGTAAGCGGTCCAGACTTCAAGACTGGCAGACACCGCCAAACCCGCCGCCAAGCTGCCGTTTCCTGCAAAAAAAACGCACCAAACCAGCGTCACCTTGCGGCAATAACGGATTTCCTCCTCTTGAAGATCCTTCACGAGCACACAGGCGAATTTCTCGGCAATTGAAGGGGGTGAAGTGATGCTGCTCAGAAAAACCGTCAACAAGACGAAATTGAGCAGCGAGGGAACAAACAAAAAGAAATTTGCAAACCCCCGTTCTCTTGCATCAAACCATGACAATCCAAAGTACACCAGCACTGGATATGCCACCATTAAAAGGGTCTTTCCGGTGGCGTACCTAAGGGCAGGCATGTCTATTTTTCTTGGGTTGAACCGGAATCCCCGTTTTGCTCATCTCCAGTCAGCACGAGGTTATCAAGAGCGTTCACGACATCCTGAACTGTGCGGGCCGCTTTCAGGTTTTCAGCAGAGATTTTCTCTCCATATTGTTCCTCCAACTTGAGAATCAGTTCGATGCCGTCAATGCTGTCCAAGTCCAAATCCTCAAGCAGTCGCGCCTCTGGTTTGATGAGGCTTTGCTCCAATTCAAAGTGATCCACCAACACTTCTGTGACTTTTGAAAAAAGCTCTGCTTTCGTTAAGGCCATTTGCACTAGCAGACCCTTGTTGCTTGGATGAATGCGACCAGTGAACGAATTGAGGCAAAGTGACTTTTGTTTGCTTCCGCCCCTTCCACAAGCTTGATGTCATAGGTTTTTTGGAGCGCAATCCCCAATTCCAAGGCATCAATGGAATCCAGCCCCAAACCATCGCCAAACAGCGGTTCCTCGCTGTCCATATCCTCCGGATCGATGTCTTCCAGCGAGAGGGAGTCGATGATCAGCTTTTTGACTTCAAGCTCCAGCTCAGGCGAAACTTGTTCCATGAAGTTCTCCTTCGTAAAAACGTCTCAGGTGATCGGTGAGCCGCCGTCAGGCGAAACTTGTTCCATGAAGTTCTCCTTCGTAAAAACGTCTCAGGTGATCGGTGAGCCGCCGTGCGGGGATGGGACCGCAGGATTGGCCCGCCAAAAAATCAGTCGGATTGATTGTATCATAAATCTTGAAGCGTAGCTCTGTCGAATGCGGGGGGACGTTGTACCACTTCCACTGCTTCATCAAAATCGGAGACCCACACTGCACCACCGTCCGGACAATGGGAAATCCGCTTTTCAGGGAAATCCACGCCGCCAAGCGCTTGAACTCCCCGAGTTCATTCAGCAGCGACCTCGTGCCCTCCGGGAAAATCACCAAGGGGATGCCTTGGTTCAGTTTATCCACACAGGCATCAATCAACTGTTCCCCTCCGGTATTGGGAATGTACCCGGCCAACCGGGACACGCCCCTCATGTAGATGGAGTCGAGGATTTCGGGCTTCACAATGCAGCACGCACGGGGAATGCTTGCAAGAATCAGCACCACGTCCAGCAAGGTTGGATGATTCGCCACCAAAATGTAAGGTCCGGAGTTGGGAAGCTTTTCCAGCCCCTCGGCTTTGCCAAGGACCAAGTCGAAACCCCGCAAGTAGCCCATGAATCCTCGAAACGCATAATGCACCACCTTCTGCATCGCCCACGCCTTCGTTTCCGGAGAGGGCACGGGAATCCAGCCAATCAAGAGGATGACTCCATTGAGAACTAACCCGCTCATGCCGAACAGCACAAACGCAAACCCGGTCCCTCCAGCCACGCGGAGGTACCGGATCAATTCGACAGCTTTTGCCATGTCCAGCGTTGGTGGTGGTGGTGGTGTGCCAGTTGCGTTTCTCCGGACAGCAACCACTGCAGGAACACCAAGGCTTGCGGGAAGCCCCATTCTTCCTCAGTGTTCTTATCCGGAGCCAAATCCAACTGGAGCCTTGTGCCTTCCGTAGCAGAATCGTTTGCCAGCAAGGCCGCGAAGGCATACGGAAACACGGGGGGACGGTCATACAGCGCAAAAAAATCCGGCAGGGGAACATCGGCCATGACCAGCAGCGTGGGGTTTCCCGGATTGCGGTGTGTCATGGCCAGTGCTTCAAGAAACCCGTAGCAGAAAGAGGCGTGCCCTCCGCACAAGGACGTCGAAGGGAGTTGATTTGCCGTTTCGATGGAAAAATGCCCTGCGGTGGTGTTGTAAACGGAATGGCTGAATTTCTTGGGAGACAGCGGCTCCCGATCAATCACAGCGTCGGTGAGTTCCAGCATGATCGGCATTTCTCCGTGGTGCGAGGCAAACACGGAATTCACGCAAGCCCCCTCCGCCCCCGTCAGGCAATCAAAGGCGACTTGGAACGCCATGCGGCTCAAGCCGCTCAGGCGACGACGACGGATGGCCGGGATGCTTGGAAGCGCCGGAACTCCTTGATCCGGGAGATTGACGGGATTTGTGGCCCATGCTCGCCAATCTGCACGAGTTTCCACACTCGGTGCCCAGGCGGACCATCTTCTCAAGGTGGTGAACATTTATTGTTGTTTGAAGATCAACGAGGTGTTGATCCCGCCAAACGCAAAATTATTGCACATCACATAATCCACATCCATGCTCCGTCCCTCCTCCTGGAGGTAGTCGAGCGGTGCGCATCGGGAATCCACTTCATTGAGTTTGAGTGTGGGGGCAAACCACCCCTCACGGGCCATGTGCAGGGTCATCCAGGTTTCCAACGCACCACAGGCGCCCATCGTGTGGCCAATATGCCCCTTGAGGGAACTGATGGGCATGGACGACCCAAAAACGCGATTTGTCGCTTCCGATTCTGCAAGGTCTCCTACTTCGGTGGCCGTGCCATGCGCGTTGACGTAGCCGATGTTCTGGGGTTCTAGTCCAGCGTCGTCAAGCGCAAGTTCCATCACCCGCTGCATTCCTGCCACCGAGGGAGCAGTCATGTGTTCACCATCCGAGTTTGCCCCATGCCCCAGCAATTCTGCGTAAATCCTCGCCCCTCGTGCAGTTGCCGACTCCAGGGTTTCCAGCACAAACGAGGCCGAACCTTCGCCAATCACCAGTCCGTCACGATGACAGTCGAATGGAGCGGGGGTTTGCTCAGGTGCGTTGTTGCGAATGGACGTGGCATACAACACGTCAAACATCGCGGCTTCAGACACGGAAAGCTCTTCGGCCCCACCGGCGATCATGAAATCCTGCTGGCCAAACTTGACGGCTTCATAGGCAAACCCCAACGCCTGGCTTCCGGAGGTGCATGCACTGCATGTGGGGATGAGTCGCCCCTTGAGCTTGAAGAACTGGCCAAGATTGGCCACGCAGGTGTTGCTCATCATCTTGATGTACGTCGTTGAGGAAATCCCCCGCAAGCGCTGGTTGGTGTGCAAGCTGTTGAAAAACACCTGGCTCGCGGGAGGGCTTCCGGTTCCGGAACCAAAGGCTGCGCCCATGCGACCGTCCGTTTGCTCGGGGCAGTCCAGCAAGCCCGCATCCTCCAAAGCCAACTCGGTGGCTCGGGTCGCCAGCAAGGAGACTCGCCCCATTGAGCGAATCAACTTTCGGGTGTAGTGTTCCGGAACCACGAAATCCTCGATAGGTGCCCCCAAGTGGGTTCGCAAGCCCTCAACCACTGTCCAATCAGGCATGATTTTTACAGCAGATTTTCCGACTTTCAGGGCAAGGGAAACGGTTGGCCAATCCGAGCCAATCGGAGACAAACCCGCCATTCCGGTGATCACGACCCGTCGGTTCACAGCATGCCTCCGTTGATGGAAATCACCTGCCCCGTGATGTACGAGGCATCCTCCGAAAAGAGAAACCTCACCAACGCCGCCACCTCTTCTGGCTTGCCGAGCCGCCGCATGGGAATGCGTTTTTTTGCCTCATCCAAGGGGAGTTCTGCCACCATGTCGGTTTCAATCAATCCGGGGGCCACGCAATTCACTGTGATCTTGCGCTTGGCCAATTCCTGGGCAAGGGCGCGGGTTGCTCCGATGATTCCAGCCTTGGCCGCACCATAGTTCACCTGCCCCGGATTTCCAGCAAGCCCACTGAGAGAGGACAAGGTCACGATGCGCCCTCCCTTTTTTTCCAGAATCATTGACATGACCACAGGATGCAAGACGTTGTAGAAGCTGTCGAGGTTGGTGTGGATCACCGAATCCCAAGAATCTCCAGTCAAGGCGGGAAAGGGAGCGTCAGCGGCAATCCCGGCGTTGCTCACTACCCCATAAAACACTCCGGACGCAGCAACCTCCTGCTCGATGGCCGCTACCGTTGCTTCACGATCAGAGACGTCAAAGGGCAACAAACCTGCCACGCCATTGCCTGCCTTGATCTGTGACAGGGTTGCCTCGGCCTTTGCTCGGTTGCTCTTGTAGTTCAGCACAACCTCAAATCCGGCTTTGGCCAACACCAACGCAATCGCCCGGCCAATCCCCCGGCTGGCTCCTGTGACCAGCACACGCTTGGTCATGCCATACTCTCGTCCACAGTTTTCGGCTGATAATACGTCAGCTTCGCTTTCAGCAAGACATCGTTGCTATCGGCATCACGAATTTCTCCTGAAAAAATCGCAGTGTCCTCTGTGGCCGAGATGCGGGCGGCTTGGATAAGCAAGACTTGTCCTACAGGGAATGATTCGACGAACATCTCCACTTTGCGGGAACCCAGCAGAAACGCGACCTTTGGTGCAGTTTCCCCCCTTTCGTTCCTTGATTTCAAACCGGAGTGCGCCGCCGCACACTGGGAAATGTACTCGACTCCAACATACGATGGAACATTTCCAGAAACATCTGCAAAGGGATCGGTTTTGGACACGATCATTGTGCATTGCGTTTGGTCCTCATCTTTATGGATCACCCGATCCAGCAGACACATGGTCCGGGAATGCGGGATCAGATCGACAATGGGCGGAAATTCCCGGATTGGGTTTGGCATGGCTCGGCTAACCAAAATCACAGCCCATGACCAGGGCGACGTTGTTACCGCCAAAGGCGAAGGAACTGCTCATCATGCAAATGTCCCCTTGCGCAGGAAGGGATTGTCCGGTTTGAGTGAGTGAAAGCTCCGGAAAGGACTCGTCCGCTTCGCCGTCCCACCAGTGCGGAGGCAAGGGGATGCGGTCATTATAGTCCGCAGCCTTGGACAGCGCCAGCCAGCAAACTCCCGCTTCAAGGGCTCCGGAAGCCCCCAGACAATGCCCGGTCAGCGGTTTTGTTGAAGAACACGGTGGGGGATTCTCAAAAATCGTGTGCATCACCCGAGCTTCAATCTCATCGTTCAAGCGGGTTCCGGTGCCGTGCAGGTTCACATACTGGATGTCCTCCGGGGTGAGCATGGCCTTTTGCAGGGCACCGCTGATGGCGAGTGCCCCCCCACGGCCTTGCGGATCGGGGGCCGACATGTGGTGGGCGTCACTGGACTCGCCGACCCCAAGCAGTTGCACTCCCCCCTCGGCTCTCTCAAGCACAAAGAGTCCCGCGCCTTCGCCAATGTTCAACCCCTTGCGGTTTTTGCTCATCGGGTTGCTGATTTCGTCCGACAGCAATTCCAGCGAGGAAAACCCGTTGAGGGTGAGTTCGCACAACGAATCGGACCCACCCACCACGACCGCATCGCACAGCCCCATTTCCAGGAGGGCTTGTCCGGATGCGAACACCTTGCCGCTGGAAGAACATGCGGTGGAGATCGTGTAGGCGGGGCCTGTGATGCCAGCGTACGCAGCAATGAAGTCCGCGACACTGTTCATTTCGTGCTGGGTGTAATCGTACTCCTGGGGAAATGCACCTTTCGTCCGGTAAACCCGCAAAGCCTGCTCCGTGGCAGCAATGCCGGACGTGCTGGTGCCCAGCACCACTCCAATGCGGAAGGGGCCGAACTTGTTGAGCAGTTCTTGAACCTGCTCCTCGATCTGCAAATAAGCCGTGAGCACAAGGGCGTTGTTACGGCAACGGTACTCGTCCCACTGCTCAGGAAATGCCGCAAGCGGCACCGTGACCTTGCCCACAAAAGGGACTTCATCGTTCACCAATTCCAATCCTCGCGCCAGCTTTGGAGGGACCTTCGCAAACAGCCTCGCCAGTGTTTGTGCGTGGCCTCCGCCCAGTGCGGAGACCATGCCCAGCGTAGAAATCCGGCAGGATCGACTCGTCATGGATTCCGGTTGTTCTTCAAAGGATGAATAGACAAGCGGTAGTCGCGCTCAAGATGGTGATAATCAATGCGCCCCTGCCAAGCGGGCATCGTTTCATAGCGCACTCGAACCACCGCAACTCCTGCTCGCAGCACTTCGCGTAAATACGGCGGCTCCTGTGTTTCCTGGATTTGCAAAGCACCCACTGCGGGAATTTCCGGCCAGAGGGCCATTTGCAAATCCGCCAAAATGCACTTTGGCCCGAAAGGCATGTCAGCATCTGCAAGGGGCTCTGAAATCAACTCATCTCCGGACCACCGCACCGTGAAGGTGCGGATACCCATTGGCGTGAATCCCACCAAAGTCACCCACTCCGGGTTGATCTCCAGCTGCACCAGTGTTTCAAAAGTCCGATCTCCATGCTGGGCCTTGATGCGCTGGAGGACGGAAAGAGTTTGCCCGAAAGTTTCGGGAGGACGCAGCTCAAAGTCAAGACGGTCTGCGATCCGTACCGGGGCAACGGTCATGGAGTCCTTGAGGCATCCCGTCGCTCCCAGCAAGAGGAACAATCCGATGATCAGATTCGGCAGGCTCCGAGTTTTCATGCAATGGCGATGGAAAGGGGCGTTCACCACGAGTCCTTGGAAAAGTGGGGGTTTTATGGAAAGAGGGGAGCAAAGAAGGATTGCACATGAGCGGTTTGCGGCGGATGCAAGTTTTGCACTTCCTTGAGGTCGGGCATCTCATCCTTCGCCTTCCAGAGGATTTCATCGTAAATTTCCTGAGCAAGGGTCGCATTGATTGACAGTTGATCCAATAACTCGGCATCCGTCTTTTCTCGAAGGAGGTCTTTGTTCAGTGTCCGCAAAAACTCCAGTTTTGAATAATCCAGGAACACCCCGGACTTTTCTGCATGTTCACCCGCTTTGCTGGACCACTTGAGCAAGAGCTTCTGCATTTGAACATTCAGGATGAAAAATTTGTTCAGGTGAACCCTGGATGCGCGTATGAATTTCAAATCGCATAATTTTCCTCCAAAAAAAATCAGTGCGATCCCTCCCCAGTACATCACAAAATCCCAGACGATCTTGAGGCTCATGGCCTTCGCGCTGCCCATTACGGGATACTGGTTTTCATAAATCAGCAAAAAACCCTGGAAAATCGTGCGGATGATGCGCTCATACTCCTTCACACGAACTGCAAGCTTTTCTCCTGTGAAAGACCTTGTGATCAAATCCGTGATGCAGGTGTTGGACATGCTGATAAAATCGCTTCCGGGAGAGTACAGCGGATCCAGAAACAGTCCGGCATCTCCGGTCAGGTACCAGCCTTCCTCAGAATAAATTTCCCTGGAACTGTGGGAGAAATGCTTCAATGCGAGAAAATCCTGAAACGCCTCCAGGTTTTCCTCAACTGCACTTGCACACTGAGGTTCGTGCTCTTTCAGCCACGCTTGGGCTTTTGGGAAGGTGTTGATTTCGTCATAGGGATGAAGCTTGGCATCCGCGACAATGCCGATGCTCGTTGATCCGGATGCCAACGGAATCAGCCACACCCAATACCCCTTCCCCATCAAGTGGTTGGTGCTGATTCTCCTCGTGTGCCTGTTGCGGTTTCGCCATTCCGGATTGGACGCCCAATCGTCAATGTTGATTTCACAGCCAATCCGAAACCAGGCGGCGTTGATATCGTGCTTGGTCGGTTTGAACAGCCCAAGTTTCTGTTTCAACAGGCTTCTGCGACCACTCGCGTCCACGAGCCACTTGACCTTAAATAGGTAGGCTTGCTCCTCCTGGAGAACCTTGACTTGGTGATCGCAGTTGCCCAACTCAAGCTCCTGCACCCGAGAACCTTCCCAGAACGAAATTCCCCGTGCAATGCACTTGTTGACCAAAGCGTTTTCAAAACGCCCTCGGTCGATTTGATAGCTTTTCACAAAAAGAAAATCACTTGGTCCCAGTTCAACTCTTTTTGAAAGATCATGGTTGCCTTCGTGCGTATAAAAAAAACGCAGTCCCAACTTGGGCAACTCCCGCTTCAGCAAGGGTCTCAGGTTCAGGATGTCCTGAAAGTAATGGCTGCCAATCTCAACCGAGGATTCGCCAACTTTGTGCGCGGCTTCAGGAACAGGATACTTCGCTTTCTCGACAACAGCGATCCGGAGGGGACTGTGCTTCTGCTTGAGTTGAAGAGCCAGCGTCAACCCGGAAAGCCCGCCCCCCATGATCAGGACATCATAGTTTTCCTGAAGCCGAGCCATTGCGGAGTTGTCGCTTGTTCGATTGAAGGGGCCGGACCTAGCCAAAATCTCAAGTCCGGCGTTTAGATTACTGGAAATTTTCAGGAAGGAACTGCCCAAAGTCAAGGCTGTCTGTGGACGGCAAGCGGACATAGCGGAGCCCGCACGTGGAGTCTCTCCATGCACTGGAGCGCGAGATTGCTCCCAAGAGCTTTCAGATCAATCCTGAACTCCCGGAAAGATCCCGCATCCGCATCCGCATGCGGAGACGTCCCTGACGGGAGGCACGTGCATCCCTGCGTTTGCATGTGGGGAAACCCTGTTTTCTGCAGTTTCTCAGATTGTTCTCACAACCCTCCTTGCAGCAGGTAAAACCAATCCTGAACCTGACAAACCGCTTGCCCTGAAGTCCAGAGGGGTGGTGGAGTTCACTGCAGATGAAGGATTGGTGACCCGCAACAAGTCCAGCAACCCTGCTTTTCGGTGATTCCTGCTCAGAAGACACCCAAATTTCATCAGGACTTACGCACACTGGCGTTTTGAAGTTAACTGATAGAAGCTGGAATAGTCCTGAGTCAACTCACAAACACAAGGAGAGAAGATGG
>PBTB01000043.1 GCA_002726945.1 Deltaproteobacteria bacterium | reverse complement strand
GGACAACACGACTGCCGACCTGAGGTACCGCGATCTTGAACCTGCCGATGTGCTTGTTGAGAACCTCGACCTCACGGCAACTGCAGGCTTCTTTGTGAGTGCCCTCAGCGGTAGCGTCACTGAGGCTGGAAGCACGGCAAGTTTCACGGTTCGTCTCAGAAGCCAGCCCACGGCGAATGTGACGGTGAGTGCGGCGAGCAGCAAATTGTCTGAGGCCAATATCAACGACAACTCACTCGCCTTCACTCCTACCAATTGGAATGGAGCGCAGACGGTGATCGTCACCGGAGTCAACGACAACGTATCCGACGGCGACCAGCAGTTTGCCGTCCTCCTTGGTCCGGACAACACGACAACGGATCTGGGCTACCGATTCCTCGACCCCGCCGACGTTTCCGGAACCAACATTGATGACGACAGCGCGGGCTTCCTCGTCAGTGTACTGGACGATATCTTGACGGAAACGGGCGACAACGCGAGCTTCACGGTGCAGCTCGCCAGTGCCCCAACCGCGAATGTGACGCTTGGCCTGAGTAGCCTCGACACAGGCGAGGGTACGCTTTCGGCGGCGAACCTCAGCTTTGGTTCCGGCAACTGGAGCACGGTGCAAACTGTCACGGTGGTTCCGGTGGACGACAGCCTGCCGGATGGCCCGCAAGATTTCCTTGTGCGTTTCACGGGTGACGCGAGTACGGGTGATCAACGTTACCGCAACCGCGCTCCTGCCGCCCTCAGTTTCCGGACACTTGACAACGAAACCGCCGGGTTCGTGGTCAGTTCGGTCAGCGGCAAGACGGATGAGGATGGCACAAGCGCGACCTTCACGGTACGGCTCACGAGCCAGCCCACGGCAGACGTGAAGGTGATTGTCAGCAGCACAGATACCAGCGAGGTCTATGTCACGCCTGAACTGCTCACCTTCACGAACAGCACTTGGAATACGGATCAGACCATCACCATCAAGGGACTCAATGACACGATCACGGATGGCGACCAAACCGTGCGCATTGCACTGGAACCGGCCTTCAGCGCCGATCCAGCCTATCAACTGCTCGATGCCCCGGATGTTTATGTTGTCAACCGCGACAACGAGAACTACGGCTTCCTGATGACTGCGTTCAACGCGACGACCTCCGAAAACGGCGGCATTGCGGTCTTCACGCTCAAGCTCACCCACGCGCTGGTGACGAACGACAACGCGACCTTCACGCTCACCAGCAGCGATTCCACGGAAGGGGTGCTGCTCAATGCGGACAACACCACCGCTGCCAGCCTCAATCTGGTATTTGACAACAGTTCATGGTCCACCGTACAAACGGTGCGGGTGCGNGGTGTTGATGACAATGTCTCGGATGGCGATCAAGCCTTTGCGGTGCGTTTCAGTGCCACGACCAATGCCGGATCGAACTACACGGGNAAGCAGCCGCAGGATGTCTATTTCAGCAACCGCGATGACGATCGTGCCGGCATTGTAGTCGGTTCCACCACCGGATCNGTGAAAGAATCCGGAACGCAGGCGCAGTTCACGCTCAAGCTTTCCAGTAAGCCGACCGACAACGTGACAATCCCGGTTTCGGTGAGTGACAACTCCGANGCCGAGGTTTCGCTCAACGGCAGTGCATGGTCCGACAACGTGAGCCTCGCCATCACACCGTCTTCGTGGAACACCGACCAGACGATTTATGTCCGTGGCGAGAACGACCATACCTCCGATGGCGACCAGGCCTTCAAGATCGTGCTGGGTGCGGCGGTCTCCACGGATGTGCAGTATTCCGGAAGGGACGCTACAGACTTGGGTTTCGTCAACGTTGAAGATCTCACTGCGGAAATCGTNGTNGCGCCNATGTCCGGGANNACCAGNGAANCCAAGGAGCAGGCGCTNTTCTCGGTNCGNCTCAANTCNNANCCCTCNGGAAACGTNAANNTNCNNGTNGCCAGCAAGGATGCCTCAGAAGGTGCGATTGTCGGCAGTGACAACCTGAGCTTCACCACCACCAACTGGAACGGACTCCAGACCGTGACGGTGCAGGGCGCGGATGACAACGACACTGATGGCACAGTGGCCTACCTCGTCAGCTTCACCGGAGACAACGCTTCGGCGGGTCAGAGCTACCGGGGCGTGTACACCTACGCCTCGCTCAAGAACGTGGACNACGAAGCCGCAGGNTATCGNATTTCCGACATCAGNGGCGCGACCAGCGAATCCGGAGGACGCGCCTTCTTCACGGTGCGGCTCACCTCCAAGCCTTCNGACAACGTGACCCTCGCCGTCTCCAGCGACAACACCAGNGAGGGCACGGTTTCCGGAAACAGCCTGATCTTNACGTCGAGCAACTGGTCGGCGGCGCAAACCGTGACCGTCACCGGGGTTGATGACACCANTAGGGACAACGACACCGCGTACAGTGTTGTGCTGGGCGCGGACACTACGACCCCGGACTTGAACTACCGCAACCTCGATCCTCCGGACGTGCTGGTCGTCAACCTTGATGACGAAAATCCGGGGTTGAGGGTTTCGCAAATCTCAGGGCCGACCACGGAATCCGGGGGCAATGCCTTCCTCAATGTGAGCTTGCAGAGCCGTCCGGCGAACACGGTGAAACTCGACGTGACGCTTTCGGATTCGTCTGAGGCGACCTTCACCAAAGGCTCCGCCGACAACGACACGCAGTTGACGTTCACCGCCTCGGATTGGAATTCTGCGCAGACGGTCACGCTTTACGGGCGGGACGACAGCGTGGCGGACGGCAATCAGGCGTACTCGCTCAAGATCGTGCCCAACACCGCCGCAACGCTTGATCCGGACTANGACCTCGTGAGTGCGAAGACAGTGCTGTCGAGCAANGTGGATGATGAAACGGCGGGCTTCCGGGTGAGCCGTTTGAGNGGATCGGTTTCCGAAANNGGGCGCAGTGCNCGGTTCACAGTGCGGCTCACGAGTCAACCCAATGGCAACGTTGTGGTCAAGGCAGCAAGCGACAACCTTTCGGAAGCCAAAGTCAGTCCCGCGAGCTTCACCTTCAACAACACGAACTGGAGCGGCGAGTCGGCCTTCACCGTCACGGGCGTGAACGACAACACGACAGACGGGAATCAGACCTTCCAGATTTGGTTGACGGTGGACAACAACACGAGCAACACCACCGACACCACGGGCTACCTCGGCCTCAACCCTGCGGACGTGCTGGGNGTCAACGAGGATGACGACACGCCCGGATTCATCGCCACGGCGATTTCTGGGTCGACCACCGAATCTGGCGGCATCGCCACCTTTGCTCTGCGGTTGCGGCAAGCACCAACGGACAACGTGACCGTCCACGCCACGGTTTCCGACGCCACCGAGGGCAAGCTCTTGCAGNCCGATAACACCACGACGGACAACCTCAGCATCGTCTTCACGACGAGCGACTGGAACAGCCTGCACACCGTGCGNGTGCGGGGTTTAGACGACAACGCAACTGACGGCACACAAGGCTTCTGGGTGCTGCTGGGCGCGGCAGTTTCCAACGACACGCGCTACAGCGGACTTAATCTGGATGACGTCGCGGTCTCCAACAGGGATGACGANAGCGCTGGATTTATCGTCTCGATNCCAAGCGGGTCAACTTCGGAAGCAGGAGACAACGCGACCTTCACGGTACGGCTCACCAGNCAGCCCTCCGGAACGGTGGTGATCACGGTCGCAAGTAACAAGACCACGGAAGCCACGGTTTCGCCAACGAGCCTGAGTTTCGATGCGTCCAACTGGTCCACCGCCAAAACCGTNACNGCTTCTGGAGTGAACGATTCCTCAGCGGANGGGGATCAGCGCTATCTTACAACGCTGACCGTCAACAGCGGCTCGACCACGGCGACNGAGTACAACTCGCTCNATCCTCCGGATGTGCAACTGCTCAACATNGATGACGACAGNGCGGGCATCCGCGTCAGCGCNCCCAGCGTGACCTCGCTGACTGAGTCCGGCACTAACGCAACTTTCACGGTGACACTGAACACCGCGCCCACGGCCACGGTGACAATTCCGGTGTACACCAGCGATGCCTCCGAGGCGAAGCTGATCGTCAACGGCAGCACGGTGGTTTCCGACAACCTGACCTTTGCCTCTGGAAGCACCGGGCCGAAGTCGATCACGGTGGTCGCACAGGATGACAATGTCAGCGACGGCGAGCAACCCTTCACCATCGTGTTGTCTGCAGCCACCAGCACNGATGCAAACTATCAAGGCTTGAACCCGCAGGATGTGGTGTTGAGTAACACGGACAACGAAGCGGGGGTTCCGGGCTTCCTCGTCAGCACCCTCAGNGGTTCTACGTCCGAAAGTGGNGACAATGCGACCTTCACGGTCAGCCTCGTGGTTTCGCCCACCGCGAACGTCACAATCCCGCTGGCCATCAGCGATTCCTCTGAAGCGCTGCTCTCGGTCGCTGGNAGTGCGGCGGCAAGTTCGGTGAATTTNAACTTCGGTTCNGGAAACTACTCGACCGCGCAAACCGTGACCGTCTTGGGGCAGGATGACGCCCTGCTGGATGACGCGGTGGCCTTCACGGTGACGCTGGCGAGTGCGACGAGTACGGATTTGCGCTACCACGGACTCAACCCGCAGGACGTTTCCGGCGTCAACAAGGACAACGAAAGTTATGCGCCGAACGCTGTTTTGGTCAGCGCGATCAGCGGCCCGACGCATGAGGACAACGGCACCGCGACCTTCACGGTCAAGCTCGCTTATGCGCCCACGGCTTCCGTCAGCCTGCCCGTCAGTTCCAGNGTCACCAGTGAGGGTTTGGTGTCGAACGACGGTTCCAGCTTTGGCTCGTCCACGACTGTGACCTTCTCGATCAGCGACTGGCAGTCCGACCACACTGTGACCGTGCGCGGCGTGAACGACAACACCTCGGACGGGGATCAAGCCTATGCGGTGCTGCTTGGTACAACCACCTCCAGNGATCCACGCTACAACGGCATTNACCCCTCTGATGTCACGCTGCGCAATGTGGATGACGAGACCGCNGGGTTCATCGTCACCACCACAGATGACACCACTTCCGAAGCAGGCGGCACGGGCACGTTCACGGTTCGGCTGAATAGCGCTCCGACCTCTGCCGTGCAACTCAAGCTCATCGACAACCTNACCAACGAGGGCACCGTCACCACTCCGGCGGGCAAGCTGCTCTCTTTCGACAGCACCTCGTGGTCCACCGTGCAAACCGTCACGGTCACGGGGCAGGATGACAACAAGACGGACGGCACCCAGCGTTATGTCGTTTTCATTGATCCGGACACCTCCACGGCGGACCTCAAGTACCGCAACCTTGATCCTGCGGATGTGACCCTGCACAACTCCGACAACGACAGCGCCGGATTCCTCGTCAGCGTGAGCGACAACCAGACNAGCGAGAGCGGCGGCACGGGCAGCTTCACGGTGCGGCTCAACAGCCAACCCTCCGGAAACGTGGTGTTGCTGGCNCAGAGCANCGATGCCTCCGAGGGCGCGGTCACNCCGGAACTGTTCACCTTCACCTCCGNGAACTGGAACAGTGCCCGCAGNTTCACCGTCACTGGACTCAACGACAACAGCACGGACGGNGCNGTCAGCTACACGATTCTGCTGCAACTCGCGTCGAGNGCCGATCCNAGCTANTCCGGAGTGGACCCNGCAGACGTGGTGATGANCAANGCGGATGACGACAACTGGGGNTTCGTGACCTNNACACCGAGCGGCCAAACCACGGAAAANGGCGGCACNGNGAGCTTNNCNGTNAANNTGCTCTTTGAGCCGACCACGGACAATGTCACNCTCAANGTGACNACNGACAANGCCAGTGAAAGCACGGTGCTGACCNCATNGTTGGTCTTCCAGCAAGCCTCATGGACCAACGCGCAGACCGTGACGGTGCAAGGCGTGAACGACAACATTTCGGATGGNGACCGCGCNTATGCGATCCAGTTTGCCAGCCAGACGAGTTCCGGGAACTATGCGAACCGCAAGCCGGGTGACGTGCATCTCAGCAACCGCGATGACGACACCGCAGGAGTGCGCATCGGCGCAGTCAGCGGCTCCGTTGCGGAATCCGGTACGGTGGCGACCTTCACGGTGCAGTTGGGCAGCCAGCCCACCGCCAGCGTGAACCTGCCGCTGGTCGTGAGCGACAGTTCCGAGGCTGAGGTTTCGCTGGACAATGTGTCGTGGGCTGCATCCAAAACATTGAGCATCGCCACTGGTTCGTGGAACACCGATCAGCGCGTTTACATCCGGGGCGTGCAGGACAACGTGAGCGACGGCATGCAGTCCTTCGTGGTGCAGTTGAACGCACTCACCTCCACGGATGCAGGCTACAACGGACTCAATCCGCTCGATGTCTCCATGCAGAACGTTGAGGACGTGATTGCGGGAATTGTGACCAGCCCGACCTCCGGAACCACCAGCGAGCGGGGCGAGCAGGCGATCTTCTCCGTGCGCTTGGGCTACAAGCCCACAGGAAACGTGATCGTCAAGGCACAGAGCCTCGACAACTCCGAGGGTCGCATTGACAATAGCACTGCAGTCAAAACGCTCAACTTCACGAAGGACAATTGGAATGGCCTCCAGACGGTCACGGTCGATGGACAGGACGACAACGACACGGACGGCACGGTTTCCTACTCCATCAAGCTCTGGGCGGACAACAGTTCGGCAGACACCTACAATGAAAGCACCACCGCCTACGTCTTCCTCAAAAACATTGACGACGAGTCGGCGGGCTTCCGGGTTTCCGGCATTTCCGGACACACCAGCGAATCCGGCGGACGCGCCTTCTTCACGGTACGGCTGACCTCGGCACCCTCGGACAACGTGACAATCGGCGCGAGTATCAGCGGGGATGATGCGACCGAAGGCGAGGTGTCTCCGGCCAGTTTGACCTTCACGACAACCACATGGAATGCCGCGCAGACCGTAACGGTCACAGGCAAAGACGACTACCTCCGGGACAACGCCACCGCCTACACCGTCGTGCTGGCGAAGGACACCACGACCCCCGATCTCAACTACCGCAACCTCGATCCTCCGGACGTGCTGGTCGTCAACGATGACGATGAAATTCCGGGACTCAAGGTTTCGGCGGCTTCGGGTGCCACCACGGAAAGCAAGGGCACAGCGTTCTTCACGGTGAAACTGCTGAGCAAGCCCTCCAGCACGGTGCGGCTGAACCTCAGCAGCAGCGGGACCAGCGAAGGCCGGGTCACCGCGATTTCAGGCAGCAGCGTGAACATCGCATCCACCGGAACCTCCTACTTGGAGTTCTCGACCACAGACTGGAACAGCGAGCGCAGCGTCACGGTCACGGGCCAGGATGACAACGTCACCGACGGCAACCAGGCCTACGCGGTCACGGTTTGGGTGGATCAGGCGAACACCGCCGATTCCGGATACGATCCGCTCGACAACGTGACGGTGCTACTGAGCAATGTGGATGACGAAACCTCCGGATTCCTCGTTTCCGGAATCAGCGGAACGGTGTCTGAAAAACAGACCAGCGCGAACTTCTCGGTGCGGCTCACCAGTCAGCCCAATGGCAGCGTCATCTTCAAGGCGGCTTCGGACAACACTTCCGAAGGCTCGGTCAGCCCGTCGACTCACACCTTCTCGTCCTCGAACTGGAGCGGCGAGCAGGCGTTCACGGTCACGGGCGTGGACGACAGTGTCAACGACGGCGATCAGGCGTTCCGCATTGTGCTGACGGTGGACAACAACTCCAGCAACACCACCGACTCCTCCGGCTACCGCCTGCTCAATCCGCCGGATGTCTGGGTGACAAACGTGGATGACGAAACGCCGGGCTTCTACCACACGCTGTCCAGCGGCCCGACTTCCGAGGACAATGGCACTGCCGTCTTCACTGTCGGACTCCAGACCCAGCCCACGGGCAACGTCGTGCTGGATTTGGGGATTTCGGACAAGACCGAAGGCACCTTCACCTCCGGCAGCACGGACAACGACACGCAGTTGAGCTTCACTACCGCGAACTGGAATGCACCGCAAACGGTGACGGTCTGGGGGCTGGACGACAACGACACGGACGGCACGCAGGGCTACACCGTGACCCTTGCGGTCAACACCGCCTCCACACTGGACGCCGATTACGACAAGCTCTCCAGCCGCATGTTGAGCCTGAGCAACACGGACGACGAAACTGCGGGTTTCCTCGTCTCCGTGCCGAGTGGTTCCACCAGCGAATCCGGCGACAACACCACCTTCACGGTGCGCCTCAGCAGCGCCCCGATCACGGGCTTGCAGGTCATGCTTGACCTCAGCAGCAGCGACACCAACGAAGGCCGCATCACCGCCGCGTCCGCAGGGTCGCCCTCAATCAACTCGACCGGAACCAGCACCCTGACCTTCACCAGCAGCACTTGGAACACGCCCGTGACCGTGACGGTTTCCGGGCAGAACGATGCCTTGGCGGACGGTGACCAGCGCTACCGCATCAGCCTTGGTGTCAACTCCGCGTCAACCACGGCGAGCGAGTATCGCCTGCTCGATCCTCCGGACGTGGCCTTGGTCAACACTGACGACGATGCAGCGGGTCTGAGCGTCAGTGCCCCCAGCACGGCGCAGCTTTCTGAATCTGGAGGGAACACCACCTTTACGGTCAAGCTTCACACCGCGCCTACACAGAATGTGACGGTTCCGATCTACACGAGTGATCCAACCGAGGCGAAACTCAATCTAGGCAATGGAGTGGTTACGTCTGACAACCTGACCTTCGGATCGGGAACCACTGGGCCAAAGACCATCACGGTGTTCGTACAGGATGACAACGACTCCGATGGCGACCAGCCCGTGCGCGTGATCCTCTCGGAAACCTCCAGTAGCGATGCGAACTACCACGGACTCAACCCGCAGGATGTGGTCTTGACGGTCACGGATGACGAATCCGGCACGCCGGGCTTCGTGGTCAGCGCACCGGACAATGCAACCACCACCGAATCAGGCACAAACCGCACCTTCACCGTGAAACTGGCGGCGAAACCGACGGCGGATCTGGTGATTCCGCTTTACGTCAGCGACAGTTCCGAAGCGCTGATCGCCTCTGGTGGCTCAGCTATCGACAACCTGACACTGACCTTCACCTCGTCCAACTGGAGTACCGCCCAGACGATCACGGTTACGGCACAGGATGACAACATGGTCGATGGTGATGTAGGCTACACAGTGTTTTTGATGCCAGCTCAGAGTGCGGATAGCCGCTATCAAGGGCTCAATGCGCAGGACCTTAGTTTCGTCAATGCGGACAACGATACGGTTACCGGATATGGTTTCTTGATTACGAATCCAACCAACAGCGCCAAGGTTCAGGAGTCAGATACTTCAACAAAATCGACGTTTACGGTTGCTCTGACATCTGCTCCAGCTGCAAATGTTGACATCAACTTGTACAGCAGTGATTCTACAGAAGCGACTGTGAGCCCAACCTCCCTGCAATTCACCTCAAGTAGCTGGGGTGCCAAGACCGTTACTGTGACTGCCTTGAATGATTCCGACAACGACAGTGATCAGTTCTTCCAAGTCATTCTGTTGCCAGCCACCAGCAGTGACGGCAACTACAACGGCAAGGATCCACAAGATCTCGGCTTCGTGAACCAAGATGATGACTGATCCGCTCTCAAACCCATGATGATCTACAAGATTTCGACTATTGGCTGAAAGCGTGTCCGGACAAGCCACCCGTTTCAGTGACGAATTCCTGCATGAGCCTACGAGCAAGTAAAACGCAGTTGAGTTATTGGGGGAATCGTGGGAGCATGGGGCAGATCGGGATGGAATCCTCCGGATCACCAAGGCTGGGAATCTGACCACTGAGCGAGAAAACGATGGGCGCACTGACCTTTGACACCCTCTCCGCCTCACGGGTGTTGATGGAGGGCGGACTGGACGAAAAGCAGGCCACCGCTGTAACACGGGTCATCAAGGAAGCGCAGGACGCTCACCTTGAGGAACTGGCCACCAAGGCGGACCTCAGAGCGGAACTTGCCGAGGCCAAGGGTGGGATCATCAAGTGGGTCGCCGTGCTGCTGTGGCACAGGCTGGATTGATCGCCACTCTCGTCAAGTTGCTCTGAGTCAAGCGGCCCCTGTGAGAGAAGAAACACGATAAGACACTCGCCGACTCACACGCTTATTTGCTGATGTCTATTGCAAGCAGCCCTACGGTCCGTACTTCCAGACTTTGGAGCCGAGCAGGAGGATGCAGTTGTTGGAGGAGGAGGCACTGCACTTGAAGGTTTCGGCACTGAGTCCGGATGCGCTGGCGTTGTTGACGATCACCCCGTCGGTGCGTCCATAGACACCACTGGTCCATGTGGAGCCGTCGGTGCTTTGCCACGCTTCCAGCGAGTTGATGCTACTGCCGTTCTGACCACCCAGCACCCAAAGCGCCCCTTCGTATTCGATGGAAGCGTGTCCGGAACGGACAGTCCACGCCGGGCCGATCGTCTTGCAGGTCCAATTCGTCCCGTTGCTGGAAGTCCAGACTTCCTTGGTGGCCCCGCTGCTACTGCTGCCTCCGGTTAGCCAGAGTGCGTTGTTGAACACCGCCACGGCGTGTCCGGAGCGTCCTGACCAGCAGGTGCTGTTGCTGCTGCAATCAGTGCAGGTGGGGCTTTGCTGCGTCCAAGTGGTGCCATTGCTGGAGGACCAGACATCGTTGAGGTAGCTCACGCTGCCGCCGGAAACACTCTCGCCTCCATAGATCCAGAGTTTGCCGCCAAAGCTCACGACGGCATGGCGGTAGCGAACTGACCAGCAGGTGCTACCACCTCCGGAAGCGGTGCAGGTCAGCGTCTTCTGGCTCCAGGAGGTGCCATTGCTGGAAGACCAAGCATCGCTGACCAATTGCCCAGATGCATTCTGCCCGCCCAAGACCCACAGCTTGTTGTTGAAGGTGGCGACTCCGAGTCCGGAGCGTTTGAACGGGTTGACCGCACCTTGAGTTTTGTCGGTCCAAGAACTGCCACTGCTGGAGGCTTGCACATGCTTGTCGTCACGCCCTCCCAGTGCCCAAAGAGTGCTTTGCCAAGCGGTGCTGCCATGGTAGGAACGAATGCTCCAATTGCTCGTGGAAACCGCACTCCAACTGCAGGAGCCGTTATCACACAAAGACTGTGTAACGAAAGCAGAAGAGGTGTAGCTGGACGAAAGGGCCTTTTCGAAGTCATCCTTAACGCTGGTGGAGACCAGAATCTTGTAGTTTGTCTTGGTCTTGAGAGGAACTTGCGGGGTGAGGGTGTAGGTGGTGCGCCCGCTATTGTAAGTCAGGGTGGCAGCTTCGCAGTTGCTGAAGTTGTCTCCGGAGAGTTGTACCGAACCACTGCACGATCCGCCCGAACTGGTGGTCGCAGTGATGCTCTGAACGGCCTTTGAGAAGGTGATTGTGAAATTGTCAGTGAGGGGCACGCTGGAGGATTTGCCGCTGATGGTGCTAATGTTGTCAACCGTCAGTTGCTTGTTTGCCAAGGTGGCAATGGCACTCTCCTCCTCGGCTGGATTGGAACTGTCGCAGGCCGACAAAGCCGCCCACCCTGCAAACAGGATCAGGACGAGCCGGCCAAACGTGAAGTGGGAAGCTAGGGCCATTATCGGCTCCTTGCAAGTGGGTTCTTCAAAAAATGAAGTCAGTGTGGCACTGTCGTCGCAGCCGCCTCGCCGCCTTGCCAATACCTACACCCCATGTTCCAAGTCTAGTTCGTCTGCACACGGAATGCAACAGGGAAAGCCAAGTTGTTTTTCTGGAAAGTCAGTCGCCCCGGGAAAGGGTTTGCCCGACACTGCTCCAAGCAATTCGCGGACTCTGGAATTTCGATTGATCTTTCCTAGGAGAATCTGTTGAAATGGGCCACTATGATGGACTTGGCTTAGCTGGTCCAGAGATTTTTCAAACAGGAGCAGCAGCATGCACACCCCCCCCCCCCCCACAAAAAAGGATTACTTGAATCCGGACTTGCCCGCAAACCTGAAGCGGGTGCGGATGCCCGTGGTCGGGGCCACTTTGGAAACGCTCAAAGGCTACGGTTGTCTTGTGGACGATACCGATGCGGTGGAGGTGGAGATCGTACGCTGGCCCGCGCAGGGCTGGCGTCCGGTGGATCCGGACACCGGGAACGAGGGCGGCACCACCGAGGGGAGGTTCATCAGCGAGTGGAAGGGCGATTTGCTCTACGGACGCAACGACGCAGTTTCCGGACACTACATTCTCGGCTATGCGGCGGACCCTGCCGTTGCCCATGAAAACCACCACCGTGATCCGGAGCAGTTGCTGCTCTGGCACGCCAACTACCACCCGGACGGCGGGCAACTCTTCTTCCCGCTGGAAAAGCAGCCGTTTCTCTGCCCGTTGGCCCTGCCCGGGGATGATGTGCAGCCTGAGGATTTCGTCTGCTTCCGGTGCGACGGCAGCCAAGGCCTGTACATCCACCCCAACATCTGGCACGAAGGCGTGTTCACGATGCGACGGCAGCAGCGCTTCTTTGACAAGCAGGGGGCCGTTCACGCTCGGGTGTCCGTGGATTTCGCCCGGGAGTTCAGGTGCCTTCTTGAAGTTCCTTTGGAGCGAGATGCTCTTCCCGTTCACTCCAATGAAGGAGGATTCATGACCTGATCCCAGCATCCTGTCTCCAAAATTCCGCCCTTCCCGGCATTTTTCGGTTGAAGGTTTGCCGGAGTGCCCTTATCGTTTCAGTTTTTCCCGTAATCCCTTTTCAGGAGGCTTTATGAAAATGAGTGTTTCTTTCAAACTGTGCCGTGCCCTGCTCGGTTTCACACTGGGTTTGCTGCTTGCCCTTCCGGCCAGTGCCGAAACCCTGATGGTTTACACGGCGGTTGAAGCCGAAGACCTCAAGCGTTATGCCGCAGCGTTCAACGAAGACCATCCGGACATCAAAATTCGCTGGGTCCGTGATTCCACTGGAATCGTCACCGCGAAGTTGCTCGCCGAGAAGAACAACCCGAGGGCCGACGTGGTCTGGGGTCTGGCCGCGACCAGCCTGATGCTGCTCAAGTCCGAAGGCATGTTGCAGCCCTACTCGCCCAAGGGTTTGGGGCAACTTGATTCGAAATTCCGGGATGCCGCGAATCCCCCAAGTTGGACGGGCATGGACGCCTGGATCGCCGCTGTCTGTGTGAACACGGTTGAGGCGCAGCGTCACAGCCTGCCGACACCGACCTCATGGATGGACCTCACCGATCCGGTGTACAAGGGACATCTTGTGATGCCGAATCCAAACTCGTCCGGAACGGGCTTCCTGGATGTTTCCTCATGGCTCCAGCTTTACGGTCCGCTCGGCGGTTGGCAGTTCATGGACAATCTCCACAAGAACATCGCGTGGTACACCCACTCCGGCTCCAAACCCTGCAAGCAGGCGGCACGCGGCGAGACCCCCATCGGCATCTCCTTCGCATTCCGGGGGGCCAAGTCCAAGGCCGCAGGCGCACCGCTGGACATTGTGCTGCCGCGTGAAGGGGTGGGCTGGGACATGGAGGCCACCGCCATCGTCAAGGGCACCAAGAAGCTCAGTGCCGCCCAGACGCTGGTCGACTGGTCCATCACGAAAAAAGCCAACCAGCTTTACAATCAGGGCTACGCCGTGGTCGCTTATCCCGGAATTGCCAAGCCGGTCAAGCACTTCCCGGAGGGTATTCTGGATGCGATGATTGACAACGATTTCGAATTTGCGGCGGTCAACCGCAGGAGCATTCTCTCCAAGTGGCAGAGCCGCTACGACGCGAAGTCGGAAGCCAAGTAATCCCACCCACCTTGCCGAGCCGGATTTCGTGTCCGGCCCGGTCTCTTTTTCTGTCCATATGCCTGAATCCCATCAGCCCTACCTGCGCATTGAACACCTCACCAAGCATTTTGGGGAGTTCGTCGCTGTCCGGGAACTTTCGCTGGAAATCAACGGGGGCGAGTTCGTCTGCTTCCTCGGCCCGTCCGGATGTGGCAAGACCACCCTGCTCCGCGCCATCGCCGGACTTGACCTGCAAAGCTCCGGACGCATCACACAGCAGGGGCGGGACATTTCCACCCTGCCGCCCTCGGAGCGGGATTTCGGAATCGTCTTCCAATCCTATGCACTCTTTCCCAACCTGACGGTTTTCCAGAATGTAGCCTATGGTTTGGAGAACCAGCGGGGGCCGAAGCCGGCAATCCACAAGCGTGTGGTTGAATTGCTGGAACTTGTCGGCTTGCCGGAGCAAACCGCGAAATACCCTGCGCAGCTTTCCGGAGGTGAACAGCAGCGCGTGGCGCTCGCCCGTGCCTTGGCGACCTCTCCGGGATTGCTCTTGCTCGACGAACCCCTGAGCGCCCTTGATGCTCGCGTCCGGGCCTTGTTGCGTCAGGAAATCCGTGCGTTGCACCAACGTCTCGGTGTCACCACCATCCTCGTCACGCACGATCAGGAAGAGGCGCTTTCGATGGCAGACCGCATCGTGGTGATGGACCATGGACGCATCAAGCAGGTGGGCACTCCGGAGGAAATCTACAGCACCCCCGCTTCGCCCTTTGTGGCAGATTTCATTGGCGTGATGAATTTTCTGGAAGGCGAGGTCGCGTCTTCCGGAACCGTTCGGGTGGGCGACAACTCTCTTTCCTGCAACACAGCCAGCATTTCCAATGGCGGGAAAGTCCGGATGACGGTGCGTCCGGAGGACATCCGTTGCCACTCCGAAGCGGCTGAACTCCAGAATACGTTTCCCGTTCAAGTGGAAACCCTTGAGTTTCTCGGCTCGTTCTGCCGCCTCAACCTGAAGGGACCGGACGGCTTTGGAAAACTCCGGGCCGATCTTTCGCTTCAGCAGGTTCACGAACTCAAGGCCGCTCCAGCAATCACGTTGAGCGCCGAGTTTCCGCCCTCCACCCTCCGCCTCTTTCCGGAAACTCGGTGAGTCCCGCCGCCGCAATTTCCGCGTCCAAGACTCCGGTCCGCGTTCGCTTGAGCCGGGACGATTTGGTGCTGCGAACCGCCCTCGGGATCGTCATCGCCCTACTGACAGTGGCGGTCGTGTTCCCACTCTATGCGCTGCTCTCAAAGAGCTTGGAGGACATGGACGGAGCCTTCGTGGGGTTGGAGAACTTCCGGATTTATTTCGACACCCCCGCCCTCTTCGCCTCCATCACGAACAGCCTCGGTGTGGCGATTTCTGCGATGTTGATCGTGCTGGGGATCGCCTTTGTCTATGCCTACGCGCTCACGCGCACCCGGATGCCCCTGCGCTGGCTCTTCCGGGGCATTGCGCTCATCCCGATTTTGGCCCCCTCACTGCTGGCGGCGATTTCACTGATTTACTGGTTCGGCAATCAGGGCGTTCTCAAATCGTGGCTCGGAGGCGGCTCGATTTACGGTCCTGTCGGTATCATCATCGGCTCGTGCTTCTGGGTGTTTCCGCATGCGCTGATGATCCTGCTCACCGCGCTCTCCACCGCCGATGCGAGGCTCTACGAAGCCGCAGAAGCCTTGCGCACTCCGAAGTGGCGCGTGTTCTGGACGGTTACCCTCCCCGGTGCCAAGTACGGCATCCTCAGCGCAGGATTCATCGTCTTCACACTCGTGATCACGGACTTCGGTGTACCCAAAGTGATTGGTGGACGCTTCAACGTCCTCGCCACTGACGTGTACAAGCAGGTCGTCGGGCAGCAGAATTTCGAGATGGGGGCGGTCGTCTCGCTCATGCTGCTGCTACCTGCGGTGGTCGCCTTCATTGCCGACCGCTGGGTGCAGCGGAAACAAGTCGCGCAGCTCTCGGCGCAGGCGGTGCCCTTCCAGCCCAAGTCCGAACCGCTGCGCGACACGCTGCTTTTCAGCTTCTGCACCGTCGTTGCGGTGATCCTGCTCGCCATGCTCGGCATGGCCATCTATGCGTCCTTCGTCACCTTCTGGCCCTACAACCTCACACTCTCGCTCAAGAACTACAACTTCGACGTGATGGACGGCGGCGGCTGGGAGGCATACTACAATTCGATCCGCATGGCGATCTACTGCGCCGTCTTCGGCTCTGGCCTGATCTTTCTCGGCAGCTACTTGGTCGAAAAGACGCGTGGCGTGGCGTGGCTCCGCACCCTGCTGCACCTTGCCGCGCTGCTGCCGCTCGCGGTGCCCGGACTCGTGCTCGGTATTGCCTACATCTTCTTTTTCAACCATCCGGACAATCCCCTCGGCTTCCTCTACGGCACGATGGGTATTCTTGTGATCTGCACCATTGTCCACTTCTACACCGTCAGCCACCTCACCTGCCTCACCGCACTCAAGCAACTTGATCCGGAATTCGAGGCGGTCTCCCTTTCGCTGAAAACCCCGGTGTGGCGCACGGTGGGCAAGGTGACGCTGCCCGTCTGTTTGCCCGCGCTGCTCGATGTGGGCAGTTACCTCTTCCTCAACGCGATGACCACTGTCTCTGCCGTGGTCTTCCTCTACTCTCCGGAAACCATGCTCGCCTCGGTCGCCGTCCTCAACATGGACGATGCCGGGGACATCGCACCTGCCGCTGCAATGGCGATGATGATCGTGTACACCTCCGCCGTCTTCCGCATCCTCCACACCCTGCTCGCCCACATCCTGCACCGCCACACCCAAGTTTGGAGGCAACGCTGATTTCCAAACTCCGGGGCATTGGGAGTTCTATCTTGTGGATCAGGTTCCAACAATGACACCATTTGGAGTATGAACGCGACATAAATTTCCAATTCACTGATCGAGTCAATGGAACGGTCATGGGGATCGAGAAGAAACGGTTTATAGAAATCCTCAATGCACACTCAACAAGCTGCAAATCTTCAACATGGTGCTTAGTTGGGATATCAAACCTGCTAGTCGGCATGGTCCGAAATCCGGAACCTGCTGGAGCAACAACGAGTCCGGGTACAGGAGGAGATTGTGATCACCCCTCACTCCTCCCTCACCCCCCAACAAACAACAACAACAACCCTGCCGACCACGGCGTGTGACGCCCCGTTCAACCACCTTTTGGAGCAGTGCACCCGAATTGCCCGCGAGTTTAGCCCGCAAGACTGAAATCACAAAAACTCCACTTTCGGTGGCAGAATATCGGGATTTTCTTGAGAAATGATCGACAAACCCGGATTGGATTCCTGAGGAAATCCTCGCAAAACTTCGATAGAGCAAGGAAACGGAAAAAACGATCATTCATAATTCCAACCATGGTCTCTCTTTACGACTTCCTCATCATCGGGGGAGGCTCGGCAGGCTGCGCCTTGGCGAATCGCTTGAGCGCTGATTCCGGCAACAAGGTGCTGGTGCTGGAGGCGGGGCGTCCGGATTACCTCTGGGACATCTTCATCCACATGCCCGCCGGGTTGTTGGTGCCAATCGGCAACAAGCACTACGACTGGATGTACAAATCGGAGCCAGAGCCGCACATGCACGGACGCCGCATCTGCCACGCTCGCGGCAAGGTGCTGGGGGGCTCCAGCAGCATCAACGGCATGATCTTCCAGCGCGGCAACCCCATGGACTACGAACGCTGGGGACGCGAACCCGGCATGGAACGCTGGAACTACGCGCACTGCCTGCCCTACTTTAAGCGCATGGAAACCTGCATCGCCGGAACCGACGACTACCGGGGAGGCGAGGGGCCCCTGGTGCTGGAACGTGGTCCTGCGACGAACCCGCTGTTTCGGGCGTTTTTCGAGGCGGTCCAGCAGGCGGGGCATCCCTTGACCAGCGACGTGAACGGCTACAAGCAGGAGGGCTTCAACGCCTTTGACCGCAACGTCTATCGGGGGCGTCGCCTGAGTGCCGCCCGCGCCTACCTGCATCCGGTCAAGCAGCGCCGCAACCTTTTGGTCAAGGTCCGGGTACTCACCACCAAAATCCTCTTCGAGGGCAAGCGTGCGGTGGGCGTGGAGTATGTGGACCGCAGCGGACGTTCCGAACGGGTGTACGCCAACGAAGTGATCTGCTGTGGAGGGGCGATCAACTCCCCGCAGCTTCTGCAACTCTCTGGAATCGGCAACACCGAGGAACTGGCACCGCTTGGCGTCGAGATGGTCCAGCACCTTCCCGGAGTGGGCGAGAATTTACAGGACCATCTGGAGGTGTACGTTCAGCATGGCTGCAAGCAGCCCGTTTCGATGCAGCCTGCGCTCAAATGGTGGAAGCAGCCGTGGATCGGCTTTCAGTGGCTCTTCATGCGCAAAGGCGCGGCAGCGACCAACCACTTCGAGGCCGGAGGTTTTCTGCGCAGCAACGAGAACGAGGCGTACCCCAACCTGATGTTCCACTTCCTGCCGCTGGCGATTCGCTACGACGGCAGTTCTCCGGAAGGCGACCACGGCTATCAGGTCCACATCGGTCCGATGTACTCCGATGCACGGGGCACCGTGAAGCTTCACTCCACCGATCCGTGGGACAAGCCGAAGTTGCGCTTCAACTACCTCTCCACCGAACAGGATCGCCGCGAGTGGATCGAGGCCATCCGCTGCGCCCGGAAAATTCTCAACCAGCCCGCCTTCAAGCCGTTCAGCACCGGAGAACTCTCACCGGGACCAAGCGTGGAAAGCGAGGAGAAAATCCTCGATTGGGTCGCCCGCGATGCCGAAACCGCCCTGCACCCCTCCTGCACCTGCAAGCTGGGGACGGACGAAAACGCAGTGGTCAGTCCGGACAGCATGAAAGTCCACGGTGTGGAAAACCTGCGGGTCGTGGACGCCTCCGTGATGCCCTTCATCACCAACGGCAACATCTACGCGCCCACGATGATGCTCTCCGAAAAAGCCGCCGACCTCATTTTGGGGAACACTCCATTACCCCCCAGTCCCGCACAATTTTACCGGAGTTTTACGGAGTAATTCTTAGCCGATTATTGAAGGCTCTCCTTTGTCAGCATTCTTTTTGGACAGGACTTACTAAAAAAAAATTATAAATCACTGATATTATTTACTTACTGATGTTACGCAGAGGGATATCAGGCTAAACTAAAGCCAGCCGATTTTGAGTTCCACTCATCTTTTCAAGATTGTCATATGCGATTTTC
>PBTB01000145.1 GCA_002726945.1 Deltaproteobacteria bacterium | reverse complement strand
GGCTTGAAACTCGATCCTCTCCCTCCACGCGCACCGCGCGGAATTTCACATGGGGAATGAGGATAAAAGTCTGAAAACCGGCTTTCAGGTGCTGACAGTAATCTCGACGCTGCTGATTTTTGGAGGAGCCACTTGGCTTGCCAAGGAGCAAATGGGGGGGCGCATCCGGGAGCAGGTCCTGGCGCGGTATGCCCAGGAGCTATATGCCATCTCGCTGGTGCATCAGGTGACCATGGCGGAGTCGGGCGAGATTTTGTTCCTGGAGGACGTCGCCGACCAGTTAAGCGTCTACGGGGCAGTTGCTGAGTTGAGCGGCGCTTTGGGCGTTCGGCTTTACATGCCGGATGGTGGGTTTCTTATTTCCTCCCCCGAGAACATCTCCGACGGCGCCCTTTCTGCCGATCAACTTCATTCGGCCGGTCTATTCGCACCATCAGGCGGGTTGAATAAAGCTACCCCGGCCGGGAAACTCTTCTGGGAGCCATTGCTTGAGGGGGTCTCCGCGGAAGAGCCACTAGCCGTCCGGGAGGTGGTGCTGCCTGTTCATGTGGCGGACGAAGACGATCTGCTCGGCGTGGCGCAGTTTCTTTTTGATGGTGCAGACGCGATTGCAGACATCGCGGAACTGGACGGCGATCTCTTTCGTCAGAGTCTCTTTATTTTTACCGTGGGAGGCGGTGTGATCGCGCTACTCCTGTCAATCTCGTTTATGCGGATCAACCGGATTCATCGTTCGCTGGCCAGGCGCACATTCGCGCTCAAGCGGGCCAACCAGGAGTTGGCGCTCTCCGATCGGACCAGCGCAGTGGGCGGGGTGGCGTCGCACCTGATTCACGGGCTGCGAAACCCGCTCGCCGGATTGCGTGCATACCTCGACGGCGACCAGGCTGGAAGCGGTGATTTATCTACCGCCAAAACGGCGGCCAAGCGGATGGAGGGGATGATCGACAACATCGTCCGGACCTTGGGTGAGAATGCAAGCGGTGTCGTTTACGAGTTGAGTGTCGAGGAACTGCTCGAGGTTTTCAGGTTGCGGCTCGAGCCAATTGCCGTCGGCCAAGGGGTGCGACTCGAAGTCAGCGGGGCAGGGGGCAGGGAACTGGACAACCGGGAGGGAAACCTGGTTTTGTTGGTCCTCGAAAATCTCACGCAAAACGCAATCGAGGCCTGCGAGCAGGCCGGGCGGGTCATGGTTCGCGCCGGCGAAAGCGGTGGGGTGACTGTGTTCGACGTAAGCGACACAGGGAAAGGACTCCCCGAGAGGGTGAAGGGGTCGCTCTTCCAGCCTGGCCATACGTCGAAGGAGCAGGGGAGCGGGCTTGGCCTGGCGATCAGCGGGCAGTTGGCCGCGTCGATGGGCGCCGAGTTGGTCCTGACCAAGTCGGACGAAAATGGGACGACGTTCCGGCTGACCTTGACCAAGCGCAATAGTTAGCGAACAGCGTCGAAGACCTTGGCCAAACGCTTGAGCAGGCGGTCCATTTGGCCAAGTGGAACCATGTTTGGCCCGTCGCTGGGTGACTTGGTTGGCTCAGGGTGGGTTTCAATGAACAGCCCGTTGGCCCCTGCTGCAAGGGCCGCCCTGGCCAGTACCGAGGCAAACTCGCCCTGGCCCGATGAGCGGTCGCCGCTGCCACCCGGCAGTTGCACCGAGTGAGTGGCATCGAAAACGACTGGATACCCGAAGGACCGCATGATCGGTATGGAGCGCATGTCGGCCACGAGGTTGTTGTAGCCGAAGCTGGAGCCCCGCTCGGTGAGGATAATTTTTCGGTTGCCGCAGTTGGCCGCCTTGGCGGCGACCTGCTCCATCTCGTTTGGGGAAAGGAACTGGCCCTTTTTGAGGTTCACTATTTTGCCGGTGCTTGCGGCCGCGGTGATGAGGTCGGTCTGGCGACAGAGGAAAGCGGGGATCTGCAAAACATCGACAACCGCCGCGGCCTGCCCGGCCTGTTGCCCCGTGTGGATATCGGTGAGGACAGGAACGTCGGCCTTGTCACGGACGGAAGCCAGAATGCGAAGGCCGGCATCGATACCTGGGCCACGCCGGGCCTTGGCGGAGGTGCGGTTGGCTTTGTCGAAGCTCGCCTTGAATACGTAGGTGATGCCAAGGGCGTCGCAACTGCGCCTGAGCGACTTGGCGATCCTGAGGCAATGCGCCTCTGACTCGATCACACAAGGCCCGGAGAACAGGAATAGCCGACCTGGCTTGTTGAGTAACTTCCAGAGGGCGGCTGATGTCATGCTGTTTGGGGCTGATTGCGGGTATACAAATGGAGTGCCGCTTGCCAAGTGGCCCGGTGCGGCGAGCCTAGCGGCCGGCCGTTCGGTGTCGAGTGAATTGTCAAGGCAGCACCAGCGAAATGCGCCCGGTTCGACGGCGCAGGAAAAGGCCGCTGCGCCGAACCTGAAGAATGTCCAGCATCAGCCTGCCGCCACTTTCCTTGCGGTGGAGAAGTCTCGCCGCACTGACGATGTCGCTCACCCCATGTCCTTCAATGGCGACCACGACCTCGCCGGTGGAAAGCCCTGCCTTGTCGGCAGGAGACCGGTCATCCACCCGGGAAACGACCAACCCGTCAGTCGAATTATAACCGAGCGCCCTGGCCACTTCCGGTGTCATTTCCTCCAGGGTGACGCCGATTTTTTCCCGGATCAGCTCGGCGTTGAAATAGGCGCTTTCCGGAATCAGCTTTACACTGCAATCGATGAGTTCCTTCTCGCGCCTAATCTGTAATGAGACTGTCCGAGCGCGCCCGAGATTGAGCAGTCGGTTGGCAAACTCGATGAAGTTGCGTGGGGCGTGATCGCTGATTTTCATGATCCGGTCTCCCACAGCTAGCCCAGCCCTTTCAGCCGGGCTGTCTGGTTCGACGGACTCCACCGTCAACGGGCGGCTCCCAGGCCGGATGGATGCGCCAAACCAGTTCCCTTCCAGGAACTCCGGCGTAAAGATGCGAGAGAGTGACTCGTTGACCCGCTTGATGGGAATGGCAAACCCGATGCCCTGTCCCTCCTTGAGTNCCGCAACGTTGATGCCGATGATCTCCCCGTCAAGGTTGATCAGTGGGCCGCCGCTGTTGCCCGGGTTGATGGAGGCATCGGTCTGGAGCCAGTCCGGGATGTCCAGCTTGCTGCCACCCGTTTCGGCGCGACGGCTTTTCGANCTCAGAATCCCACGGCTGACCGAGCCGCCAAGGCCGAATGGATTGCCNAGCGCCAGTACTGTTTCGCCNAGCAGCAGGTCGTCATCGCTGGCNAAGGNGGCTGCGGTGAAGNTTTCANCCGGCTCTTTCGGGGTGATTTTCAGCANGGCGATGTCGGTGGTCAGGCTCCCNGCGATGGCCTCCGCCTGGTAAACCTTGGTNTCACCGTTCTGGTCGTTGATCTTGACCCAGATTTCATCTGCATCCTTGACGACGTGGACATTGGTCAGCACGTAGCCTGAAGCATCCACCACAACACCGGATCCGGCACTCTCCTGCAGCGGCAACTCCTGCGCGTACGGTGCCCAGTTGTCGCGCCACCAGTCGTAGTAGTAACGCACACGCTGCACTCGCGTCTTGGTGGCTATATTGACCACGCCTGGCATGACCCGGCTGACGGCCTCGACCACCGCATTGTGGCGGGGTGATTCCTCCGCTTGGNCAAGCGCGGTGATGCACAGGGCCAAGGCGATGGCTCCCCCGAGTTTGCTGCTCCTTCCCTGTATCGACATGAAAAACAATTTTGACAAAATCTCCCGTAAAGATGTTCATCCTACCCTGATGTCATTTCCGGGACAACTTATCCACAATTTGAGCAATTGGCTTGACGGTAGGGCCGGTTTTGCTTGGAATGCCGCCCATGACTTTTCGTCTGATTTTGCTGTGTGTTGCCTCTTCAATGGCTGCCGCTTCCGTGGGNTGCATCAGCACGCCCCAGGGGAAACAATTCGGAATGCCCGGCATCCGGGACACCGTGACCAGCCGTTATGAGCGCCCGATGGATCAGGTGCTCAATTCCGCCCGGGAAGTCCTNTCCAGAACCGGGACACTAACCGGCGATGATGTGGTGAACAACGCTGTTTCCGCCAAGATCGACAATCGCAACGTCTGGGTGACCGTTGCCGAGGTGGAGCCGCTGGTGACCGAGGTCAAGGTTCGCGTGCGTTCCTCGCGAGGAACCGGCGACCAAGCCATGGCTGCGGAGATTGACAAGCAGATTGCCCTTGGCTTGGTCGTAACCCCCTGATCAGCTCTTCAGGCCAAGATCTTCATCATAACTGCCCAGCTGCAGCTTTGTGNTNTTCCNGTTCACGCCGCGCAACTCGATGNTGAGGTATGAAATNCGCTGTTGCGCACGCGCCGCCGGAGCCGCCTTGGGATCCAACGCAATAACCCGTTCCAGCGTGGCACGAACGGCTTCGTNCGANTCNCTGCTCTTGATCTGTATATCAGCGAGCTTGTTCANCCAGGCTGTTTTTTGGTGGATCGTCGTCCCTGNCAGGGCCAGTAGACGCTCGTACTGCTCAAGCGCCAATGCGGGCTGCTTCGCGTGACCGAGATACAACGCCGCCAATTCCTCGCGNTTGCTGACCGAGTCGGGATGCATCTCGACCCGGCGCAGGCAAGTTTGAAGCGCTTTCTCATCGGCTTGTTGCCGGTTCAACTCGATGGCCTTGGGCAACTCAAGCGGGCTGGTGAAGTCATCCTTCGCCGCCGACTCNTCAACCAACTTCTGGTACGATTCGTTAAAATCCACGATGTCCGATTCGCTCTCCTCCGACGAGTCGAGACTTGCGAGTCGCTGGGCGGCCAACTGGGCCGCNTGCGAGNTTGGCATTGCTGTTCGAATTTGCCGTAATGTCCGCCGGGCTGCGTCGGGGTCAACGGCAACCGTCAACTGCCAGTCCGCCATTTTGTTCAGTGCCACAGGGAGCCTGTAATTCAACTGCTCTGGATCACTGACTGCTTCTTGAATGGTTGCTGCAGCGGCCGCCAAATCTCCAAGATTTTCCGCCTGGATGGCCGACTTGAGCATTAATCCGTCAAAATTTCCCGGATGTTTTACCAGTTGCTCGTCGACAGCCTCTATCGCCTCGACATATTGCCCCCGCTTGCGCCGCGCGTTGGCAATTCCATATTCCGGTTTATTGTAAAATTCTCGGGAGTCTCCTGTCAGTGCATTCGTGATCGGAGACGCGATCCATTCGGAAATAGCGGGAGTCCACCATAGCCCAAGGAGAATCGAACCGGGAAGTAACAGTAAAATGAAAACGACGAGCAAAGAGCCGCGATCATTCGCCCTGACCGTGGCATGAATCATGAAGGCTACAACCGCCAAGGTGACAACCCATTTTACGATCACCTTTACCGGATCGTTGTCCGGATTTTTTATTTGCCTCCGGATAATGTAAACAATCACAGCGACTAAAACACCATACACAAGGAACGCCCCATAAAGGCGTTCCAAGGTGGCTTGCATCAACATTATCATTTGAGATGAAAATGCAGGCGGCTGCGGAACCGGGTTTTGGTGTCGCGCATTTCCATCTCGTCCACCTGCCATCGGCCATCCTTTTTGGTGAGGCCTTTCACGGAGAATTGCTTCACAGGCTTGGTCTCAGCGGTGTAAATGTCAGCGAGCAGGATGCCTCCCGTCTTTTTGTCCACCCACGAGACGACACGGTGATACTCTCCCTTGGCCGGTTTTGGGTTCCGGCTCTCGAGCACGTGGCACAACCGGCTCTTGCGCCGCTGGATTTTCAGGACGGTCTGGCTTGGCCAATGGAGAAACTCCATCCCGAGGTCGGCTATGGCAAACGAGGAACCGGCCAGGCCGGAGTGTATTTCAGGCCGCTTGGCTGGGTGGCCGTTGTGTTCATACTGGTTCACTTGGCCAAGCTCGTGGTGCACGCGCCACTGTTCAGCGGTTGTGCCGACGCGCTTGGCCTCGCAGGTAGTGCTCCACTGCGTCCGGCCTGTCTTCTCAACCCGGATGACGATTTCGGTCTTGAGGCGCTTTCGTTCGCGCTCGATCACCTCCATGGTGGCGAGAATCTCAACGTTCTTCTCCGGAATCAACTCCCGGATGGTCCTAGCCAGTTGAGGGCCGTCCGGGAGCGGCTCCGCAGCCGCCGGCATCCTGCCGGGGGCGAGCAGGGCAGCCGTTAAAACCGCCGGAACAATCAGGCGAACTGGAATAACCTGTTTCAATGACCCTCTTTCCCGTGACGAATTCTTCATCGTGATTATTCACGGAATGAAATATATTCACTTGGCATATTCCACGAAGCGGTTTTCCCGAACCATTGTCACGCGAATGTGGCCCGGGTACTGGAGCTCGTCCTCAATCTTTCGCGCCACCTGACGGGCAAGGTCGTAGCTTTCCTCGTCGTTTACTTTCTTGGGATTCACGATGATCCGAATTTCGCGGCCGGCCTGCACCGCGTAGCACTTGTCGACCGCATCAAACGAGGCGCCGATCCTCTCCAGGTTTTTGAACCGCTGGAGATACGACGTCACCGTCTCGGATCGGGCACCCGGGCGGGAGGCGCTGATGGCATCGGCAGCGCTGACGAGGATGCCCCAGATGAAGTCGTAAGGCACCTCACCATGATGCGAGGCTACCCCGTTGACAACGTCCTGCGGCTCCTTGTTTCGCTTCAGGAAATCCGCCCCGACAATAGCGTGCGGCCCCTCGACCTCCTCCGACATCGCCTTGCCAATGTCGTGCAGCAATCCGATGCGCTTGGCCTTGATGATGTCCAACCCCATTTCACCCGCCAGCAAACCCATCAGGTGCGCGACCTCGACGGCGTGCGCCAGGACATTCTGCGAATAGCTGCTTCGGTAGCGAAGCTTGCCGAGCACAGATAGCACCTCCTGGCTGAGGGTGCTGACGCCGGCTTTTTGCGCCGCCTCTTCGCCAACATTGGCGAGGTTGTAATCATTTTCCTCTGTGACCTTGGACACGACCTCATCAATGCGAGTGGGGTGAATCCTGCCGTCCTTGACCAGGCGCGCCATGGATTCGCGGGCAATCTCGCGCTTGATGGGGTCGAATCCGGAAAGCACAACAGTGTTGGGCGTGTCGTCGATCAGCACCGTGACTCCGGTGGCTTTCTCGAAGGCGCGGATATTGCGTCCCTCTCGACCGATGATGCGCCCCTTGATTTCCTCGTCGCCGTTCAATGAAATCGTGGCCGTTGTGGCCTCGTAAGTGTGTTCGCCCGAGTAGCGCTGTATCGCCAACCCGATGATCCGACGCGCCTTCTCCTCCGCATGGTCTTTTGCGCCATCGACAATGGCCCTGGAAATTTGACTAGCTTCCATCTTGGTTTCGTCGCCGATAATTTCAAAAAGATGATCCCGCGCATCATCCAGGCTCAGGCTGGCGACTTCGCCCAGCGCCTTCTTGTGCTTTTCGATTAACTGCTCTGCCGTTCCTTGTTTCTCACCGAGATCGGATTCAAGCTGATTGAGGGCAGCCTGTTTTTGGTTCAGCTGCTTTTCGTTCTCGAGCAGCGACTGGAGTTGCCTGTCAAGCAGCGACTCCCGCTCCTCCAGCCGTTTTTCCCGCTGGCGAATTTCCTCGCTCTCCGCACCGATCGCGTTCTCGATCTCGCCGCGCAGTCGATTCGTTTCCTCACGGGTCAACATCCGCGCGCTACGGGTCAGCACCTCAGCTTCGCGGCGTGAGTGCTCCTTGAGCGAGGACTCGGTGCTTCGCAGGGCGCGACGGATCTGCCTCTTCTGGTCCTTGCGGATCCAGATCAGGGCAACGATCACGACCATGGCCATGAGGCCCAACAACCAAGGCTCTGCTGCTGCCAGAAGTTGCATTGATTTTTTATGCAGGCTGGGGGATCAACCAGCCGCTCGGTGTGGCGATCATGTCCATTTTGACATCGTGCCTCTCCACCGGCACGTGAGGTCGCACTTGCTCATCAAAGCAGACGCCGCATTTCTTGGCGGGGATATCGGCCAGCAAGCGATCGAAAAATCCTCCACCTCGGCCCAGTCTGCCGCCAAAGCCGTCGAATGCTATCCCGCCAACGATGGCCAAGTCGAGTTGCATCGTGTCCATTTTCTGACTGCCTTCCGGAGGCTCGTGGATGCCGAATTTGCCCGGCACAAGATCGCCCAAGTTGGCAATCACGCAAGCTTGATACACATTTTCTTTGGCTAAAAAACAGGGTAGGGCGACTGCTTTGCCTGTCTCTAATCCTTTTCTTATCAATGGTTTAATGTCAATTTCACCTGACATCGGCATGTACAGCATCGCTTGGCCTGCCTCTCGCCAAACGACCGACTCGAGTATCAGGCGGCACACGGCCTGCGAGTTCTCCGCCTCTTGGCTAGGGCTCAGTCGCCCCATGGCCAAGCGCGCCTCCTGGCGGGCCAAGCGCTTGGCCTTAACGGGGTCAGTCATTCGCTCGGTTTCCCTCATTGCGTAATTTCGCGAAATGCTTACGCCAGTAATCGACTCGCGCCTTGATCTTCTTCTCCACACCTTGCTCGGTCGGTTCGTAAAACCGCCGCTTGGCCCCGAGATAATCCTGCGCAACAAAGTGCCCCGGGAAGTCGTGCGAGTATTGGTACCCTTCGCCGCGGCCCAGTGTCGTGGCTCCGCCATAGTGGGAGTCCTTGAGGTGGGGGGGGACGGGAATCGTTTTGCCGGACCGGACATCTGCCAGAGCGGCATCAATCGCCTTGATGACGCTGTTGCTCTTGTGGGCGCCGGCGATGTAGATCGCCGCCTCAGCGATCGGGATTCGCGCCTCGGGCCACCCGATGAACTCGGCGGCCTGAAACGCCGCGTTGGCTAGCACAAGCGCCATCGGGTCAGCCAGGCCAACGTCCTCGGCCGCGTGAATCACAATGCGACGCGCAATGAATCGAGGATCCTCTCCGGCGTGAATCATCTTCGCCAGCCAGTAAAGCGTCGCGTCGACGTCACAACCTCGTAGCGACTTGATGAACGCGGAGATGGTGTCGTAGTGCGCGTCCTCGTCTCCGTCGTACACCACGGCTTTTTTTTGGATGCAATCCTCCGCCACGGTGAGGGTGATTCGGATGATCCCCCTGGAATCGGGCGGAGTGGTCATTGCGGCGATCTCGAGCGAATTTAACCCCTTGCGGGCATCCCCGTCGGAAACATTGGCCAAGTGCTGGATGGCTTCATGATCAGCCTCGCACTTCAAGTGGCCGAGGCCCCGCTCCTCGTCGTCGAGCGCGCGCTGCAGCAACTGTGATGTTTCTTCCACGGTGAGGGGCTGTAGTTCAAATATTTGCGATCGTGAAACCAGCGGAGAGTTGACGAAGAAAAACGGGTTGTGGGTGGTGGCCCCGATCAGGCGCACCGTACCATTCTCCACGTCCGGCAAAAGCGTATCCTGCTGCGACTTGTTGAACCGGTGAATCTCGTCGATAAACAGCAGGGTTGTCGCGCCGGAATTGGCTAGGCGGTTCGCGGCAGAGGCCAATACCCGGCGCATGTCCGCAACATTGGACTCCACGCCGCTCAAGCGCTCAAACCGGCTCTTGGTCTGGTTAGCGATGATCTGCGCAAGGCTAGTCTTGCCGGTGCCGGGGGGGCCGTAGAAGATCAGAGACTGGATACGATCCGCCTCGATGGCACGGCGCAGCAGTTTGCCCGGCGAGAGAATATGCCCTTGCCCAACGTATTCGGTCAGCGTGCGCGGACGCAACCGGGCAGCCAAGGGTTGATACTGCCAACTTGGTGACGGTTCGTCACCCGAGTCCTTTTCTGCACCCGAATTGGCCTGGTGTTGTGAAAAAAGGTCGCCGCTCACGGCGGGGCAGACTAGCAACCCGGCGAAGGCTCTCCCAACGAAAAAACCCGCGACTCGAGAGCCGCGAGTTTAACGTAACCCCGCCGTTGCCGTGTTGAACGAATCCGATGAACGGAAGGTACAAGTGGATCCGGCTCGTCGTAGATCGCGACTTCCAGCAAAGGCCTGTCGGTCACAACCCGAGTGCTGGTTCCTTAACCATTAGAACTAAGGTCCAGGGACAGTTGCAAAATCACGGGCAACAGCAGGGAGATCCAATTGCCTGCAACGGGCAGGAAAATAGCCCGCAACATGGGCTTGGCCAAGCCAAAAACAGCCGGCCTGCCACTTGGCCCCCTCCCGGGGGAGAGGGCAGGGTGAGGAAGAAAACAATCGCCTCTGGGATTTGGCCAGTGGTTGACAGCGAGGACTTCGGGTGTGAAGAATCCGCTCCAGCGATGGAATCCTTAAGCATCGATTCCGCTGGTGCCATGATGTGGGACATGGCAAGCACGCGCCTCGCGTATGCCGCCCACCAGTTGGCCAAGGCCGAGATGAGCATCGACCACCCGACCGACATCATCACCGCCACCAATGAATCGGAAATAGCCGCCGTCCTCACACAGGCGGCAGCTAACATCCAGCAACACTCCCTGAACATCCTGGCCTGACGCCAGGCTTTGCCTAAAGAGGGTGCCTGCATTTGGCTATTCTCTTACCCCTAAAAGTTCGCAATTTGTAGTTTATTCCGTCATTATCCCGCGCGCGCGGAGGGGGCAGCCCGCGGCCGGGCGAGCGTCGAGTTGTAAATGGACATCGAGCAAATTCGAAATTTCAGCATTATTGCGCATATCGACCACGGGAAGACGACTCTTTCTGACCGGTTGCTGCACCGCACCGGCACCATTTCGGACCGGGACATGGAGAACCAGTTGCTTGACTCGATGGACCTCGAGAAGGAACGAGGCATCACGATCAAGGCACACCCGGTCACAATGTATTACACGGCAGCCGACGGGGTGGAGTATGAACTGAACCTGATCGACACGCCGGGGCACGTGGATTTTTCCTACGAGGTGTCGCGGAGCCTGAGCGCCTGCGAGGGGGCATTACTGATCGTGGACGCTGCACAGGGCGTTGAGGCGCAGACGGTGGCCAACGTCAACCTGGCGCACAACCAGAACCTGGCCATCATCCCGGTGATCAACAAGATCGACCTGCCGCACGCCGATGTCGATGGAGTGAAGCGGCAACTCGAGGAGATTCTCGCCATCCCGGCGGATGACGCCGTGCTGGCCAGCGCCAAGGAGGGCATCGGAACGGAGGCGGTGCTCGAGGCGGTCGTGAAGCACGTTCCTCCGCCCAAAAAGACCGACGCGCCCTCACTGCAGGCGCTCGTGTTTGATTCCTATTTCGACTCGTACCGTGGCGTGGTGGCCATGGTCCGGGTGTTCAACGGGCATGTCCGGGCCGGGATGAACATCAAGATGCTGCACTCCGACAAGACGGTGGAGGTGAAGGAGGTTGGCAGCTTCAACCCCAAGCCGTACAAACGGGATGCACTGGTAACAGGCGAGACCGGTTACCTTAGCTCCAACATCAAATCACCCTCCGACGTGAAAATAGGGGACACGCTGACTGAGCCCCGGAACCCCTCGGGACCGCTGCCCGGCTTCAAGGAATTGAAGCCAATGGTATTCAGCGGCATCTACCCGATCAACCCGGCGGATTACGAACACCTCAAGACCAACCTGGCCAAGCTGCAACTCAACGACTCGGCTTTTTTTTACCAGGCGGAGAGTTCCGTCGCGCTTGGCTTCGGTTTCCGTTGCGGGTTCCTCGGCTTGCTGCACCTTGAGATCATACAGGAGCGGTTGCGGCGCGAGTTCAACATGGACATCATCGCCACCTATCCCAGCGTGGTTTACAGGGTGGTCACAACCAGTGGGGAGGAGATGGACATCGACAACCCGGTTTATCTCCCGGAGCAGAATTTTATCGCCACCATTTCCGAGCCGATGGTACGGGCGTACCTCATGTGCCCCAATGAATACATTGGCGACCTGATGAATCTGACAGGGGAAAAGCGCGGAGTCATCCAGGAGACAGAGACACTGGACTCCGGACGGGTCATCCTTATCGGGCGCATTCCACTCAATGAAATCCTGATCGATTTCCACGACCGAATCAAGAGCATTACAAGGGGCTACGGCTCGCTGGATTATGAGCATGACGGCTACGAGCCGGCCAAAATGATCAAACTGGACATGTTGGTAAACGGCGACCCGGTGGATGCCTTCTCCCTGATTACTCACAGGGAAAAGGCGGAGCAGCGGGGCAGGGCGCTTGCCGCCAAACTCAAGGAGGTCATCCCCTCCCAGCAATACAAGGTGGCCATTCAAGCGGCGATCGGCGGCAAGGTGATTGCGCGCGAAACCGTGAATGCGCTTCGCAAAGACGTCACCGCGAAGTGTTACGGCGGGGACGTCACCCGAAAACGGAAACTCCTCGAGAAACAGAAGGAGGGGAAGAAGCGAATGAAATCAATTGGCTCAGTGAATATCCCGCAGCAGGCGTTCATCGAGGTTTTAAAGGCTTAACATGTATTATATCAGGTGGTTGATCTCCAAGCGCTTCAGGATGGCGGCGGAGCTTTGTCACCAGGCCGACAAACTGTTGAACCACCAGAGGGATCAGTTGTCCCCGGCCGCCGGCAGTGAACTACGGGAAAGCATTGAGAATCTTCGTGCCATGATGCGCGCGGGCTCAGGCCGCAAAAAGTTGGAGGAGGGGGTAGCCAAGCTGGAACAAACCGCCAGTCGCAAACTGATTCCTTACAGAAATCCCGGCATACGTGAAAACGTGGAAGTTATGCTCTTCG
>PBTB01000042.1 GCA_002726945.1 Deltaproteobacteria bacterium | reverse complement strand
ATCAAAAAAAACGGGTCTGTTTTTGGATTTTTCAAAAAAAATCACGAAATAACAGTAACTTGGACAAATGAACAATTCTTATGATAGTAAAATTATTGAATAATATCAATATCTTTTAATGATAGGAATGTCTAATGTCTATTAAAATCAAGAAAACCTATGGTCTGGTAAGGAGTCATCGTCAAAGTTACCTGTTTTAGCTTTGGGGTTTGGGGGATTCTGCGTAGGCTGGGAAACCAAACCTCAGCAATGGTTCCGCATGACAGATCACAACCCAAGCGCAATCGGAATCCTCGGAGCCGGTGCATGGGGCACCGCCCTCGCACTGCACCTGGCGCGACAGGGACGGCCGGTTCACCTCTGGGCGCGGGAAGCGGAGGTGTGCGAGGCGATTCGCCACGACCACGAAAACTCGCTGTTCCTGCCCGGAGTGCGGTTGCCTCCGGTAATCGAGGTGGTGGACGATGCAGCTCAGCTTCCGGAACTCGCCACCACACTACTTGTCGTTGTGCCCTCTCACGCGATGCCGTGGCTGATTCAGACGCTTGCCAAAACGATCACCATCGATCACGATGTGGTGCTGGCGACCAAGGGGTTTGGTGCCGGCGACCCCCTGCTACTCAGTGATTTATGCGCGGAGGGCTGGCCTGTGCTAAACGGAGTACAGGTGTTGTCCGGACCCACCTTTGCCGCTGATGTTGCATCGGGACAACCAGTCGCAGCGGTGTTGGCGGGCACCGATTCGGAACGCTTGCGACGGCTTCAGGCTCAACTCGGCTCATCCCGTTTCCGGCTCTATCCCAGCACGGATCTGGTGGGGGTACAGGTCGGCGGGGCGATGAAGAACGTGATCGCGATTGCTGCCGGAATCGCGGATGGCATGGGCTTGGGATTGAGCGGACGGGCCGCGCTGATCAGCCGAGGCTTGTCCGAAATGATGCGGCTCGGAGTGACGCTAGGCGGGCGTCCGGAAACCCTCTCCGGCGTGGCAGGTTTGGGTGACTTGGTGCTGACCGCCACCGGAAACCTTTCCCGGAACTACAGCCTTGGCCTTGCGTTGGGGGGAGGACAACCCTTGGCGGATTACCTTCAGGGGCGCCGCACCGTGATCGAAGGCATGGAAAACGCTGGGGCCGTCCGCAACATTGCCGAACGCCACGGACTCGACCTGCCGATTTGCACGGTCGTGGATGCGGTCATCCAAGGCCAATTCAACTGCACCGAAGCCCTTGAGCAACTGCTCTCCCGCCCTGATCCGGACTCGGAATTTGCCGATTTGTTTCAGTCATGAACTGGAAAACCGTTCTCGCAACCGCAGGTAAACGGACGCCGCAATGCCCGCCGCGCCAAACAGCAGGCACATGATCACGACTTGGTAGCGCACTGCGAGCAGGGGCGAAACGCCGGAAAGGATCTGCCCGGTCATCATGCCCGGCAGTGAAACTAGGCCTACCGCGAACATGCCGTTGACCCTTGGGAGCATGGCGGCTTCAAAGGCGGTCGCACGAGCTTGCCGAGGAGGTTGCTCGTGAGCACGTTCCGCATCGTAGCGTTCGGCGGCTTGGCTAAGGGTGTTCATCGCATTCGCAATCGACATGCCTGCCAGCGGGATGGCAAACCGTGGTTCAAACGGAAACCCTTGTTCAAACACGGAAAACAACACATAGAGCAAGGAGAGCAGCCCACCTGCGATCAGGGAGAGGAGCAGGAGTCCGTAATGCTGCAATGATCGATCCTGTACAGGACGCATTGCAATGTAGCCCGCCACCGTCAGCATCACCACCACCACCAACAGGTTCACCCAAGTGTTGCCGGCCTCGAAGATGTATACCAGCACAAAGCCCACCGCCAGCAATTGTACCACCATCCGCACCGAGGCGTGGAGCGTGGTCCAGTACCGTCCGCCCGTGCGCCACTGAATGATGCCAACGATGGCAACCAGTAGGAACGCGAAGGCAACGTCGGTGACGGAAAGGGCTTGGGCCATCGCTCAGTGGTGGTTCGCGGAATTGCGGATGAAGGGCAGCCAGCGGATTTGCCGCGAGTCGAGCAGCAGATGGGTGTAGTGCCCAAGCACGCAGGCGAAAACGTACATCCAGAACTGCTGGAGAAATTCCCAGACGCGCTGCCACGAGAATCCCTGAACCCAGGCATCCTTCACCCGGAAGTATTCAAAGACAACCGCGAGGAAAAGTGCGATGCTCCAGGGCGTGATTTTCCAGTGGGTCCAGCCCCGGTGCTTGTGCATCACGGGGAGCAGCGAAACGAAGGCGAGAATGGCGAACAATTCCATCTGCCGCGTGAAAAAGAGGAAGGCGAGCAGGACGAACATGCCGCGGAAGAACCAGCGTTGCGGCACCGAAGCCGTGTCGAGGTCTGGAAACAACGCCATGAAGAGGGTGGCGATGAAGAGTCCGATGAGCGTTTGCACCTCGCCTTGCCAGTGCAGGAGGTTGCCCGTGAAGTGCTGGAAGGCTTCCGGAGAGAGTGAAACGTACTTGGTGGTGACAGCGACCGATGCGGTGACGGCTCCGGCCAGTAGCCCTCCGGTGAGGTGGCCTCGAAAATTCATGGCGGCTTTGAGAACGTGCGGGTTCGCAGGGTTCTCTAACACTTCAGCAACGAGTGTGCCTTCTGAAATGGAACAGGCACAAATCACGAGCATGGCCCGCTCCTGCAGTCGCTTCTCAAGTTGTCAGGGAGAGGACTTGGGCGCGGGCGAGCATGTCGCGGGCGAGTTGCTGGGCCTTGGACGCAACTTCGGAACTGCCGAGCAACTTGGCGAGTTCGGCGGTTTTCTCATCGGATGTTTGGAGCCGTTCGATGGAGGTGAAGGTCGCGTTGCGGTGCTGTGCCTTGCTGACGACGTAGTGGTGTTCAGAGAAGGCAGCGATCTGCGGGAGGTGGGTGATGCAAAGCGTCTGGTGGCGGGTGCCGAGTGAGCGCAATTTCTGGCCGACGATTTCGGCAACGCGTCCGCTGATTCCGGAATCCACTTCGTCGAAAATGAGGATTTCCACGGTGTCCGGCGAGGTGAGGACGGTTTTGAGCGCGAGCATGATGCGGGAAAGCTCGCCACCGGAGGCGACTTTGGCAAGGCTGCGCAGGTCTTGTCCGGGATTGACGGAAAGCAGAAACTCCACGTGGTCGCTTCCGGAGGGCAACCACGTGGGTTGACCATCGGATGTGCGGGGTGTGAGTTGGGTTTCGAAGCGGCTTTTTTCCATGCCGAGCTGCCGCAGTTCCCGGACGACCCCCCCGTCAAGTTTACGGGCGGCTTTTTTGCGGCGTTCCGAAAGTTTTTCGGATTCCTGTTTCAGCTTTGCTTCACACGTGGCAATGCGCTCGGCCAGCACTTGACCGTCCTCCTCCAAGTGTTCCAGTGCTTCCAGTTCCGCAACTACCGACTCCAGCAAACGACGCAACACCTCGCCACAGTCGAGCTTGTGCTTGCGCTGGAGCCGCTGGATGCGGTTGAGCCGTTCGTTAATCCACGCCAGCCGCTCCGGATTCTCCTCGATTCCAGAAGTGTAGCGCACCACCTCCTGATACACGTCCTCAAGCTGGAAGAGCGCGGATTCGAGCAATTCGCGCATCGCGGTGCAAGCGGAGTCCACGCGCTCGGCCTCGCTGAGGGTGCGGCGTGCGGATTCCAGTTGCGTGAGGACCGCCCCCTCGTCATCGTGTAAAAGTGCCGGCATCTGCCCCACCAGCAGAGAAAGCCGCTCGGTGTTGGAAAGCCGGTAGGCTTCCTGTTGAAGCGCCTCATCTTCGCCTTCCTGAAGGTTCAGTTCCTCCAACTCCTCCCGGAGGATCGTCAGTTCTTCGATGCGGGCGTGTCGTGCCGCCATTCGCTGGTTGAGGTCGCGTTGCTCGGCGAGTGCCTGCTGATGGGCCGCATGCGCAGCCCGGACGATGTTCCGAAGCGGCACGAGCTTGCCGTGTTGATCGAGAAATTCGATGTGAGTGCCGACTTGGAGCAGGGCTTGATTTTCGTGCTGGCCGTGGATGTTGACCAACTGCTGGCCGAGGTTTTTCAGAAACTCCACCGTGACTGCCGCCCCGTTGACACTGCGGCGCTGTCGTCCCTTGCGGGGGATCACGCAACGCAGGATGAGTTCAGCCTCTGCGGGAATCCCGGCTTCTTCAAGCTGGTTGCGGATGCCTTCCGTTTCGGAGAGGTCGAACACAGCTTCAACGACCGTGCTGTCCTCGCCGGTGCGCACCAATCCGGTGTCGCCACGCCCGCCCAGCACGAGCAGCAGCGCGTCAATCATGATGGATTTTCCGGCCCCGGTTTCGCCCGTGAGGATGGAGAACCCGGAGTCGAACTCCGCCTCAAGCTCCTTGATGGTGGCGAGGTTTTGCAGACGTAACTTGAGCAGCAAGGATCAGTTATCAGTTATCAGTGGACAGTGATCAGTAGGCAATGACAATGCTCACTGAGTGTTGAAGACGGATTGAAAATGTCCGCTTGATGAGCACCTGATGCTCCCACGGTTGCGAGGACTGGTGGTAGTGCAGGTAGCTCTTGAAGGAAGTGACCAGCACCCCAGCGTTTCCGGAGGGCCACAACCGGTTGTCGAGCTTGCAGGCGTGACCGGTGCGGGTCACGGTGATGAGGATCGAGATGAGCCGCTGGGTGATACGAATCCAGTACTCCTGCGCCCGGTCTCGTTGGGTCCGGAGGTGAAACCCGTGCCGGAGTGCAGGAAGATCAGATCGAGATCGGAGTGGTAGGTGAGTTCGTTACCGCCGAGCTTGCCCATGCCCAACACAAGGAACGGCCACTGCACCTGCCACTGTGGACCGAGCACGACCCGGGTGACTTCCCGAAGGGCGACACGGATGAGGACGACGGCCAGCGACGACAACTCTTCCAGCGTTTCCTCAAACGGCCCCGTCTCGGCCAGATCCCGGACGGTAATGCGCAGGAATTCCTCGTACTTGTAGCGACGCAGCAGGTGCTTGAGGTCGGACAGCGAGAGCGGGAGAAGCTGTCGAATCCAAGTGCTGAGGTGCAATCCGGGAGCGAGTTCACCCTCCCGGATATACCGGAATCAGTACCCGAAGTACAGCGTGAACTCGTGTGGGTGGGTGCGGGAATCCACCTGCTTGATCTCCTCCTCAACCTTGTAGTCGATCCAGTAATCAATGACGTCCTTGGTGAAGACATCGCCCTTGAGCAGGAATTCATTGTCAGCCTGCAACGCCTCAAGCGCCTCGGTGAGGTTGCGCGGCATTTGCCCCACCTTATTCAACTCCTCCGGCGAGAGGTCGTAGATGTTCACGTCCATCGGGTCGCCGGGATGGATCTGGTTCTGGATGCCGTCAAGTCCGGCCATCAGCATCGCAGAGAACGCGAGGTAGGCGTTGGCGGTGCCATCCGGACAGCGGAACTCGAGGCGGCGGGCCTTGGGGGAATCGGCGACTGGAATCCGCACACAGGCGGAGCGGTTGCGGGCGGAGTAGGCAAGGTTGATCGGTGCCTCAAAGCCCGGAACCAGCCGCTTGTACGAGTTAGTGGTCGGGTTGATGAGTGCGCCCAGTGCCGGAGCGTGCTTGAGGATTCCGCCGATGTAGTACATCGCGGTTTCACTCAGCCCGCCGTACTGATCTCCGGAGAAGACGGGCTTGCCGTTCTGCCAGATCGACTGGTGGGTGTGCATTCCAGAACCATTGTCGTTGAACATCGGCTTGGGCATGAAGGTCGCGATCTTGCTGTTGGCGCGGGCGATGTTGCGGATGATGTACTTGTACCACTGGAGATTGTCCGCCGTCTCGACCAGCGTGCCGAACTTGAAGTTGATTTCGTGCTGGGCCGGGGCCACCTCGTGGTGATGGCGCTCCACCTCAATGCCCATCTGCTCCATTATCATCACCATCTCAACACGCAGGTCGCGGTTGGTGTCGAAGGGCGCCGTCGGGAAGTAACCGAGCTTCGGCATCGTCTTGTAGCCGAGGTTCGGATGCTCGTCCGCTCCGGTGTTCCACGGGCACTCTTCCGAGTCAATCGAGAAAAACCCGCTGTCGGAATCGTAGGAGTACTGCACGTTGTCAAAGATGAAGAACTCCGCTTCCGGGCCGAAGAAGGCGGTGTCGCCAATCCCGGTGGAGGCCAGGTACTTTTCGGCTTTCTTGGCAACGCTGCGCGGGTCGCGGTTGTAACCTTCGCCCGTGACGGGGTCCACGATGTCGCAGATCAACGAAAGCGTCGGCTGGGCGAAGAAGGGATCGAGCTTGGCGGTCGAGAGGTCCGGAACCACCTTCATGTCACTGGCGTCAATCGTCTGCCAGCAGCGGATGCTGGAGCCATCGAACATGCGGCCGTTTTTCAGCATGTCCTCGCCAAAGTCGGACATGGAGAACATGATGTGCTGCCAAGTGCCGAGGAAGTCGATGAACTTGAGGTCCACCGTGACCACCTCGTTGTCCTTGGCAAGTTTGATGACGTCATTGACCGTGGGCATAGCAGGTTTTGCAAATCGAGTTAAAAGAATACCGGTCCCGTGAGTCCGGAAGGCGTCTGCCCGGAGGCATGCCAAATGCTTAACTACGGCAATTCTTTTGCCAATTTCAACTAGCTGAAATTGTTAAATAAAATAAAAAATTATCACAGAATTATCGCCCATGTTTTAGCCAACTGCCCAGATTTTAAGCACGTTGGCGGAACTCCGGGAGGAGAATCCGGTGATCGGCTCAGGGAGGCAAAGCGGGGGGTGGTATGTTGCTTGCTTGGATTCCGGCGAGTTGCAAAACCTCCGCTTGTGGAAGGAGATATGACTGGAATTGTCAGTTTGGTGCAGGCCGCTGGAGTCGTGGAGCGGCAAATGGAGACGGTGGCGAACAACCTCGCCAACGTCAGCACCGTGGGCTACAAGGGCGACCAGCCTGCCTTCAAGGAAGTGCTTTCCGCTGCCCAACGCGTGGCACCAGAATCCGACGAGGAATCGTTCCTCTCCCACGAGTACCTCGACCAGTATGTCGGCATGGACAAATCTGCCGTGGTCGTGGACGAGATTGGGAAAGATTTCACGATTGGACGCTTCCGGAACACCGGGAGCAAACTGGACTTGGCCCTCGAAAACGAAGGATTTTTCACCATTGCCACGCCCCAGGGGGACCGCTTCACCCGCGCCGGGAACTTCCAGCTTGAGGGTGATGGACGCCTTGTCACGCACGATGGCTTTCCGGTGATGGGCGAGAAAGGACCGATTCTGGTCACTGGCAACGACTTCACCATTGGAGTGGACGGGCAAGTGAAGGTGGACGGCGAGATCATCGACCGACTCCGGCTGGTGAAGTTTCGGCATCCCGAAAACCTCCAGAAGCTGGGACAAACCTTCTTTGCACCGCTACGCAGCGACGATGTTCCGATTCCCACGGACGAGGCTGGAGTGCTGCAAGGCAGCTTGGAGGACTCAAACGTCAACAGCGTCTTGGAGATGACCCGCATGATCAGTGCCCAGCGGGCGTATGAAGGCGTGCAGCGGGCCTTGAGCAACATTGACAAATTGAACGAACGGGCCATTGGACTGGCGCGTGTGAGTTGATTTTGGAATTCCGTAACCGATTTTCTCGCAGGAGTTGAACGCTTATGATGCGGTCCCTTTTCACAGCGGCTAGTGGCATGCAGGCCCAGCAGCGCAACATTGACACCATTGCCAACAACCTCGCCAACGTCAACACGACGGGTTTCAAGAAGAGCAAGGTCCATTTTCAGGATTTGCTCTATCAAAACGAGAAATCCGCGGGGGTGCCTTCTTCGCTCTCAACCCAGGTTCCGGTGGGGCTGCACGTCGGTCATGGTGTGAAATACGTCTCCACCGAGAAAATGCACAGTCAGGGCGGGATGGAGAACACGGAGCGCGAGCTGGACATCGGTATTGACGGTCCCGGCTACTTCCAGACCCTCCAGCCCAACGGGATTGTCGCCTACACCCGAGACGGTCACTTCAACGTGGACGGGCAGGGACGGCTCGTGACCAGCGATGGCTTCCTCGTCGATCCGGAAATCAACATCCCGGTCGAGACGCGCAAGGTGGAGATGGGTTTCGACGGTACGATTTCGGTTTATCTGCGGGATGAAACCCTTCCGGAAGCCATCGGCAGCCTCACGCTCGCCCGCTTCCGCAATCCTTCAGGCATGACCCCGATCAGCAAAAACCTCTACATCCCGACCGCCGCTTCCGGAAATCCGCTCATCGATGCTCCTGGATCCAACGGCATGGGTGCCCTCAATCAGGGTTTCTTGGAGCTTTCCAATGTCTCGCTTGTCGAGGAGATGGTGGACATGATCACCGCACAGCGGGCCTACGAGGTCAACTCCAAGGCGATCCAAGCCTCCGATGAGATGCTTCAAACCGCGAACAACCTGACCCGCTGATTTCTCGCCGCCATGACGCGCCTGCTTCTCTGCCTGACGCTCGTAGCGTTCCTGCTCGACGGTAGCGCACTCGCTGCGTCCCGCAAGCCGGTTCCGGAGAGCAAGCGCATCCGGGTGCTGCTGAACACCACCGCGACCGTGGAGGGCGATGAATATCGGCTCGGGGAGATCGCACGGCTGGAGGGGGAAGATTTCAAGGCGGTGGAGCGGCTTTCGCAAACTGTGATTGGGCGCTCACCCTTGCCGGGACGTCAACTCACCGTGACCCAATCGCTGATCAACTCTCGGCTGCGAGCGGGGCGCTTTGACGTCAACCGCCTTGAATTTCCAGGCTTGGAATCCACGACCATCCAGCGCCTGGCGACCCGTATTTTGGGAGAGGACATTGACCAAGTGGTGCTCGAGCACATCCGGAGAGCCAACACAAACTCTGACATCAAGCCTCGGTTGCTGGCCTCCAGCCGCAATCTTTTCCTGCCGCGAGGCGACATCAGCTACGAAATCCAGGCGCGTGGAACGTACCGCAAGGAGGGCGGCTACCGGATTTACGAAGTTCTCTTCAGCGTGGACGGCAAGCTCGTGCAGAAGGTTCCGGTGCGCACCTACCTGAAGGTGTACAAGGAGGTTTACGTCGCCAAGCACGAGATTCGTCCGGAAGCTGTGGTTCAGGAGTCCGACCTGCTGGCGGTGCGCCGCACGGTGGACCGGATGCCGCAGAATTACGTCACCGACAAGAAGCAACTTGTGGGCAAGATCGCCACACGGCACATCAATCCCAAGGAGGTGTTGAAGGGCAGCAGTTTCAGTACACCGCCGCTGGTGAAAGTGGGAGATCGCCTGCTCATCGTTTACGAAACGCCGAATTTGCTGCTGTCAGTCCAAGGGATTTCCATGGCGAAGGGGCACTTGGGTGAGCGCATTCCCGTGCGCAATACCGAGAGCAAGATGGTGGTGTACGCGCAGGTGAAGAGCCACAACTTGGTGCAGGTCAACTGATGCTCGGAAACTCCACCACCAGCCACCAGCCACCAGCCACCAGCCACCAGCCACGGCACAGGTGGTGCGGAATTTTGTTGCTTGCCGCCGTGATTGCCTTGTCAGGATGCCGTACTCTGGCAACCGAAGACCAGATGACTACGGACACTTCACAGACTCGCAGTCCTGTGGTTGCAAAGCTGACGACCCTAGTGACAAGCGACATCCGCACCAAACGCCGCCGCCTGATCACCGCCAGGCGCAACCCGTATGAAGGCTCGCTCTGGCAATACGAATCCTCCTTCGGCAACCTCTTCCGTGATCACCGTGCCCGTTTCCGGGGTGATATCTTGAGCATCAGCGAATTGCAGGCGATTGTCACGGTGCCCCCGCCCAAGGAGCAGGAGGAAAACGGCGAGCAGGGCCCCACCTCAGACGCGGCACGTGCGAATGTTCTGCTGGAAACCCTCACCATGCGAGACCAGATTGAGGAGGAGCAGAACGAGATTCTCCGCAATCTCGAAATCATTTCCGCACGGGTGACGCGTGTGCTTCCAGACGGGAACATGGTGATCCGTGGTCGCAAGGTGGACTACCGCCAGCGCAACAAGGTCCGCTACATCACCACCGTGATCGGCATTTTACGCCCTGCAGACGTGTCGGACACCAACATCGTCTCTGCGGCGAAACTCGCGTATCCGGACGTGAAGATCAAGCGCCAGCAGAGCGGCAGCCTCCTCCGTGAGAAGTTGGAACGCCTTGCCCCACTGACTGGAAAGCAGCAGGCTGGGCTTGCCGGACGGTTGAGCGAGTTCGCAGGTTCCGGGCAGTAGTCGCGCGGGCCCGGAGGAGCAGGACATGCTGGAGCAGCAGGTAGAGCGCCGCCGGGACAAAGCTGAAAGCCAGCAGTTCCGGAACCCGCAGCCCTTGCAGCCCCGAACCAGTGGCGGCGGGCAGGCTGCCCCAGCAGAAAAACGCCCCCAGTGCGAAAGGTAGGGCTTCACGCCGTGGTGCTCAGATGAAGAAGTCCGGCTGGAGGTCGGAATCCGCCATGCCCGCAGTGACCGCATATCCGGAGAAGTCCGTCACGCCTTCCTCACACAGCACGTCCTCATCAACATAGAAGTTGCCCGTGCAGTCGCGGCTGGGGCGGGTGACAATCGCGTGGGCGGCGTCGGCCATGATGTCCGGTTTGCGGCTCCGGTTCGCAAGTCCCGCTCCAACGACGTTGCGGATGGCGGCGGTGTCAATGGTCGTTTTCGGCCAAAGTGCGTTGAAGGCGACCCCTTGCTCCTTGAACTCTCCCGCCATGCCGAGGACGCAGAGGCTCATGCCGAATTTCGCCATCGTGTACGCCGTGTGTGGGGCAAACCAGCGGGTTTCCACATTGAGCGGCGGCGCAAGGTTGAGGACGTGCGGGTTCTCCGCTTTCAGCAGATGGGGCAGGCAGACCTGCGAGCAGAGGAAGGTGCCCCGTGTGTTGATCTGGTGCATGAGGTCGTAACGCTTCATCGGCGTCTGCAAGGTGCCCGTCAGGCTGATGGCGCTGGCGTTGTTGACGAGAATGTCAATGCCCCCGAATTTTTCCACCGTTTGCGCCACAGCCTGCTGCACCACTTCCTCGTCCCGGATGTCCACCACGCAGGCAAGTGCCTGCCCTCCAGCCTGCTTGATCTCCTCGGCAGCGGTGTAGATTGTGCCGGGCAGTTTGGGGTGCGGTTCGGTGGTTTTTGCAGCAATGGCGACGTTCGCGCCGTCCCGTGCGGCCCGCAAGGCGATTGCCAAGCCAATGCCCCGGCTCGCGCCGCTGATGAAAAGGGTTTTGCCTGCCAAGGTTCCCATCGTGTGATCTCCGTGTGTTTTGTGAGTGAAAAAAGCCCCGGAGGTGGAGCGAGGTGTTGTGTCATCAGCTTAGGGAAGCGTAGGGAAGCGTCAAACGCTTTCCCGTGCGGTGGAGTGCAATGCACAGGGGCGTAGCTGGTTGTTTTCCAACTGAAAACACATGTCCGCCAGCGTTTCAAAGGGCTGGGCGTCGTGACTGGTGATCACGATGGACATGCCCTCGGATTTCATGCGGCCCAGCAGGTCGCGGGTTTGCTTGCGGGAAGCGTCGTCCATGTTGGCAATGGGTTCGTCCAGCAGCAAGATTTTGGGAGACAGCACCCATGCCCGTATGAAGGCCACGCGCTGCCGGACTCCTCCGGAGAGGGTGTACACCGGGCGCTTGGCTTGTTCGGTGAGGTTCGCCCACGCCAGCGCATGCGCCAATGCCTCCTGCTGTTGCTCTTGGCTCAAGCCGGTGAAGCGCAGGCCGTAGGCAACGTTGGAGGCGACCGTTCCGCTGAAGAGGTAAGGGGTTTGGTGAAGGTAGATCACCTCCCGTCGGTAGTGGTGAACGGCGGTTTTCCAGGGCTGGGTCGTGTCCGCATATTCGACTTCGGCACGGGTTGGGGTTTCCAAACCTGCGAGGATTTTCAGTAGCGTGGTTTTTCCAGAGCCGTTTTCGCCTGCCAGCAAAATACACTGCCCGGGATGCAGCGAGAGGTTCACCTCCTGGAGAACTTGCTGCGCTCCATACCACTTGTCAAGCTTCCGGAAGGTGATCAAGGGGGCGCTCATGCACTCAGCTTTCCCTTCCCCTGAAAGTAGCCCAGCAGGAAATTGAGCAGGAACGCGAGCAGCAGCAGCACCAGTCCGAGGGCGACCCCTTGGGCGAACTCCCCCTTGCTGGTTTCCAACGCGATGGCGGTGGTGATGTTGCGGGTGTAGCCCAGAATGTTGCCGCCTACCATCATGGACGCGCCGACTTCGGAGATGATGCGCCCGAAACCTGTGAGAACGGTGGTGATCAGACCGAAGCGCACCTCGTACAGCACGGTCAGCATGGCGTGCCAAGGCGGAGCGCCGAGCGTCCGGGCGGTTTCCCACGCCCGCTGATCCGCCACCTGCATGGCCGCGTGTCCCAAAGCCACCAGAATAGGGAAGCACAGCACCATCTGCGCGACCACCATCGCGGTTTGCGTGAACAGCAGTTTCAAATCACCAAGCGGTCCCTGCCGGGAAAGCAGCATGTAGAGCAGTAGGCCGACCACAACGGTGGGCACCGACAGCAGGGAATTGAACATGGACAGCAGCAGCCGGTTGCCCGGAAAGTCCACATAGGCCAGCACGAACGCCAGTACCAAGGCAACGGGGGTGGTGAAGACGATGGCCTTGAGGGACACTGAAAAGGAAATCCCCACAATTGTCCACAGTTCCGGGTTGCCGGTCAGCAGCAACTGAAGGGCTTGCTGGGTGGTGCCGAGCAGTCCGTCCACCTCAGTCCGTCGAGTCGATGGGGATGAACAGGGGCTGCTCCTCAAGCTGGAAGTTCTGGATGAGTCGCGTTGCTTCGTCTGAGGTGATCCAGGAAATCAAGGCCATTGCCCCTTGATAATCCACATGCGGGTGTCGTGCGGGATTGACCGCGATGATCCCGTAAGGGTTGTGCAGCCGAGCGTCGCCTGCAACCAGCAACTCTAGCGGTAGCCGCTTCCGGAACACCAGCCACGTTCCGCGATCCGTCAGGGTGTAGGCCTCCAACTCTCCCGCCATTTGCAGCGTCCAGCCCATGCCCTGACCCGCTTCGCGGTACCATGCAGGATCGGGTTTCTGCGAGAGTTTTTCCCAAAGCGACAGTTCTTTCTTGTGGGTTCCGGAATTATCACCGCGAGAGATGAAGAGGCTTTGGGTTTCAGCGATGTGCCGCAACGCCTGCACGGCGTCGTGGAGTCCCCGGAGTCCCGCCGGATCGTCCTTGGGGCCGATGAACACAAAATCGTTGTACATCACACGGCGGCGGTTCACCCCGTAGCCCTCCCGGACGAACTGCAGCTCTGCCTTGGGGGCATGCACCAGTACTACGTCCACATTGCCGTCTTGCCCCAGCCGCAGAGCCTGTCCCGTTCCCACGGCAATCACATGAACCGCGTGGCCTGTTTTTGCCTCAAAATGTGGAAGCAGTTCTTCAATCAAACCCGAGTTGTCCGTGCTGGTCGTTGTCGCCAAACGCAACGGAGTCGCCTGCACCAACGAGGTGAACAGCCACAACAAGAGGCTTGTTCCCCAGAGGATGTTTTTCATGGAAGGGGTGAAAATGCAGACAAGAAAGGACGTTGAATGAACCCGCAGAACTGACCATCAATCTGGCATTTGCCGTCCAAGAGGTCAAGTAGAGGATGCCGGGGTTTCGGCGACACGAGGATCAGGAACGAGTCAGTTCCGCAGGGCACGGGTGCCCCCTTCGGGCTGCTTCAGTGGCGAGTCGGGTGATGCGCTCCGGGGCTTGCCGCCACAGTTCAAAGGAAAGCAAGCCGCCCATCGAAAGCAAAGCGTTCCGGTGCTTCAGCAAGTCCACAAGCACGTTTTGGGGATAACCCCCCTCTTTCTCCTCCTCTCAATAAAATGGGTTCACCCATAATAACTTGATTTTATTACAATTTATTGAAATAAAAACCACGCCTCTTACCAAAGAGTCACAATGATCCCAATAATGATAACCTTGCAAATTGGGGAGTATGTTCCATGCTTTGCAGATGATTGCGCGTCGTTTACACGAATCCGTCCTTGAACATCTGGCTCAGTTTCCAGCCGTGGCCCTACTGGGCGCACGACAAGTGGGCAAGACCACACTGGCGGAAATCCTCTGCAAGCAGCGCAGCGGTTGCGTGTACCTGGATCTGGAAAGCCCAAGGGACCGCAGCAAGCTGCTGGACCCGGAAGCCTACCTTGCCCGGTTTGAAGACAAACTGGTGGTCTTGGATGAAGTTCAGCGTTTGCCGGAACTGTTTCAGCCGTTGCGCGGACTGATTGACCGGGGACGGAGGAAGGGGCGGGTCAATGGACGTTTCCTGCTGCTGGGTTCGGCTTCCGGAGACTTGCTGCGACAATCGGGCGAAAGCTTGGCGGGACGCATTGCCTATCTTGAATTGCCACCGTTGCAGGTTTCCGAAATCAATCCGCAGCAGCACGAATCACTCTGGGTGCGAGGTGGATTCCCCGACAGCTTTCTTGCCCAACGGGACCGACAAAGCCTGCTTTGGCGGCAAAACCTGATCAGCACCTACCTTGAACGAGACCTTCCGGCCTACGGAACCCGGATTCCTGCCACAACCGTGCGACGTTGTTGGACGATGCTGGCCCACCACCAAGGCGGGGTGCTGAACGTGTCGCAACTCGCCAAAAACCTGATGGTGGACACCAAAACGGTCAATCGCTACCTGGATTTGCTGGTGGACTTGTTTCTGGTACGATGCCTGCTGCCGTGGCACAGCAACGTCGGCAAGCGTTTGGTGAAGTCGCCCAAGGTTTACATTCGTGACAGCGGACTGGTCCACGCGCTGCTGGGCATCGAAGACTTTGACAGCCTGCTAGGACATCCGGTGGTGGGAAACAGTTGGGAGGGATTTGTCATCGAAAACCTGCTCAATGCGGTGCCGCTCAACAGCATCTCCGGATTTTACCGCACCCGCCGTGGGTCTGAAATTGATCTGTTGCTGGACATGCCGGGTCGGGGTTTGTGGGCCATCGAAATCAAGCGTGGCCTCGAAGCCAAGCCCCGGCGTGGGTTTTATCAGGCGTGCGAAGATCTCAAACCCGTGAAACGACTGTTGGTCTATCCCGGAGAAGATCGCTACCCGGTGGGCGACGGAGTGGAGGTTGTGGGTTTGCAACGGCTGGTTGGGGAGTTGTTGTCCTTGACAACCCATTGAGTCCGGCGATCCGAACATGACCGCAGGCCGGGGGCGGGGGAAGATTCCGAACCGGCGCACGATCGACACCCGTCCGGCCGAAGTTGAGACGCGGAAGCGCGTTGGGCATTGGGAAGGTGACCTGATCAACGGGGCGCGCGAACGGGGCACCTGAGTACACTGGTGGAGCGTTGCACACGCGATACACGGATTGATCGTACGGACAGCAAGGAGGCGCTGGAGGTGACTGGGGCGCTCTGTGGGTTGTTCGGGCAACTGCCCCCGAGTACACGGCTGAGCCTGACGCTCGACAACGGTAAAGAGCACGACACGAGAAGATCGCGTCAGTTGCGGAAATTGACGTTTTCTTCGCGAGACCCTATCACTCTTGGGAGCGGGGGACGAACGAGCATACCAACGGCTTGATCCGCAGACTTCACCCCAAGCAGTCGTCCTGCGCTGAGATCGGCGAGGAGGAACTCAAGCGGATCGAGATGTTTCTCAACGATCGACCCCGAAAGTGCCTGGGGTGGATGACACCGAGGGAGAAGATGGCCGCCTTCCTTGGCTACCCCCCGTGATGAGCGGAGCCAGGGAGAACCCTTATCCAAAACTCATGTCGGATTAGGTTGTTGTGAACAGCCCAAGCCCGATGCGGGTGAGGAGGAAGGCGATCAGGAAGTAGGCAACGGCTCTGAGCAAGAAGGGCCAGACAGGGGGCCGCTGAAATCCGCAGTTCGGGCAGCGAGTGCGCATCCATGAGAGGTCCCCTCCGCACTCCACACAGATGCCCATCGCTCAATCCACCAACTGAATGCCCTCTTCCTTCTCCTTCTGGGCCTCCCGCTCCTTGTTGAGTTGATTGATGATCTCGCAGCTCACAACAGCCAACTCAATGCAGTTGAGGATGTGTTCCTCCAGCAGCAGGTGATAAGTTTCCGGATCCGAAGGCCGGGCGCCCGGACGCCGCATTGTGAGTCCGTACTTCTCTGCGAACGGTTGGATTTGTGTCTCCATCCGGCTTGCTTGCGCTTCGGCTTTTTGTAGGGACGCTTGGGCTTGGATCCGTTCCTTGGCCAGTCGTGCGGTTTCCATCAATCCAATGAAACTGCGGCGCTGGTCCGGGTTCATGGCTTTTTTCCAGATGTTTCCCAAGCCGAAACTGTGGGCGGCATCGCCAAGTCGGTCCTTGAACGACTGTCGGCTCCGGAAGGTTTCAAAGAGATCGAACTTGAGGAGCATCCCCTCGTCTGCGGCGTTGATCGGTTTGGTGAGTTCCTTGATCTTGTCCTCGACCCGCTGGATGTTGGTGAGTACCCGAACCCGAGCCTTACGGGCGGCTTGGTACCGACCCTCATCCGTCTTCTCGCTGGCTTCCAGCGCGGCTAACTTGACCTCGGCCTCCTGAAGTTTCACCCGTGCTTTCTCTAGTTCCCGCTCGGCCTCCTGCACCTGTTTGGCAATTTGCTCCGGATCCTTTTTGACGGTGCGCTCCTCCTTGCGGCTGAGGATCGCACTTTTGCGAATCGCAAGCCGTAGTAGGAACGAATCCTCAACATAGCTCCAGTTGTTGAAGAGGACAATGTCAATGGTTTCAAAATCAGGACTGGAGAAGATGAAATCTGCCACCGATCCTGTGCCTTTCTCCCCCTCGGCACGGGTGTTCTTGAATTCCGTGTACTTGGATCCAAGGTCGGCGGAGGACATCTCGGAGAGGAATTTCTTGGAGTAGCCGATTTTGGCCATGCCTTCGACCGTCCGGGTGTCGAGGCTGTCCACGATCATCACCCGCACGAGTCCGCGCATGATGTTATCGAGCATGGCGACTCCAGTGAGCCGCTCGATGGCGGTGCTGAAGAGGTAGTGCAGCCCTTGGTGGTAAGCGACTTCCACCTCCCCCAAGTCACGCTCCAGCCGGACGTGGAGCGTCTTGAACTCCTTGACGGCGTTGAGGATTTTGCGGTGGGTGCTGTCCAGTACCGAGAGTTTGAGAAATTCCGGTCTGCGTTCGTTTTTTTCGACAGCTTGTGAGAGTTCCTGAAAATGCTGGACGAGGGCGGTGAGCTGCTTGTTGTCCGTTGCTGAAATGCGATCCGGCAGAATCCGGACACCTCCGGGAGTGCGGTAGAGGAGCTTGCCGGCATCGGTTGCCTTGAGCTTGCCTTCAGGTAAGTGCCACGGAAAGCGGATCACCCACTGAAAGGTGTTGCGCCGTACCTCTGGAAGCGTGAGTGTCGAAAACTCCGCTTGGCCCTTGTGCTGGACCAGTCGATTTTTCAGGGAGAGTTGGAAGCGCTGGTAAAGCGTGTCCGGCATCATCACAAGGATTTTGCCGTTCTTGGGTCGCTCGGCTGGAGTAGGTTCCGGAGGTGCTGCCATCGTGTCTGGTTTATTCGAGGAAGAAACTGGTCATTTTCTCCCGGTCAATCAACTCGCGGTCGTCGTAGGTGTTCTTGACCGTGTTTTTCGTGACCACATACGCCTTGTACTCATCGCTGCCCTGCGCCAGCCTCCCGTCCTTGTTGTAGTTGTCCGTGAAGCGCATGATCTGCCCGGCATCCTTGAGTTCCTTGAAGTAGATCGCAATCCGGAACAACAACAGGGCCACATGCAAACTGGGAACCCCGTCGAGGTGTTCGAAGATTGCGTTGGCGATTTTCTGGGCAGCACGCAGTTCGGACTCAGCCTTGTCCTGCTGGTTTTCTTCCATATAGAACTCTGCCTGCACCGTGTGGATGGAGGTGGTCTCACGCAGCAGGACGTACTTCTTTTCTGGGTCCGTGGCACTTTCCACCAGCTTGGTCAAGGTGGCAACGCCCATGTTGTTGGCGAGGATCGCCATGCCGATAGGACGGTTTTCCGACAGGCAGGACTCCTTTTCGGGTTGGAGTTCTTGTAGCAGCGGCTGAATCTTCTGGTCCCAGCCGGACTTGAAACGCTCAATGTCGAACGGAGGTTGGTCGTCGAAGTTGACGCGAAAATGCCCGTAATCCTTGGACGCGAAGCCACAGCCGGGACAGACTTTGACATCCAGCAGGTTGAAGTTGCAGAAATCAAGATTCCCTGCGGATTTGAGGTAGGTGATCACTCCGAAGATATTGGGCTTGGTGACCATGCTACGGGTGCGCAATCGGTAGAAGGGGATTTTCTCGGTGCCGCACACAAAGCACTTCACATAGCGCCCGTGCAGGGAGTTCAGGCGAGGGTGCAGCGTAGTGTCTTCCTTGGGTGCGTATTTTTCCGGCTCAAGGATTTGGGGAATGCCGTGGATTTCTGCGATGGGTTGCTCATAAGTCGCAGAGATGAGGTAGGTTTCGGCCTCAATCTTCTCAACGTGCTGCCGGGCCATGCGGCACTGCACCGGATCCCAGAGCGAACCGTCAGACTTGCGAACGTGGAGAATGATCCGGCAATTGGGAGTGACGGCTTTGTGCAAGCGGAAAGAGAAGTGCTTGCCCGTCATGTTCAGCAGAGTGATCTTATAGCGTCCTTCGCCTTCGATGATATCGACCACTCCACGGGGTAGGTTCTTTTCCAGTTGCTGCCGTGCGGTTTTCCAAAGCCGTTCCAGAATCGTGGTGGTGAAGCCCAGTAATTTGCCGACTTGGTTGAAAAACAACACCTCGGATTCCGTGAGCTTGTGGTCAACCACCATGATTTCTGCGAGAAACTTCAGCATCGTGAAGGATGCCTTGGACTCGATCTTGGAACATCCGAGGGGGGGGATCTGGTTTTGCTTGATGATCGACATGATCGTGGCAACGTCCTCCCGACGGGTGAGGAAACCGATTGCGGCTTTGACAAACCCCACCTCTGTGTTGTCCACTCGGCCATCGGCCACCACCATGCCAGCAATGGCTTTGGCGAACCAGAGTTTTTCTTCGTCACTGAGAAAGGAGACGTCTGGGACTTGTTGCATCGTGCGGTACTGTTGTGTGTTGTGTCAGAATCCGAAATTCAAGCCGAAACCGTAGCTGGTCGAACCCACCCGTGCGGCGGAACTTCCTGATCCGGAATGGCCGTCGAGGACGAGAACCCCGCCTTCAAGCCAAAGGAACTCCGATGCTTTTAGGCCCGCCCGCATTTCTGTGACCAACACGGAGGTGGACTTGAGGTCCGTGCCCGTGGGCGGGTTGCGGTCGCTGCTGCCGATGCCACCGCCAACGGTAAAGTGCCAGTCACTGCCGGTGTCAAAGCGATACTTGCCGAGGAAGGCGAGGGTCGTTGTTGCATGGCTCAAGCTGGCGTTACTGAGGTCCGGGTACTTTTGGGAGGCGTATATCCCCTTGACCCCGAAGGCATCCTGCGGCCAGTATTCCCCCCAAAACGAGTACTGGGAGCCAAACACCGCACGGTTCGCAGAATAGTGCGGGGTGCTGAGCGCCATGAAGTCGAGGCCCATATGAAAGCTGGGGTAGCGTCGGCCCACCCCCTTGAACACCGAACCGGCGGTTTTGGTCGCCGCTTCCGTCGCAGAACTGACGTCTTGCGCATGGGCCTCCGGAAGCATTGCCCCTCCCAGCAGCCCAAGTGTGCCGCAACTGATGAGCGCCGCCCAAGCGCCTGCTCGGAGTTGCAGGAGGCTGGGGAGAAATTCAACTTTGACAATGAGCGTGGGTTTCATGAGCTTGCGGACTTGGCAATTCCCTCTTACGTTACGGTGACATCTCCCAGCGGATGCTGCAACCGGAAACGCTTTTCTGAGGGATCGACGGGCAGGTCATGTTGCCCACTCCGGAGGCTGTTTTTCAAAGAGGCAGAGACGCGCACGCGGGTGCTGTCTGTCTCCCAGGTTTCGGCCCAGCGCTGGTGCGTGAGTGTGAAAATTCCCGCTCTGGAATCCTCGACAAGAGCGTGTTCCAGTCAATCGCAGGTGCCGTGTCACTATACATTTTACACAAATCTTCTATACTGAAGGTAGTCATTGCCGTTTTCAGGAGGACGGCGTTTTTGCAACCCAACAGGAGTGAAACAAGATGCCCCTGCCCATTGAAGTCACTGGCCCCTCCCAGTCCGGATTCGAGTCCATTCTCACCCCCGAAGCCCTCGAATTTGTCGCGGACCTCAACCGCGAATTCAATCCCCGTCGCAAGGAACTGCTGGCGCGGCGTCACCAACTCCACGATGAAATTCAGTCTGGGAAACGCCCCGCCTTCTTGGAGGAAACCCGTGCAATCCGCGAAGGGGACTGGCAGATTGCCCCGCTTCCGGACGACCTTCAGGACCGCCGTAGCGAGATTACGGGTCCAGTGGACCGCAAGATGATGATCAACGCGCTCAACTCCGGGGCGTATGTCTTCATGGCGGATTTGGAGGACTCAAACAGTCCGCACTGGCACAACCAGATTCAGGGGCAGATCAACCTGCGGGACGCCTACGATCGTACCATCTCCTTCACCAATCCGGCAGGCAAGCACTATGCGCTCAAGGACGGGCGGCTGGCAGTGATGCTGGTTCGCCCCCGGGGCTTGCACATGGAGGAAAAGCACCTGCTCGTGGAGGGCAAAAGCACTTCTGGTTCGCTGCTGGATGTGGGGCTGTACCTCTTCCACAATGCCCAGCGTTCGCTCAATGCGGGAACGGGACCGTATTTCTACCTGCCGAAAATGGAAGGTCACTTGGAGGCGCGGTGGTTCAATGATATCTTCACCTGGTCGGAGCAACGGCTCGACATCCCGCACGGCTCCATCAAGGTGACCGTGTTGATCGAAACCATTCTGGCAGCATTTGAGATGGAGGAGATCCTCCACGAACTGCGCGACCACATAACCGGACTCAACGCGGGCCGCTGGGACTACATGTTCAGCGCGATCAAGAAGTTCCACCACGATCCCGATTTCCTCTGGCCGGATCGTTCGCAGGTGACGATGACCGTGCCGATGATGCGGGCGTACACGGAGTTGATGGTGCGCACCTGCCACAAGCGTGGTGCCCATGCGATTGGTGGCATGGCGGCGTTCATCCCCAGCCGCAAGGATGCGGAAATCAACCGGACGGCACTTGCCAAGGTTCACGAGGACAAGGAGCGCGAGGCCAACGACGGTTTTGACGGCTCGTGGGTGGCGCATCCGGACTTGGTGCCGACCTGCACCGAGGTCTTTTCCACGCAGTTCGAGGACGGGCGCGTCAACCAGAAGCACCGCATGCGCGAAGACGTAAACGTGGCTCCGGAACAACTGCTTGATTTCACAGTTCCGGGAGGCAAAATCACCGAAGCCGGAGTCCGCCTCAATATCCGTATCGGCATTCAGTACATTCAGGCGTGGCTGCGTGGCAACGGAGCAGTCGCGCTCTACAACCTCATGGAAGACGCGGCCACCGCCGAAATCTCACGGTCGCAGATTTGGCAGTGGATTCAGCATCCGGAGGGCAAGCTGGACGACGGGCGCAAGGTGACGGTCGCGATGATCCAGTCGATGATTCCGGAGGAGTTGGTGGTGATCCGCACGGAACACGGGGCCTCCTACCACGAGGAGAGCACGCTTCAGGCCACTCAGCTGTTTGAGACGCTGGTTGTCTCCGACACGTTTGAGGAGTTCCTGACCACGCAAGCCTACGATTTGATCGAGTAAACAGGCTGGGGTGGTGCTGGGGGAGAGGACGCAGCATTGCGGTAGGGGTGCCCCTCCTCGGCTTCGGCAAACCCAGTGGCGATGGCTTGCTGCTCACGGGCGCTGTACTCGGAGATCGCTTTGCGAAACACGGGATCACTGATCCAGTGGGCGCTGTAGGTGAGCGACGGCAGGAAACCACGCTGGAGCTTGTGCGGTCCTTGTGCCCCAGCTTCAAAAAGTTCGATGCCGTTTTGGATCGCGTACTCGATGGTCTGGTAGTAGCAAAGCTCAAAGTGGAGGCTGCGGAATTCCTGTGTGCAGCCCCAGTAGCGTCCGTACAGCCGGTTGCCCTTGTGGAAATTGAGGGTGCCGGCAACGTATTCCCCGTCCTGCATTGCCAGCACGAGCAGCACTTGGGACGCCATGCGCTCAAACACCTTGTGGAAGAATCCACGAGTGAGATAGGCGTTTGCCCACTTGTGGTGGATGGTGGTTTGGTAGAAACGATAGAACAGGTCGGTGTGCCACCGTTTCAGGGAGTCGCCTCTGATCCATGAAATTTCCAGCCTTTGCTCCCGGACCTGCCTTCGCTCCCGGAGAATCTCCTTGCGCCGCCGCCCTTTCAGGGCATCCAGAAACTCAGCAAAGTCGGCATAGCCCGGATTCTTCCAGTGGAATTGGTAGCTGTGCCGAATGATGAATCCGGCCTCCTTGAAGACTGGAACTTCCGATTCTGGAATGAAGAGAAAGTGGAGGGAACTGCTGAGGGACGAGTCCAGCAGCGTATGCACTTCCTCAAGCAGACGGGCTTGCACTTGAACTTCCGGAGCCTTCGGATGCACCAGTAGCCGAGGCCCAGTCGCCGGGGTGTAGGGAATCGCGCAGGTGAGCTTGGGGTAGTAGGGGAGTCCGTGGCGCTGGTAGGCGTTGGCCCACTCCCAGTCGAAGATGTACTCTCCGTAACTGTCCGTCTTCAGGTAAAGTGGAACGGCACCAACGAGTTGCCCCTTGTCATGGAGCAGCAGATGCTGCGGGAGCCAGCCGGTGTCTGCACCAACGCAACGGGTTTCCTCCAGAGTGCGGAGGAAGTCATGTTCCAGAAAGGGAAAATTTGACCCGATGAGGGCATTCCAGGACTCGGGGCTGACCTGATCAAGCCCGTCAATGACGCGGGCGTCCATCTGCTCTCAGGAGTACTGGGCCCGCAGCCCTATGGCTTCCTCAATCATGGCGTTGCGGCGCTTGTTGAGTTTCATCTGGTCGGTTGCCCACTCCAGAACCTGACGGGCATAATCCCGGCTGAAGCCCAGCTTGCCGCCAACGGACTTGAACATCTCGGCCTCGCTCTTTGTGACCCTGCCGTCCATGACGATGATGGAAGAGAGGAAGAAAAAAGCGACCGCACAAGTGTTGCGTTCGTCCTTCAAGTCTACAATTTCAATCGACTCCTTGTTCTTGACCTTCTCCATCAGGGCTGCGGCCTCTTCCTTGGTTTCCAGCAATTCGAGGGCATCGCGCAGCGCAGGCATTTCCGCTTGACCGATGGTGCCATCGGCAACAAGCATGGCGGTCATGGTGTTGACCAACCACTTGCGGGTATCTCCGCTGAGTTGCTGGATGAACGCATCTTCAAGTTTGAGTCGGAACATGGACCTCCGTGGAAAGGGTTCGGGCTGCTCCCGGACGAGGACTCAGTTGCCCCCGGTCAGGGATTGCAAGAGTACCAGTAGCAGGACGAAGACTGCGCCGGCGACAAAAAAGAGGTGAATGTAATAATACGCGGGCTTCGTCGCCTTCAGGTCTTGGAGCACTTTCAAGTAATGCGAGAAAAGGGTGGTCACGCTCAAGCTGTTTCTTCATTCGGCTCCTGCGGAGCAGAGACCTTCCGCTCCTCCAGAAGGAAGGCGTGGCAGGGCCAACAGTGAATGCCAGATGACACCATAACAAACGTGAGTTTTGGATAAGGGGTCTCCCCTTTCGCAAAGGGCAATAAGGGAGGATTTCAAGGCATTTTCGCTCCCAAATCCCCCTTGAGACCCCTTTTCAAAGGGGGAACTCGACTGATCGCTCCCCTGTTTTGCTTATCCAAAACTCACGTTAACAATTTAGCGTATCCTTCTGGGGAACTCAACATCCAGCAAGATCGAGCGGCATCACAGTTGCGGACTTGCCTCTTGGAGGACCGTTCTACGAAATGAAAGGATTATGGAGATGCAGCGCATGAGGATTCGGATCGGACTGGTTTTGCTGATGGTTGTGGGCCTAGCCCCTGGGATTTTGGGGGAGGATCGCGCCGAGAGCCTGCGGGTGGGGGTGGACCTGAAAATCCGCACTCTCGACCCTGCCCGTGCAAGCGGGACGCTGTCACGAGAAATCATCGGCAACACCTATGATCGACTGATCGAGTACGATCCGGGCACACCCGGCAGCCACTACGGTTTGCTGGCGGAGTCCTGGACGGTCAGCCCCGATCAGCAGACCTTCACGTTCACGCTGCGCATCGGTCCCAGATTTGTTTCTGGAGACGCTGTCACCGCACACGATGCCGCCTTTTCCCTGCGCCGCATGATCCGGATGCGGAAGTCCTCGCCCGTGCCTTTCCGGTTTTTGGGGTGGACCGCGAAAATGGCGGAATCCCTGATTCAAGCTCAGGATGCCCGGACTTTGGTGCTGAAGACGACGAGGCCCATGGCCCCGACTCTTTTGCTGAACGCCCTGACGATGCCGATGGCTTCCGTGGTCCAGCGTGACCTTGTCCTCAAGCACGAGCAGCAGGGAGATTTGGGGGCAAAGTGGCTGGCCCAACATCATGCCGGATCAGGCCCGTTTGTCTGGAAAGCGTGGAGTCCCAAGCGCTTTGCACTCACACGCAACCCCTCCTACTGGAATGGGGTGTCGGTGATCGGAGGTGTTGAGTTTGTGCAACTTCCGGAATCCGCGTCACGGCTGAAAGCCNTACAGCAAGGNGAGGTGCAGATNGCTCGNGGGTTGGCNGTGGAGGAAGTGTCNNGCTTGGCAAAAACNNGNTTGGTGAANCAAACGGTGCCNCGGGGTGCNGTTTACTATTTGGCNCTCAATCTGGAGAACCCGCACNTGCGGAAGANCAAGGTTCGGCAAGCCCTGCGGCGGCTGGTGGATTANCAGNGTTTNCAGGAACACCTTGAGGGGCAAGTNCGGATGCATCCGNGCTTTGTGCCNTCCGGNTTGCTGGGTGCCTTGCANCAGANNGGNTTTGGNCGGGANGTGNCNCGNGCCCGTCAACTGCTGGCCGATGCGAANCTNCGNAACGGGTTTTCCGTGCGCTTGGACGCCGACCNCGACTTTCCNTTTCANNCGATGGCCCGCTCGATCAAGGCGGCGTTTGCGCAGGCGAAGGTTGNGGTGAAGCTGGTGNTGGANTCCGGGAGNAACACNCTCNTNCGCTACAAGNCNCGNCAGCACGATCTCTACCTCGGNGTGTGGTATCCGGACTATCCGGACCCTCACAANAACGCCATCGCTTTNGGCTACAANCCCGCCAGCGACTCACAGCCNCGNTCGCTTCCCTACCGCAACAACTGGGCGACTCCGGAANCGTGGTCGCAGCGNGTGCTGGAGGGTATNCGCCTTGCGGACNTGGTGCAGCGCCAGCAGCATTACGAAGNNCTCCAGCGNGAACACCAAGTCATCTCGNCCTTCATNGTNCTTTTCGAGAANACCGAAACNCTTGCGNATTCCCCGGAGGTTGCGGGACTGGTCTTNGGCTCNCGCCCCGAACACACNCTCTACCAGTTTGNNTACCGNCCCTAAAAGTGCCGGGTTTGGTTGAAGGTGCGGACGGCGTTGGNNATGCCGTGCANNGTGAGGGGTTCCATCGGCATGACCTGCTGGATGAGCGGGGCCACGGTGCGGGGCCAGTAGTTGGCGGGAGTGGGGTTGAGCCACATCATGTAGGGAAAGTGATCCCGGAGCGTTTNCAGGTTGCGAACGCTGGGAGTGGCGGATTCCTCGCGGTACTCGATNGANCCAAAGGGGGCNAACAACTCGTGAGCGCCCATGTAGGCATCCCCCACGAAGAAGACNCGGTANTCNGGNCTGTGTTCGAGCAGCTTGCGCANNGCNNNCGGTTTGCGGCGCATTTCGTCCTCNTACACCTGATCGTAGATCGCGTTGTGGAAGTAGTAGGATTTGAGNTCNTGGGGGAAGCGCCGCTTGATCTTGCCGAAGAGCGACTGCACNTTGCGGGCGTGGGTCCACATNGAGTTNCCNCCGTTGTCCAGCANCAGGATCACGCGGGTGCGGTCAAGCTGCTCCCGGAGAAAGTGGGGCACGANGATTCCGGCNTTGCGTCCGGTGTTCTCCACCGTCCGGTNNANGTCAAGGCGGCGGTCGTCGGAGGAGTCNTGCAAATCNTGNAGGGNTTGCAGTGCGGCNTCGAGGTGATCNTCGNTGAGNGGCGCGTCNAGATCAACCGGATAAAACNCAGGATCGCCCAAGACCTTGCGGGCCGANCCNGCNTGTCCGGCACCGCCNACGCGGATGCCCCCNATGCCTTGTCCNGAATGNCCGTAGGGNGAATGCCCGTGNCTNCCNATCCAGTGNCCGCCGCCNCNGTGGGGTGNCTTTTGCTGNTCGNCCACCCGCTTCATGCGGTCNAGCAGTTCCTCCATTGAAATTCCTGAGTAGTCCACCAGCTTGTCGGAGCGGTTCGGCGGGCCGCCGCCGGAGCCTGTGGCAGAGTCCGCAAGGTNGGGGTTGTCCTTGTCCAAATGCTCGCGGGCGTCCAGTTCTTTGATGATGTTTTTCGGAAGATCGGAGGCCATCACTTCGTTGAGGAAGCGGTCCACCAGTGCTTCCCAGTCTACGGCATCCCCGGCTTTATCGGTGNCGAGTTGCTGGGCAAGCCAGTGTTCAAACGCCGGAGAGTTCCGCACGGCTTCGTTGAGAGTGCGGTGGGCTTTGACATCAATTCCGAGGAAGTGTTCCCAAAACGCGAGGGTGTAGGGTGCGAAATCNCGCTTGGACTTGCAGACGAGCAGCCGGGAGACATCGTGCAGCGAGCCAAGGTTGCTCACCAAGCCCAACTCAAAGGTGCGGTAGAGGTCGAGCAGTACCCGGACATCGGCATCGAGTCCGAAGCGTTTGAGGGTGTGCGGAAAGCTGCTGAGCATCAGATCTCGTTGGCCAGTCCATAACGGCGCATGAGTTCCCGGATTTTCTGGAGCCGGGGCTTGTAGCGCCCATCGCGCTCGGCGGCGGCGTGCATGGCCTTGTGGGCCACCCGGATCATCTGCTGNAGGGCTTCGTGAGTGATCATNAGCAGCGGACGATGCACATGGACNAACTGCACGAGGTCCATGTACTCGCCCATTGCNGAGAGGTCCTGATCCTTGGGTTGGTCGATCTTGATGAGTTGCAAACCCTTGCGGAATGCGTTGAACGCCTGTCGGAAGGTCGGAGGGATTCCAGGCCGGGCGGTGGGGTCCCCGTGTTCGTAACGCAGGATGTAGAGCCGGGTGGCCTCCAGCCGGATGCGTGCCTCCATCAGNTAGGACTGCGCGGAGTGCGGCTCNNTCTCTTGCATCCGGGAGGCGACCATCAGTCCAAGCGAGTGCAGGGACGGAACCTCGCGGATGAACTCNAGAGTGGCCGCAACCTTNCGGGCCAGNAGAGCCTCCTTGTCAGGAACTACACGGTTGGCTTCGACATCCCCAAGAAACCCGCCCTCGAAAATGCGAGGATCTTGGCGGTTGAGATCCGAGAGGTCGAGCGGGATAGTGAAGCCGGCCTTGAGCCGCTTCATGAGGTTGCCGCCCTGCCGGACCATGCGGTTGGCACAGCGCATCTCCTGCCCGATNACCTGATGTTCCGGATCAAGCTCATCTTCGTCCGAACCGTCCACGAGNTCTTTGATGGAAAGTCGGTCAATGTTGACCCGACCCAACTGCTTGGAGCGCAGTGCTACGATCTTGTGCTTGCCAAAGTGGATCAGGCGGTTGAGATAGCGCTGATAGGCTTGCACGGCAAACTGGAGGTTCCGGGGGGTGACGTGCCCGATGTAAATCGGNAGCGAGGCCTGGATGAGCAAGTCCCGGTAGACGTTGAAGTTCGCCTTCTTCCGCGAGGCTAGGGCGGCATGGANCAACTGAATCCGAGGGGTCAGCACTGCTGGATCAGATTCCAAGGCNTCGATCCAGCCCTTGGCTTGCCGTTCTTCCAGCAAGGGGAGCAGCACCCGGCCCGTTAGCTGCCCGGCGTGCANGNNCTCTTCTTCGTCTGCGCTGAAGAGAAACCCTCTCAGCTTATCAACAATGGACTGTTTGTGGATGCGGCGCACCTCCTCCGTGAGTCCCACAAGGTGCTGCTGAATTTTTCCGAAATTGATGTGCGTCAAGCCTCGGGAGGCTGGTTTTTTTGCATCGTCCGTTTCAACGGAGTCCACGTCATCAACACGAGCCATGCCAATCACTAACGGGAGGAGTTTTGCAAGTAAACATGAACCACATGGGGAGCGAATTCCACCATGGGTTCTGGAAGTGGTGGAAATTGCATGAATTCAACCTGTTCAAGTGCCAACTGGTCAAAATCCTCCAGTCCACTGGATTCAAGAAGCCGTTGATTGAGCAATTCACCCTTTGCGCCAATTTCGAGTTCGACCAGAACTTTCATGCCCGTCTGGTAAACTTGCAGGGCGTAACTCACGTCTTGGAGCATAGTCATCAGGTGCTGGTTGTACTCTGCAGCCGCCACGTCATAGGGGGCCGGAGCGGGGTGCTCAAACAGCTTTTCGAACGTTTCTGTGTCGGCTTCCGGACGGAGTTTCTCTGCGTACTCGTCTTGAGAAACTTCCTCATCAAGGGGTAATTCGGTGGTTCCTTGCTCCAACTCTTCCAGCAATTCCTTTGTTAGATCACGGGTCGGAGATTCTGGATGAGTGTCCTCCACTGTTTCCGATGTAGGAGTGTCCGCTTCATCCGGAAGTGGCTGTTTCTCGGCCAAGGTTTCTCGTGGTGTGGCAACAGGTTCCTCCGCAGTGGGTTTTCCTGGAGCGGGCGGTTCGGGTTCTGCGGGCGGGGTTTCCGGTTCCGCAACGGTTGGGATTTCCAGCGGTGTGCCCCAGACTTTGTTGAAGAGCGGGACGAGCCGAGTGAGCAGTTCCGGGGTTGTGCAAGCCACACACATTTCCGTTGCCAGCGCGGTGGCAATCATTGGTTCGTCCATACGCACGCGCTTGAGCCGGAGTTGCGTGGTTTGTTGCTCAGTGACGATTTGCAGCAACAACAGGTCCGAAGCCTCGTAGAGCAGATGGAGTGTGTAGAAATGCTCCCGGAAGACACGATCACAATGTGCGGAAGTACAATCGTCTGGATCCGCCGAGGAAAACCCCTCCATTTCCAGCGGACGCAGCAACCTTGGGGACAGCAGGTCTGCATCGCCAATGGCGATTTCCTGAAGGCGGTTGCCCAACATGGCTACGAGTGTCCGGGGAACCTCGCCAACGGGTTTGGAGACGCTGACCAAAACGCGGCCCGCCAAGGCGTGAGTACTCGCGCACAGCAGCAAGCTCACGCACAGCAGACGCAGGCGGTGTGCTTTGGGGGTTCGGATCGACAAGGGCAGGGTCAACTTCAGCAGTGGGGAAAGATGGGGTTGAAATGACAGGCGTCTTCCCATATCATGGTGTTTGCACGTTTGATCAAGCTAGGCCAAGGCCCGTTGATCGTCTTACGCACTTCCAAGGAGTTGTTTCATGACGGTGTTATAGTAAAAGCTACTAGTTCTAGGACAAATTTAGACTGGGGAAAAACAGTCAAAAAATTGATATTAAACAATATTTTTATAGATCATAGT
>PBTB01000041.1 GCA_002726945.1 Deltaproteobacteria bacterium | reverse complement strand
GAGGGGACACAGGCCAAGCGTCGCACCTCTGCCGTGATTGTTGATCACCTCACGCCTCCCCTCACCCGCGCCGGACTCTACGACGACCTCGACCGCGTGGAGCGCCTGCTGGAGGAACACGCGCAGTGCGAGACGATGTATCCGGAACGGGCGCACGAACTCGAACACGAGATCGAGCATCTGCTGGAGGAAGCCCCATGGCGCGAGGAGCTTCCGGACGAGGATGACTGGCTCAACGCCCTCAGCAACTACCTCTGCGAGCTCAAGGAAAGCCAGATTCGTTCCGGGCTGCACATCTTCGGGAAAGTCCCGCAGCACGAACGGCGCCTTGATTTTCTGCTCAGTCTGCTGCGGATGTCCTCGGCGGAGCGTCCTGGACTGCTCCAGGCGCTGCTCGACAAGCCGCCGGATTTCGACCTCGATTCCCTCTCAAACTCGGAGCGCGACCGCGTGGAGGAACTGGCGCGGGCTTGGGTCGCACACGAATGTGGAATCAATCCCGTTCGGACTGAGCCTGTCGAAGCCCGCAGCATCGATCCGCCTACCCTTCGACAAGCTCAGGACGAACGGCTGCCACAAACGGAATTTCCGGAAAATGAGGGGCTTCAGGCATTACGTCGCTGGCTGCACGAAACGCTGATTCCGCGCTTGGATCGCTGTGCACTGGAACCACAGCGGCTGCTGGACGGCCTTTCCGGCAAGTTCCTCGCGCCCGGCCCTTCCGGAGCGCCGACGCGGGGGCGTATTGACGTGCTGCCGACCGGACGCAATTTCTACTCGATCGATCCCCGCGTGATCCCAACCCAGACCTCGTGGAAGTGCGGGCAGCGGCTCGCCGACGAGTTGCTGGAACGCTACCGGGCCGATCATGGAGACTGGCCGAAGACGCTGGCGCTGGTGATCTGGGGCACGTCGAACATGCGTACTGGCGGCGACGACCTCGCGCAGGCGCTCTGGCTCTGGGGTTGCGAGCCGGTCTGGGAACCGATTTCCGGGCGCGTCGTTGATTTCGAGATTCTGCCCGTGTCGGTGCTGGGACGGCCCCGCGTTGATGTGGTGCTGCGGGTCTCCGGGATGTTCCGGGATGCCTTCGGTGACGCGATGCGGCTACTCTCGACGATCCCCAAGCGCCTCGCCACGCTGGACGAGCCGGAAGCACTGAACCCGATCCGGGCGGCGTGGCTCCGGGATCAGCGGCAGCTCGTGCAGTCGGGATACGCCCCGGAAGCAGCCGAGCAACTTGCCGAACTGCGCGTCTTCAGTTCCGGCCCCGGATGCTACGGCACGGGCCTGCTGCCCCTGATTGACGCAGGCAACTGGGAGACCAAGGGCGACCTCACCGAGGTCTTCCTCAAGTGGGGCGGCCACGCCTACCGCGCCGACGGCTCCAGCAGCGAGGAGATCGACCTGCTCCGGAACCGGCTCTCCTCCGTGGAAATCGTCCACCAGAACCAGGACAACCGCGAACACGACCTGCTCGATTCCGACGACTACTTCCAGTTCCAGGGCGGACTCCACGCCGCCGTCTCCGAACTGCGCGGGCAGGCGCCGGCCACCTACCACGGCGACTCTGCGAATCCGGAAAAGGTTCGCATCCGCACCCTCAAAGAGGAGTTCAACCGCGTCTTCCGCAGCCGCGTCCTCAACCCGAAGTGGATTTCCGGGATGCGCGAACACGGTTACAAGGGCGCGTTCGAGATGGCCGCGACCGTCGATTACCTCTTTGGCTACGACGCCACCTGCGACATCGTGGCGGACTACCAGTACGAGGAAATCGCCCAAAAGCTGTTACTCGATCCACAGCAGCAGCAGTTCTTCCGAGACCACAACCCGCTTGCCCTGCGCGACGCCGCCCAGCGTCTGCTCGAAGCCCATGAGCGAGAACTCTGGAAAGACGCCGCCCCGGAAACGCTGGATGCGCTTGAATCCTCGATCATCGAGATTCAGGGGGAGTTGGAATAAAATGCGGTCTGCACGGAGAAGGCAGTCAATGGAAGGTGAGATGCGCTGCCTTGACTCCAAATGTTTTTTGTCATACAATTGTAAGACAATTTCAATCGAGGGATAGAACATGCGACTCAATGCTCGACTCAGTGCAGAACACGCGGCACAACTCACCCAGATTCAAGAACAAACTCAGGCGTCGGTGTCTGAAATCATCCGCCGTGCCCTGGAAGTCTATTACCAGACGGTTTGTAAACGTCCCACCTCTGCGAAGGAAGTGTTTGCCACTACGGGGTTTATTGGGTGCGCTGAAGCCGAACCGGAACTTGGAGCAACCTACAAATCCAAGCTGGCTTCCTCATGGGACCAAAAACATGATCCTCGTTGACACCGGGTTTTGGCTGGCCTTGGCCAATCGGCGGGACCACTACCATGAAACGGCCAAAGCCGCTCTGAAGAAATTGCAGGAGCCAATGATTACAACTTGGCCCGTTCTCACTGAAACCTGTCATCTTTTGCTTAATCGCATGGGAACCGAGGCCCAGCAGCGGTTTTTGTCAAGTTGGGAGGCTGGCGCTTTTCAGGTTCACCCCATTCCCGAAAAGCAGATTCCCTGCATCAGCACACTGATGGCCAAATACTCCGATCTGCCTATGGATTTGGCCGATGCCTCACTGGTTTTGCTCGCCGAACACTTTGGGCATGGACGCATCCTCTCCACCGATCAACGGGATTTTCAAACCTATCGCTGGAAAAATCGCCCCCCCTTTGAGAACTTACTCTTGTTGTAACCATGACCACAACCTCCTTTCCGTTCACCGCCATCGTCGGAATGGACTTGGCGAAGCACTCGTTGCTGTACCACGCGATTGACCCGAAACTGGGGGGAGTGGTACTGATGGGGCATCGCGGCTGCGCGAAGAGCACGCTGGTGCGGGCGTTTCAGGAAATCCTGCCTGCCGAGGATTCCGGAACCGCCCCGTTTGTCGAGGTGCCGCTGGGGGCATCGGAGGATCGGCTGCTCGGCGCAGTCGATGCCACGCAACTCGTGGAGCAGGGACAATGGCGGGAGCAGCCCGGACTCTTGGAGCAGGCACACCGAGGGGTTCTCTACATTGACGAGGTGAACCTGCTTCCGGATCACTTGGTCGATCTGACGCTGGATGCCGCCGCGAGCGGACAGTACCGGCTGGAGCGCGACGGCCTTTCTCGGCAGGTGGACGCCTGCTTCATTCTGGTGGGAACCATGAATCCAGAGGAAGGTGACCTGCGCCCACAGCTTCTGGATCGCTTCACGCACGGAGTTCTCATCCGGGACGACTACACACCGGAGCAGCGCCGCGAAATCGTGCGGGCGCGGATGGCCTTTGAGGACGATCCGGAGGGGTTTCGGGCAGAACACACCACATGGTTGGAAAAACTTTGGCAGAAGTTGCGGGCCGCACGGGAACGACTGCAAACGATCCGCATTCCGGAGGAGCTGCGCACTGCCGTTGCCGAGCAAGCCGCGTCGCTGCAACTGGAGGGTGTTCGCGCCGACCTCGGGGTGCTGCGCACCGCTCGTTGTTCCGCCGCATGGCAGGGCGATGACGAGGTTCGCGAGGACGATCTTGCAGAGGCGTGGACGCTCTGCTTGGCGCATCGGCAAGTTTCCAAACCTCAGACTCCGCCACCGCCGAACCCCCCTCGCACCCAGCCTCCGGAAGCCGAAACTCCCTCCCGTGAGCGCTCGGCTCACTCTCCGCTCGTGACTGCCTCCACCCCGCATCAGGCACGTCAGGATCCCATCAAGCTGGAGCAAACGGAACGGTTGACGAACCATCCATTGCAGGAGTGGTGGGGCCGTCCAGTGCCTGCCCCCAAGCGTCCGCTTCCCGTGGCTGGAGCGAGTCGGATTGTGATGCGTCCGAAGGTGGAAAGCCGGGTGGACTGGGGGGCGACCGTCCAGGAATCAAGCAAGCAAGGATGGCAGGTTGGCAAGAAGTTGAGCCTGCGCTACCGCAAGCCACAACGCCGTCCACTGGTTTGGTTGTTCGTGGATGCCAGCCGCTCTGCCGGAGCATTGAAATTTCTGGGTGTGGCACGGGAGGCAATCCGGAGCTTGGGACTGCGGCAGGCAGCGCGGCGCTTCCAAATCCTGCTGCTCCAGCACGATGATTTGGCATGGCGTGTCAAGCGCGGCACGGCGCAGGCGGCAGATTTGTGTTTGGCAAATTTGACGGAAGCCTCTGGAAAAAGCCTCTTGCACCACGCCCTCTGGAAACTCACGCAGATGGTGCAAAAAGCCGGAGTCTTGCCCGGAGACCGCGTGTTGCTGTGCAGCGACGGCTTGTTCACGCCTGAATCCGGAGCTTCGTTCCCTACCGAAAAACTGCGTTTCCGCAGACAACTCCAGCGGCTCACCCAGCGGATTCCTGCGGTGGCGTGGCTGCATCCGGCTCCCAAGCGCGGCATGCAGCGCTGGATTCCGGATCTGGCTGCTGATTCTGAGGTTCGTTTGATACAGATGCAATGAGACAAAACGGGATCATCATCGCCGGAACACAGAGCAGCAGTGGAAAGACGGCGGTAGTGGTGATGCTGCTGACGGCACTACGGCAGCGCGGAATTTTGGTGCAGCCGTTCAAGGTTGGGCCGGATTTCATCGATCCGGGATACCACCACGCCTATGCCGGAACCGGTTCAGTGAATCTGGATGCGTGGATCATGGGGGAAACCGAGGTCCGAAACGCTGCCGAGCGCTTCACCCAAAATACGGTTGGCGTGGTTGAGGGTGTGATGGGGTTGTTCGACGGAGCGAATCCGGACAACGATGAAGGCAGCACTTTCGAGATCGCCCGCTGGCTCGGCTGGCCACTGGTGTTGGTGGTACCCTGTGCCCACACGGGACGCTCCATCGTAGCGAGTATCCGGGGCTTCCTGAACGAGGCGGAGCCGGAGCGCTGCTTGGGCGTGATCCTCAACCAAGTCAGCAGCGAGGGTCACGCCACCTACCTCCGGAAAGCGTGCGCCAGCCTCCAAGTGCCGCTGCTGGGGATCGTGCCCAAACTCCCGGAACTCGCCTGGCCGGAGCGTCACCTCGGCTTGCAAGCCAGTGTGGAACGCGGACTTCCGGAACCGGAGGTGCTTGCCGGGTTGGCCGAGCGGCATTTGGAGATCAAGTCGATTCTGGAAGTGGTGAAATCACCTGCTGAGGAAAGTTGTTTACGCTCTGAAACCCCGCAGCCTGCGACGTTCCCAAAGCGCATTGGCGTGGCGCAGGACGCGGCGTTTCATTTTTACTACCGCGCCAATCTCGAGTGGCTACGTGAGCAGGGCGCGGAAGTGGTGCCGTTCTCGCCCTTGAGCGATGCGGCATTGCCAGAAAAGCTTGATGGCCTCGTGCTTGGCGGAGGATTCCCGGAGGTGTTCGCAGAAAGGGTTTCCGGGAATGGCACGATGCTCAAATCCTTGCGCGAGGCGGTTGCGTCTGGAATGCCCTGCTATACGGAGTGCGGCGGATTGATGCTGCTGGCAGAAAACTTGGAAACGAAAGACGGACGTGGTTTTCCAATGGCGGGTGTGGTTCCCGGAACGGTGCGGATGACGGATCGGCTTCAGCATTTTGGCTACTGCCGAGGGGTGGCCGAGGGACTTCCGGAAGCACGAGGTCACGAGTTCCATCACTCGGAGTGGGTGGAAGAGTCGGAATTGGCGAACCTTTGGACGGTCATGCGCCACTCCACCGGAGTTTTGCGCCGCGAGGGGTTTGGCACGGAAACGCTCCACGCCTCCTACGTTCACCTGCATTTTCCTCAGGCCGCTCCGCTCGTCCGGCAGGTGCTGCGGCTCTGAGTTTTTTTCGTGAATCCGTTGCAAAGCGACTTGTCTTTGTACCAGAGATGCTTAACTTTAGAGGGCATTTTTTCACGGGGGCTGTTCCCGTCCTTTGGAGGCAGACTGCGGGAAACGTCGCGGAGACGCGGAGCAGTCTGTCAATTCATTTCAGGAGATACCCATGTCCATTCAGGCACTTGATCGATTCCAAGGATTTGCCGGAATCACCACCCGAACGGTTGCGGCCCTGTTGATGGCCATCGCTGGAATTGCGTTGATTTACGCAGTTGGCTTTGCACAAGGTTCCGGAGACGTATTGCATAACGCAGCGCACGACACCCGTCACTCAGTAGCGTTTCCCTGTCACTAAGCTTTCAGAAGACAAAGGCCATGATCTCACGTTCGCTGTTGGTGGTGTTGCTCACCGGAGTGATTGGCGGAGTGCTGGTGACGGGTGCGCAGGAGTTGCGGGTGACGCCGTTGATCCTGCACGCGGAAACCTTTGAGGGTGACGCCGTTGGGCATTCACACGATGAGGCAACCGCTTCCAACGATGCTCACGAAGAGGAGGACTGGGCACCCAACGATGGTTTGGAACGCACACTCTACACGTGCATGTCGAATATTGTCACCGGGGTCGCGTTTGCGTTGCTGTTGGTCGCGGTTTACCTCTTGCGTGGCAAGCCGGTGGATTTCAACACAGGGCTGCTTTGGGGCGCGGCAGGATTTGTCGTGTTCGTAGGCGCACCAGCACTGGGGCTGCCTCCGGAGCTTCCGGGGATGACGGCAGCAGGGTTGGAAGCCCGGCAGGCGTGGTGGGTCGGCACCGTGATCGCCACAGCGCTTGGGATTGGCCTGTTCGTGGAGACAAAAACACTGCTTCCCCGATTGCTTGGAGTGGTTGTGATCACCTTGCCCCATGTCATCGGCGCACCGCATCCGCATATGCTGGAGAGCAATGTTCCGGCAGCGCTTTCCGTACAGTTTGCCGTGGCCTCGCTGTTCACCTCCGCATTCTTCTGGATGGTGCTGGGCGCAACCTCCGGGCACTTTTTCCAAAAGCTGGTGTTCCGGATTCCCGGCGGAAAGCCGCCCCCGACTAACCACCCTTTTCCATGATCTGCTCCGACTTCGTTGACGCCGTTGGCAACACGCCGCTGATCAAGCTCCGCAAGGCTTCCGAACGCACGGGATGCACGATTTTGGGCAAGGCAGAGTTCATGAATCCGGGCGGATCCGTAAAGGACCGTGCGGCGAAGGCGATTGTGCTGGACGCAGAGCGGCAGGGGCAGCTAAGGCCCGGAGGCGTGATCGTCGAGGGCACGGCAGGCAACACGGGCATCGGCCTCGCACTCGTCGGCAACGCTAGGGGCTACCGCACCGTGATCGTCATCCCAGACACACAAAGTCAGGAGAAGAAGGACATGCTCCGGCTTTGTGGGGCGGACTTGCGGGAAGTGCCAGCAGTGCCCTACCGCGATCCGAACAACTACGTCAAATACTCCGGGTGGTTGGCCGAGGAACTTGCAAAGACAGAACCGAACGGGGCGATCTGGGCGAACCAGTTCGACAACGTCGCCAACCGTCAGGGGCACTATGAAACCACGGGTCCGGAAATCTGGGAACAGACCGACGGCCAAGTGGATGCGTTCATCTGTTCGGTGGGGACCGGCGGAACGCTCGCGGGGGTCGGCATGTTCCTCAAGGAGCGCAACCCGGAGGTCGTCATCGGACTCGCCGATCCCGGAGGCGCAGCGCTCTACAGTTACTACACCACCGGAGAACTGAAGGCCGAGGGCAACTCGATCACGGAAGGCATTGGGCAGGGGCGCATCACCGCTAATTTGGAGGACGCTCCGGTGGATCACGCTTTCCAGATTCCCGATGCCGAGGCGTTGCCAGTCGGCTTTGACCTCATTCGTGAGGAGGGCTTGCCGCTCGGTGGCTCCGCGATGCTTAACATCGCTGGAGCGATCCGGCTGGCGGAAAAATTGGGTCCGGGTAAAACCATCGTCACAATCCTCGCCGATTCTGCATCGCGCTACCAGTCCAAGCTCTTCAACCCCGGGTTCCTGCGCTCTCAGAATCTGCCCATCCCCAAGTGGATGGGGGAGGAGTAAAAGTGAGACTTTCGCCCAATTAGTCCAGTGTGTGCTGCTCCCAGTAGTGCGTCCAGCGCTGATTTTTTCGGGCGACCCTGAGAACCCGCATGGAGTCGGCATTCTCCAACTTCCACGAGGCTCCCGGGATTTTGAGGCGTTTTTGAAGGAGATGCCGGTGGGAGCTTTCAAGCTGCTTTGAGCCAGGGGGGAGTTGGCTTTCCAGAGCGTTGGGTCAGCCAAACTGTCCGGGCCGGTTTTGGATGTATTGAATGAGGGTTCTGACGGGATCCGCTTTCGGGACGGATTCGGGTTCCATTGATTTCTGAAACCATTGACAGAGGGTGGCGAGCGTCCCTTTTTTGGCCAGAGCCTTGACTCGTCCGAGGTGAGCCGGCTTGTAATGATGGACCGTTGTCCAGTCGCGTCGGTAAAAAGTCTCACTTTTACTGGCACCCTGATCCCGGGCTTGCCGTGAGCTTCGCAGTTGCGTAATCTGGTCGGGAGACCGTCACATTATGCCCAAACGCAACCCAAACGCCCCACTCTTGGATCACGCCGCCGACATGGTGCGTCAACGACTGGCACCGTTGGCTGAGCGTATGCGCCCCCGGACGCTGGTGGAATTCGTGGGGCAAGCTCATGTCTTGGCTCCCGGACGACTGTTGCGTCGGGCGATCGAGGCTGATCAACTCTCCAGTGTCATCTTTTCCGGCCCTCCCGGAAGTGGCAAAACGACCCTTGCCCGCATCATCGCGCAGACCACACGCTCCGACTTTCTTTCGATCAACGCAGTCCTTGCCGGGATCAGTGACATCCGGCAGTGCGTGGAGCAAGCACAAGAGGCGTGGCGCACCCGTCAGATTCGCACCCTGTTGTTCATTGACGAAGTCCACCGCTTCAATAAGGCCCAGCAGGACGCACTGCTCCCGCATGTCGAGAACGGCACCCTCGTGCTGATCGGTGCAACGACCGAGAATCCGCACTTCGAGGTCAACAAGGCCTTGCTCAGCCGCTCCCGGATTTTTCAATTGCATGCGCTGGAGGCCGAACACATCGAGCACCTTTTGGATCAGGCACTGGCGGATTCCGAACGCGGGCTTGGACAACATCAGGTGGCGTTTGCTCCGGAAGCCCGCGAGCATCTCGCACAGGTGGCGTCCGGGGATGCCCGCTCGGCCCTCAACGCGCTCGAACTCGCGGTGCAGACCACTCCTCCGGACGCAAACGGTGTGGTGCCGGTCACACTGGAGGTCGCCGAGGACTCCATCCAGCGGCGGGCGGTCTTGTATGACAAGGACGGCGATGTGCATTTCGATACCGCCTCGGCATTCATCAAGGCCATGCGTGGGTCCGATCCGGATGCAGCGCTCTACTGGATGGCGAAGATGATCCTCGGCGGCGAGGAACCCCGTTTTCTGTTTCGGAGGATGACGATCTTTGCGGCGGAAGACGTGGGGCTGGCCGATCCACAAGCCCTCCCGGTGGTCACGTCTGCCGCGCAGGCGTTTGACTATGTGGGGATGCCGGAGGGCCGCTTTCATCTCGCAGAGGCCTGCTTGTACCTCAGCACCGCCCCCAAGAGCAACAGTGCGTTTGCATTCTTTGACGCGCTGCGGACAGTGGAATCCGAATCTAAGGACGAGGTCCCCAATCCCATCAAGGACGCCAATCGGGACAAGGAAAGCTTCGGGCATGGCGAAGGCTATCTTTATCCCCACGCCTACCGGGACCATTGGGTGGCGCAGCAGTACCTCCCGGACGCCTTGCAGGGGCGGGTGTTCTATCAGCCATCGGACCAAGGATACGAACAGCACCTACGAGCAGGGGTGTTGCATCGGCGCGAAGCCATGATCGCGGCCTTGCTGGAAAGCGAGGCCGAATCGCAGGGCCCGGATTGGGAAGAACGGACCTGCAACACCAGCACGGAGGTGTTGTCGCAAATTCGCACGGACCTTTTTGTGCACGCCCAACTCCAACGCAATTCTCTCACGCTGGCGCTGGAACCCACCTCCGGATTGCTCACCCCTGAACTGCGTCGGCAAACTCCAGACGAGGGGGTCCACGTCTGGCTACCCGCAGGGGGTAATTGCACACTTTGGACCGGCCCCGATTCCGATTCTGAGCATCCAGCGTGCGTTTGGCATGAGGGGAATCTGGAGGAAATCACCGAGCAACTGACCTCCACAAGCATCCGCTTTGAGCGCATCTTGGGCTGGTTTCCTACCGAACTGGAGCCTCCGATTTCCGGGCAACTGGCCGAACTTTCCGGCTTGCTCGCTCCCGCAGGACGACTGCTCCTCGCCCTCTCTTTGCCCAGCAAGGCCCCTCGGCTTTCAAGTCTGTTGGCAGCTGACTTACTGGATGAGCCGACAAAACAGGCATTTTTGGAAGCCGAGGAGGAAATCTACCAGCCGCTTCAGAAAAAAGACGGCACTCTGACCAAGAAAGCCCTTGACGAACGCCTGCAATCGGGGTATTCTGTAGCGGTTTGCAGCGCAAAACCCTACACGACCGAACTGCAACTTTCGGCGAACCGAATTCAAGAATGGCTTGAGCCTCGCAACAACACGGGGTATTTTGGGAAACTCCGGTTGTTGCTGGACTCAGCAACCTTCCAGAAGATCGCCCAAGCCTTCAAACAACACGCGCCCCACAAAACGCACCCATGGTCCCGAACGGTTCTTCACCTCGTGGTTGTGCGTCAGTGACAGGAAGAGGTGTGAGCGGGGTGCTGCTGGCGGTGTTGTTGCTGTTCGGGTGTGCCCCGAAGGTGGATGAGGTGTTTTACAAGGAAGGGGATCTCAGCGAGTTCCAAGCCAAGGCGGTACAACGCTGTCACGGCGATTTTGACGTACTCGCCACCCAGCGCTTTGGCAAGTACGAACGGGCGCAACTCATCTGCAAGCCCGGACGCTGAGACCCTTTGCAACGCGGACTCTCTTGACGCAAACCGTTCCTGACCAATGATCAGATATGGAAGTCGGATGATTCAGGCAACAAAAACTCTCGGCCTGCTCCTCGCTCTTGTCCTGTTGCTGGCGGGCACCACTCCCGTTGTGGGCCAAGAAGCAGTGGCCCATGACGGGGACAATCCACAGGCCGCCGGGCCACGTCCCATGACCGATGAGGAAATCACGCGCAGCGTGTGGCGGCTGGCATGGCTGATGACCCGGCAGGGCAGCAAGAGACCAACTCCGGGCAGGATCGACTACCGTCTGCTTCAGGGCAAGGTCAAGTACGGCAACATCGCGAATCTCATGCCATCCGCCCCCGCACAACCCCGTCTCGCGGCCTCCTCGCAATAAGACCGTTTCTGTCTAAGTTTCGACGGGTTGCACGATGAAGAGCAAATCTCCGGCACTCACGGTCTGCTTGTCTTCGACGAGGATGCGTGTGATGCGGTAGCGACTGGTTTCCGGATAAAGCCCATCCCCCGCCGCACTGCGGAAGGAGCGCAGTTTCAATTCAGAGAACACCTTCATGGATTCCAGCAGACAGAGTGGCTGGTTGACATCCACCACACTGCCTTCCGCCACCAGCACATCCTCTTCCGGGGAAACAGAGCGATAGAACCCGCCCATCTGTGGAGACAGCACTTTCAACTCGCTGCCGCCTTCCAACTCAATGGCACTGCGATCCATGGAATCCGCCGCCTTTCCGGTAGCCTCCTGCGTCCGGCCGATGAGTTCTTTCGCCTCAATCCGTGCAAAGAATCCCTTGAGGAAGTCCGTGTCAAAGCGTCCGCGCCGGAAGACGGCATCGTCAAGGATCATGCGTTGTAGTTCCAGATTGGTCGGCACTCCGTGGATGCGCACTCGGCCCAAGTAATCGCTGAGCCGTGTCACCGCCTCTCGCCGGGATCTGCCCCAAACGATGACCTGCGCGATGAGGCTGTCGTAGTGCGGAGAAACCACTGAGTTGGGTTGCACGGCAGGGATCACGCGCACATGGGGCACTTCTGGAAAGTAGAAATCGGTGACTTCTCCCGGAGCCGGCACAAAGCGCAACTCACCTGAGTCGGTGATTTCCGCACGCTCTGCGTTGATCCTGACTTCAATGGCGTGTCCATCGTTGCGGGGCTTGAGTTGAGCGATGCTCTCGCCCGAGGCAATGCCGAACTGCTGCTGCACAAGGTCCACCCCTGTGACCATCTCCGAGACCGGATGTTCAACCTGCAAGCGCGTGTTCATTTCCATGAAATACACGCAACAGTTCTTGAGGTCGTAAATGAACTCGACCGTGCCCGCCCCCACATAATCCATCTCATCAATGAGTCGGAGTGAGTGGTCGAAAACTTCGTGGCGGATTTCCTGAGGCAGGGCGAATGCGGATTCCTCGATGAGCTTCTGATAGCTGCGCTGAACTGAGCAATCCCGGATGTGCAGCAGCTTCGAGTTGCCCTGCAAATCCCGGATCACCTGCACTTCTAAGTGACGCATCGAGCCGATGAACTTCTCCAGATAGAGATCGCCGTTTCCAAAGGCACTCAACGCCTCCTGGGACATCCGGGAGAAGATGGCCTGGAATTCTTCCGGGGCATCCACGATGTGGATGCCCTTGCCGCCACCGCCATGTGTCGCCTTGATCAAGACTGGAAAGCCGATTTCCTCCGCCACCCCCGCTGCGTGGACGGGGTCCACCAAGGCTCCCTCGCTACCCGGAACTACCGGAATTTTGAGACTGCGGGCGGTGGCGATCGCATTGGATTTGTTGCCCATCAGGTCCATGCTGTGCGCACGCGGCCCGATGAAATTGAAACCATGTTCGCGGCAGATGCGGGCGTAGCGGGCTGATTCGGAAAGAAAACCAATCCCCGGATGAATCGCGTCCGCTTCCTCCTGCTCGGCAATGCGGATCACGCTCATCGCGTTGAGGTAGCTGTCCTGCGGGGTGCTGCCACCAATACACACGAGGCGGTCCTGCTTGCGAATCAAGGAGGCTGGGTAACTCTCGATGTCCGGATCAGAGGCGACCAGCACGACCTCCAGACCTGCCGACTGCGATGCCCGGATCAGGCGGGTGGCCGTGCAGCCTCGGGCGTGGATCAGCACCCGGCGGATCGGATCAGTGTTGAGCTGCTCCTGACTGAGGCTGCCCCCCTCGGCCTCCACGCCGACCTGCAACTGATACTCTCCGGACAAGACCCGCCCCATCACCTCACTCACCGTGTTTTGCGGAACCGGCAAGTCGGGGTCGATCTCCCGGAGGCGCTCGTCAAGCCCCTCGTCGAAGGGATTGATCACGAGTCCATCCATCGTCTCCGGAGTCCGGGAGAGGTAGTTGGCGAGCGTGGAATGCGCAGGCAAATGGCTTTCGACAACAAGTTGTCCGGCAAAGGGAATCTGCGCCCCGGAGAGGTAGTAGGTCCGCACCAGTGGATGCGTGACAAAGCTCGCCTGCGCCCCACCTGTGCAATCGCGGTAGCCGAAGCAAACCACGGGCAGGTCGAGTTCCTTCACAAAGCGCGTGATGCGGTCGTTGATGATCGCCATCGAGAACAGAGCGCCTGCACCTTCCTTGGTTTGCATCCCTGCCGAGGAGATGAAGAAGATGACGGGAAGCTTGAGGCGGGCACATTCGTCGAGCAAGCGACAAACTTTCTCGCAACTCGCCATGTCGAAGGCTCCGGCCTGAAATGCGCTGTTGCTCACCACCAGCCCCACCCGGAAGGGCGCCGCTGCTTTTTCGGCAGCACGGCCTTCCGCCTGCGAGTCCGGAGTGAATTGCGCCAGCCCGGTCACCACGCCACAGGGCACAATGCCTTGNGCCAAAGCTCTTTCGATGGNCTCCCGGAAGCCCGGAAACTGGAGGGGNTTCGCGGTGATGCGGTCAGCGTAAAACTCCNGGAAGNCCGNGNAGAAGCGGTCGATGATTTCGTTAGGTGCAATGGTTTTGCGCTTGCAGGATCGCAGCAGATTTTGGATGAGGAGGTCCTTGTAAGCTTGGTCCAGCCGGTTCCAGAAATCCTTGATGCCAATGTTCTTGGGAGTGATCTTGCCGTTGAATTTTCCGCTCCCTTGCTGGGATTCATGCAACGAGGGTAGCAGTCCGGAGAAGTAGTAGCGCACCAGCCCAAAGAGNGGAGGACTCATGCGCGGAAACACCACCCGCTTCCACGCGCTGATCGTTCCCATCACATCGTCGCAGGTTTTCTGCGAGATGAAGGCGCTGAGCCAGTCGAAAAAGCGCTTGCGGGTTTGCTCACGGTCCACGGGAAGTTCGGATTGCTCAAGCTGGGCAAGCGCCCGCTCCAGCGCTTCGTCAAAGAGCTTGGCCACCGACTCTTCCGAAATACGGTTGCTGCCCTTGAGTTCTCCAGCAATCGAAGGCAGGCCGTCAATCACTTGATTGTAGAGCAGGTCGAAGAGCAGGAGGTTTGGAAAGGTATTCTCGAAGCGTTTCCGGATTTCCGGNAGGCGCAGGAGGGTCAGCAAGTCCGGCTGCTCAGGAAGCGTTTCCAACACAGCGAGGGTGCCGAGGTGCTGATTGAGGTTCAGGAGGTTCTCGTGGATGCTGTCCTTCCANAAATTGTAGAGATANAACAACGCATCAAAAACGAGNTCATCCAGCGCCTTGTCGTAGTTCTCGCGAGGGTCGCCCATGAAAAAAGCTGCGAAGCGTCCGCGCTCCTTGCTGCGGTTGTCCTGTGCGTTTTGATACTGCTGGAAGCGTTTGTTGAGCCCATCGTGGTAGCGTAGTTCCAGCGGAGCCTCCAGCCAGCGCGTGAACTTCTCCTCCCGCTCTCGGGCTTGCCGTTCCAGCAGCATCCCACTGGGCGTCTTGCGATGGCTGAGCCGGGAGTATTGGTGAACNGAGCGGCTGGTGATGCGTTGCCGCAACCNCAGNTAGCGNGNNNAACGATAGACNNCCCCGAAAATGTTGAGGGTTCCGGTTGGGGTGCGGTCGGTCTTGCGGTTGTTCTCGATCAGCAGTTCAGAGGGATTGAGGTAGTGCTGAATGCTGTCACGGTAGTGNTCAAAAAAGAAGGGGTTTTCTTTCAGGAAGTCCCGTGCATTCTCCTCCACATGCTCAATCGCACTGAGGATCGCAGTCTTGAGCGGTAACACCCGATTCGGGTCCGAGAGGCTGAAATCGACAATGCCATCGAAATAGCCCTGATCCCACAACTCATACGAGGACACGCCAATGTACTTGGCGGACTCCTGCCACGAGAGGTTGTACTTGCGGGCGATGTTGCTCAAACCGCGGGGGTGGATGGTGTTGAAGACCCCCTCGCGGATGGAGAGCAGCACGTTCGCCGTTGCTAAAGGAATCGCGCCTCCGCTATAGCCGCATCCGAAAACGACGCCAACCACCGGAAGCTGGAGGTTGGACATCTCGGCGATCAGGAACGAGATGCTATGTGCCTGGTTTTGCAGGTTGGCCTCAGAATCCGCAGCCGCTCCAGGGGTGTCCATNAAGGTCACGAGTGGCATGGAGTGAGACGCGAAGAAGCGGATTTTCTCCGCTGCCAGTCGGTGGTGATGGGGGTACCAGATGCCGTTCTGGGCCTTGTGATTCTGCGCCAGCACCCCAATGCGACGCAACCGCCCGCTCATCAGGAATTCCAGTTCTGCCGTGTACAGCGGACCATCAGAATCCTCGGAGATCAGCTTTCCGCCCAGCTTTTGGATCACCTCTTGGGTGCTGAGGCGTTTCTGGTTCTCAGAAGGCAACACCACGCGCTGGATGTAGGCGTCCACATCCAAACGCCGCAGTTCCCGGATTTGCTCGTGGATCGTCTTGTTCGGTAGCAGACCAAGAATGCCGGAATCCGTTCCCGTGCTTGGACGGCGGGATTTCAGGGCGAGATCATGCGACATCGCCTCCGCCATCCGGAAAGCGTTGCGGGTTCTCTTTGAAGGCGGTTTCGTTTTGTTGGTCATAAGTCGTGTCGGTCAATAGCTTCTAACAAACATCGAAGCTCAGGTCGTCACGCAAGACATTAGGGTCTGCCGAAAAACACTTTGCACTGATACAAGTAACTGATATAATTTATGATAGTTCGTGGAGTGCCCCCACTGAAGGTAGTCAAAGTGC
>PBTB01000040.1 GCA_002726945.1 Deltaproteobacteria bacterium | reverse complement strand
AAAAACGGTTCATTGTCTCGAGGATGGGGCAATGAACCATAAGCCGACTCACTCGCCCGGAATTGGAGCGCTGAATCCGCGTACTTCAAACCGACTCACTCGCCCGAAATTGGGTAATAAGCCAGCAACTGACTCACTCCCCCGGAATTGGGTTTACGAGTCAGTAGATGTCGTTATAACATGCCCCTCCCCCCTATGTCAACACCAAAATTCATTTTTTTCTGAATCGTTCAAATATTTGATATTAATATGATTTTTAATGAAATTTGGGGTGTCTTCTGAGCAGGGATCACCGAAAAGCAGGGCTGCTGGACTTGTTGCGGGTCACCCATCCCTCATTTGCGGTGAACTCCACCACCCCTCTGGACTTCAGGGCAAGCAGTTTGTCAGGTTCAGGATTGGTTTTTACTCCAGTTGCGGCGGGTTGGAGGAGCCGATCTGGAAGCGTGGAGGCAGCATTTCAAGATGGAGCATCCGCATCCGCATCCCCTGTTGGAATGGCTTCACAAGGATGGCAAGGCCATCTGGCACCCATCACATTTCCGGCTCACCCCCTCCGGATTCCTGCTGACGGATAGCATCACCATGCAATTGCTGCCCTGATCTGAGAACATATCGACATCTTCACCAACTTCCGGCAGACTGGCTTTCAAGCAAATCCGGGGGTCATCACTAAAGAAACGTATGGAACTGCAAAAGGATTTTCACCAAGACTTTGGAGTAAAGGCATTGAATGGACACAGGAGGCAAGCATCGCAAGGGCGGCGGTTTCCGGGAACCTCGCGGCAAGGTACGCGGACGCATCGTGGATACGAAGGTGCTGGCGGAGGTCCGGGAACGACTCAGACACCTGCCCCGCCAACGCGATTTGCTGATTGAGGCGCTGCACAAGCTTCAGGATGCGAAGGGGCATTTGTCAGCGGCGCACTTGGTTGCACTGGCCGAGGAGTATCGGCTTTCACACACGGAGGTGTATGAGGTGGCAACCTTCTATCATCACTTTGACGTGGTCAAGGAAGGGGAAGCACCACCGCCGCTGCTGACCGTCCGTGTCTGTGATTCGGTATCCTGCGCGATGGCCGGAGCCGCTGGCCTGATTGACGCGCTCCAGCAATCCCTTGGCAACGGAATCCGTCTCCAGCCGGTTCCCTGCGTGGGTCGTTGCCAACACGCTCCGGTTGCAGTGGTCGGACAGAATCCGGTGGACGAAGCCACTCCAGAAGCCGTGCAGCAAACGGTGGCCTCTGGAATCACCAACCCCACCCTGCCCGATTACCAAACCTACGCACAGTACCGCGAATCCGGCGGCTATCGATGCTATCAGGAATGTCTTGCGGGCGAGCGCACTCCGGAAGCGGTGATTGAGGAACTCAAGCAGGCGGGCTTGTGCGGCATGGGCGGCGCGGGCTTCCCGGCGTCCACCAAGTGGGAAATCGTGCGGGGCTTTGAGGGTCCGCGTTTGCTGGCGCTCAACATTGACGAAGGCGAACCCGGAACCTTCAAGGACCGCTTTTGCATGGAAACCGCACCCCATCGCTTTTTGGAGGGAACGCTGATCGCGGCATGGGCGGTGGGCATCGATTCGGTGTACCTCTACCTGCGGGACGAATACGCCGCCAGCCGCGAAATTCTCACCCGCGAACTTGCTGCGCTGCACGCCGACCCTCCGGGAGCATTGCCGGACCTGCACCTGCGACGCGGGGCGGGCGCGTACATCTGCGGCGAGGAATCCGCGATGATCGAGTCCATCGAGGGCAAACGCGGGATGCCCCGGCTGCGTCCACCCTATGTTGCGGAAGTTGGTCTCTTTGGACGCCCAACGCTGGAGCACAATCTTGAAACGCTGCACTGGATTCCAGAAATCCTCGAAAAGGGCGGGGCGTGGTTCGCGTCACACGGACGTAACGGACGCAAGGGCTTGCGAGCGTTTTCGGTGAGCGGACGAGTCAACACCCCCGGAGTTCACATTGCCCCGGCGGGCATCACCATGCACGAATTGATTGACGAATTCTGTGGAGGGATGCAGGACGGTCATGTGTTCTACGGCTACTTCCCCGGAGGTGCGTCCGGCGGCATTCTGCCCGCGTCACTTGGAGACGTGCCCCTCGATTTTGGCACCTTGCAGGAGTACGGCAGTTTCATCGGCTCTGCGGCGATTGTCGTGCTTTCCCAAAAAGACCGCGCCCGCGACCTGGCTACCAATGCGATGCGCTTCTTCCGACACGAATCCTGCGGGCAATGCACCCCGTGTCGTGTGGGCACCGCCAAGGCGATTCCCCTGATGGAAAAACCCTGTTGGGATCAATCCCTGCTGGAAGAGCTTTCCCAGACGATGGAGGACGCCTCGATCTGCGGGCTTGGCCAAGCCGCTCCCAACCCCATCCGCACGGTGGTCAACTACTTCCCCGAGGAGATCAACTCACATGGATGCCTTTCCGACTGAAATCGTCCGCTTTGAGTTGGACGGCAAGACCATCGAGGCGCTTCCGGGCGAGAGCATCCTGCAAGCCGCCCAGCGCACTGGCTCGGAAATCCCGCACCTCTGCTACAAGGCTGGCTACCGTCCGGACGGCAACTGCCGCGCCTGTGTCGTGGAAATTGATGGCGAGCGTGTTCTGGCCCCCTCCTGCTGCCGGAACCCCAAGGAAGGGATGCAGGTGAACAGCCAGAGCGAGCGTGCCTTGCACTCCCAGAAAATGGTGGTGGAACTGCTGCTTTCAGACATGCCGGAGCAGGGAAAATCGCCCTACACGCAACGCTCCGAACTCGATATTTGGGCGGAAAAACTCGGAGTCGTGCAACCCCGGTTTGCAGGACGGCAGCAACCGGTTCAGGACATTTCGCATCCGGCGATTTCGGTGCAGTTGGACGCCTGCATCCAATGCACGCGCTGTGTGCGGGCCTGCCGCGAGGTTCAGGTCAACGACGTGATCGGCTATGCGAATCGCGGCGACCACTCCACCATCGTTTTTGATCTCAACGATCCGCTGGGAGTCAGCACCTGCGTGGCCTGCGGCGAGTGCGTGCAGGCGTGTCCAACCGGAGCGTTGATGCCCTCGGACAACGTGGGACTGGAGGTTTCGGACAAGACCGTTGCATCATCATGTCCGTACTGCGGGGTGGGTTGCCTGCTCACCTACGATGTCAAGGACAACCGCATTCTGCGCGTCGAGGGACGCGAGGGTCCGGCAAACAAGAGCCGGCTCTGCGTCAAGGGCCGCTACGGCTTCGATTACGTCCACCATCCGGATCGTCTCACCCAGCCGCAGATCCGGTGCGAAGGCGTGCCGAAAACGGTGGAACTGCTGAACCCCAGCGATTTCGACAAGGTCTTCCGCCCCGCAAGCTGGGAGGAAGCGCTGGAGGTTGCCGCGAGCGGACTGAAGCGCATCCGGGACGAGCAGGGCCCGCAAGCCCTTGCCGGGTTTGGCTGCGCGAAGGGCAGCAACGAGGAGGCGTATTTGCTCCAGAAACTGGTGCGCACCGGTTTTGGAAACAACAACATTGACCACTGCACACGGCTCTGCCATGCGTCATCCGTGGTCGCCCTGCTGGAAGGCATCGGTTCCGGAGCGGTATCCAACCCCTTTACGGATGTGGAAGACGCCGAGGTGATCATGGTGGTGGGCTCGAACACCCCGGTCAACCACCCGGTCGCCGCAACCTTCTTCAAGAATGCGGCGCAGGCGGGCAAGGATTTGATCCTGATCGACCCCCGGCGCATTGACCTCGCTCGTTACGCCTCCTACAGCCTCCAGTTCAATCCGGACACCGATGTTGCGCTCTTCAACGCGCTCATGCACACCATCGTTGAGGAGGGCTTGTGCAACGAGGAGTACCTCGCCAAGTACACCGAGGGTTTTGACGCGCTCAAGGAAAACCTCAAGGACTACAGCCCGGAGGGGATGGCCAAGGTTTGCGGCATCCCCGCCGAAACCCTGCGCGAGGTCGCCCGGCGCTACGCGACTGCGAAAAGCTCCATCATCTTCTGGGGCATGGGCGTGTCCCAGCACATCCACGGCACGGACAACGCCCGCTGCCTCATTGCACTGGCGTTGATGACCGGACAGATCGGGCGGCCCGGAACCGGGCTGCACCCCCTGCGCGGGCAGAACAATGTGCAGGGAGCATCGGACATGGGACTGATCCCGATGGTCTTTCCGGACTACAAGCCCGTGGGCGATCCCACCGCCAAGCATTTCTTCGAGAAGCTTTGGGGCACCACACTCGATCCCAATCCCGGCTTGACCGTGGTGGAGATCACCGAGGAAATCCACAAGCGTAACATCAAGGGGCTCTACATCATGGGCGAGAATCCCGCGATGTCCGATCCGAACCTCAACCACACCCGCGAGGCGTTGGCGCGGCTGGAGCATTTTGTCATTCAGGATATCTTTCCCACCGAAACCGCAGGCTTTGCAGATGTGATCCTGCCAACCTCCGCGTTTCCGGAAAAAACCGGCACCTTCACCAACACCAACCGCCAGGTGCAGTTGGGACGGCAGGCGCTGGAGCCGCCAGGAGACTCTCGGCAGGATTGGTGGATCATTCAGGAAATGGCCAAGCGCTTGGGGCTTTCGTGGAACTACCGCGGAGTGCCCGATGTCTTCGAGGAAATCCGCAAGGCCACGCCGAGCATGGCGGGCATCACTTGGGATCGCCTGGAGCAGGATCACTCCGTGACCTACCCCTGCGAAAACGAGGGTGATCCCGGCGATCCGGTGATCTTCACCGATGGTTTCCCCACTCCAAGCGGACGGGGCAAGTTCGTGCCCGCGAAATTCTCGCAGGCAGCCGAACTTCCGAACGAGGAATTCCCCTACGTCTTCATCACTGGACGCCAGCTTGAGCACTGGCACACGGGTAGCATGACGCGGCGGGCTGGGGTGCTGGACGCGATCGAACCGCTTCCCATTGTCAGTGTCAACCCCAGCGACCTCGGCCAGCTTGGGGTGGACGCCGGAACCACGCTCACCGTGCAATCCCGACGTGGCAAGCTCACCGCCTTTGCACGGGGAGATCACGGGGTTCCGGAGGGCAATGTCTACATGTCCTTCGCGTATAACGAGGCCGCCGCAAACCTGATCACCACCGACAGGCTGGATCCCTTCGGCAAGATTCCGGAGTTCAAGTTCTGTGCAGTCAAACTCAGTGCTGGAGGCGATCCTGCTCCCCGGTTGGTGTGAACACCCCACCCCTGTTGGGCTTCTGCGCCTGTTCCGGGACGGGCAAGACCACCCTGCTCACCCAACTCCTGCCATTGCTCAAGGCCAAGGGCTTGCGCATCGGCATGATCAAGCACGCCCACCATCAGTTCGACATTGATTACCCCGGCAAGGACAGCTACGAACTGCGCAAGGCCGGGGCGCAGGAAATGCTGGTGGCCTCGCGCACCCGTCTGGCGCTGATCCGGGAAACCCCGGAGGCGCAGGATGAACCGACCCTTCCGGATTTGCTCAAACGTCTCAGTTTGGCAGAACTCGACCTCGTGCTGATCGAGGGTTTCAAGTGGGGGGATTTTCCGAAGATCGAACTGCACCGCCCCAGCCTTGGACAACGGCTCCTGCATCCGGACGTTTCCGGAGTGCTTGCCATTGCGACGGACGCGCCGCTTTCCAATCCTCCTGACCTGCCCCAGCTCGACCTCAACACTCCTGAAGCGATTGCGGATTTTGTGGTGCAACAGTTCCAGATAAGAGCTGTCTCGGTTTCTCCCAAACCCGAATTGTCGCAGGAGTAAGGCCACGCCTGCGGTTCCAGCGGATTTTGACCACTCTCAGGGCACCGTGAGCATCAACGGCAAAACGGTGAACCCGATGCCCCGTGCTGACGCTTCCCACAGTCAACGCCAGCAACCACGTTCCGACAAGCCTTCAGGTGGTGGGCGCACCCACTGCGACCGAGACGTTTTTCGTCTCGCCGGGGTCCGCCTCCACATCGTAGAGCTCGTCGGCAAGTTCGTATCTGGTTTCGCCCGGAAACATTTGAAGTACACCCACTGCGGAGTGCGGATCACGCGGGCAGCGGAGTTTGCGGTTCACTTAGAGCCTTGATGCCGATGTACTCGAGGAGGGTCGCAAACAGGTCGGTGTTCGAGACATGCAGGCTGCTGCACTGTCTGGATTCCACCGCTCCCGGATGGCTGACGATGAGCGGAATGCTGTGCGCCGCCTGATGCAAATTGAAAGACCTGCAGGCCGCCGCGCCGTGTCCCCAGAATCCGTGATGCCCCATCGAAAGCCCGTGATCCGCCGTGAAGATCACCAGGGTATCCTGCTCCACAAGGCTTGCAACCGTTTCACCAAGTTGCCCACTGCGTCGTCAATCAGCGTGATCTGGCTGTAGTAGTTCCGGAGGGTCGGCAGGTCATTCGGTGCCCGCAGCAGCATCGAAAAATCGGCTGCCCCCTCTGAAGTGTTGTGCCCGTCCTCAGCAAGATTCCCCCTCTGAAGTGTTGGGCTTGCCAGTCCATTACTCCTCCTTGTTGAAGAGTCGCCAGTCCAATCAAGAGAGTTCGCAAAGTGGTGTCGCCACGCTTGCTGATTCCAAAAATTCGATTTTCCCCGCCTGTTCCTTGAGGTCTGGAGACCCGTCCGAGCCCTGCTGTCACACAGGTCATCGCCTGCTTCAACTACATCAGCCGCATCGCCGACGGGCTTGGCGTGGATCTGGGAACAGACATGCGCAAGTGGAAGAAGGGTTAACTCAGTCTTGGGTGTTGCGGATTCGTTGAAGGTTCTGTGTCCAACGCACAACGAGGCCCCCCCCAAGAACGGTCACGGCGTAGTAGCCAAGAAAATACCAGGTGCTCCACTCCAGTTTGATTTCGAGCGTAGCCCACGTTCCCCAGCCGTGGAGCGTCCGCAGGAGGCCCAGCCACGTTTCCAGCACCAACTCCACCAGTCCGTAGCCGAGGTGTTCCAGCCACCCGAAGGGCAGTGTTCCCAAGTGAAAGGCGCTGAGCAAGGCCACCGCCAAACAGATGGGCAGGACCACCGCTCCTAGTAGCGGCACCATGATGAGGTTGAGCCAGAAGGCTTCCAGCGGAATCTGCTGAAACGCGGTGGCGATGAGCGGCCAAGTCCCCAAGGTTGCCGCAGCGGTTATCAGCAGGCTTACCCCACAAAAACGCCCGACTCGCACTAGACTCCCGGAGTCCCGGTTGGGCTTGGGGGCAAGCGGCAAAAAGAGCAGGAGGTGCAGCACGGCCAGAAAGGAAAGCTGGAAGGAGAGGTCTTGGAGTGACGCCGGATCGAGCAGCACAAAACCTGCGGCAGTGGCTGCTAAAACGTAGAGCATCATCCACGACCGTCCGGTGATCCACGCGGCGGCCAGTGCCGTCAGCATCACCACCGCCCGAAAGGCCGGGGTTGGGAAACCCAACAGAAGCAGATACGCCCAAAGGCCGAGCAATGCCAACCCTCGGCAGATGTTTGAAAAGTGTGCAGACTCCAGCCACGTCAAGCGCAAGGCTCCCAGCGTCCGGAACAGCGTAACAAGCAGGCCGTAGATCATCGCCATGTGCAGCCCGCTGATCGCCAGCAGGTGGGCGAGTCCGGTTTCCCGGAACATCCGCTGCGACTCGCTGGGGTAGCCACGCTGAGCCAAGGTCAGGGGCAGGAAGATGGAAAGCGGCTCCGGATTCAGATAAAACGTCGCCCGTGCCTTCAGACGCTCCACCCACGAATCCCGCCGCACCTGCCAACTGTTGGAGAGCGGTTGGGCTTCCCGCAGATAAGCCCACACAAAGACCAATTCTGACACTCCCGTTGAAAACCGCAGTTCAGAAGGCGTTCCATCCACATGCAGCAACCGCCCTCGATAAAGTCGCATCCGGCTGCGTTTGGGCAGGTTTAGCGTGAGTTCCGGGAGTTCCGAAGCTTCAGCTTTCCCATCATCGACCTTCACCCGCTGCAAGTGTAATCGTACCCCCTCACCCATAAGTTGATGCCCAGCGACCCGCCCTTCGACATGCAGCACCTCCCGTTTGGCAATCGTCGAATCCACCAACGTCCGAAGCTGCCGGGTTTCCGCCACCTGCCCCGCAAAGTGAACCGCCAAGAGCAAGGCGGCTACGCCAGCCGCCCCATAGAGTTTCCGGAAGACCAGCCAACCCGCGGCAGCTCCCAGCAGGACAAGATACGGTTGCAGAAAAAACAGGAGGTCGCTCGTCATCGGGTAATCTGGACAGGTGGCATGGTTCTTGGAATTATTCATGCAGGAGGCTAAAAAGGAGAGCTTTGCATTGACATGGGAAAATTTCAATGATAGTTTTTATACAGCCTGTCTGAAAGACAGCCACCTCCGCAAAGTCACCTTAACCATATAGACCGTTGCGACTCATGAGACATTTATCCGCCATCAGCCTTTTTGCCCTGCTTTTTGCCGCCTTGATTCTCGCAGGCTGCACAACGAAGGAGGAAGCAGTCGAGCCACCTGCACCCGACAATAAGACAGATATTACGGCACCTGATGCACCAGCCAATCTCACTATTGCCGAAACTAGGACAACTGGAATTGTGCTGGAGTGGGAGGCTCCCGTAAAAGACGGTGGCTCGCCGATCACCGGATACGTGATTGAGCAGGCCTCTCCCGCAGGAAGCGATTTTACCGCAGTTGACAACATCGGTGCAACGAAGACCACCTATGACGACGCGGGTCTGACCCCTGAGACGGAATATGAGTATCGTGTAAAAGCGATCAACGAGAAAGGCGAGTCCGAACCGTCAAATACCGCAGTTGCAACAACGCTCGCTATAGTAGAAAAGCCGGACACGCCACCCGAAGACAAGGCTGCGACGAAAGAACCCGAAGACCCGGAACTGCCTGCCCCCCCCGCATCCCCACCTGAGCCGCCTGCGCCTACCGATAAACCCCCGAAGAAGCCCTCAGAACCTAAGACTTCCAAGGCAACCACACCAACCGCGCAGCAGCAGCCTGCGGCGACGGCTCCTCCCACACCCGCAGAGCCTACGCCCCCGACCAAGGAGCAAGAGCAGATCGCAATGGTGGAAGAGGCCAAAGCGATTGTCGAGCAGGCCCGCACCGCTGAAGAGCAAAAGCAGGCCGAGGAGATTTTGAAGCGGGCCGAAAAAGGCGAGGACGTCAGCAAGGAAATCCAGCAGAAGCAGGCGGAGATCGGCCCGGTGATCGTGGTCAAGGATGAGTCGGAACCAGAACCAGAACCTGCCCCAGAACCTGCCCCGGAACCAGAACCTGCCCCAGAACCTGCCCCAGAACCTGTGAAAGAACCAGAACCAGAACCTGCCCCAGAACCGGAACCAGAACCTGTGAAAGAACCAGAACCAGAGCCGGAACCTGTGAAAGAACCCGAACCCGAACCTGCCCCAGAACCGGAACCAGAACCAGAGCCGGAACCTGTGAAAGAACCCGAACCGGAGCCGGAACCTGTGAAAGAACCAGAACCGGAGCCGGAACCTGTGAAAGAACCAGAACCNGAACCCGAACCCGAACCCGAACCAACTCCGGTGGTGGTTGAAAAAGCACAAGAGCCCGAGCCCGAGCCCGAGCCAGTGGTGGTTGTGAAAACGGCGGAGCCCGAGCCGGAACCCGAACCAGTGGTGGTTGCCAAGGTGGAAGCACCAGAGCCGGAAGAACCGAAGGTTGAAGAGCCGGAGCCAGTCAAACGCAAGCGACCCACAACCATCATTGTAGCTCCCACCGAAGAGGGAACCGAGCCGATTGCCGACTTGGGCATCGTGTACTTCGACTTTGACAAGAGCGACATCAAGCCGGAATTTGCCGAAGCCCTACGCCGCAACTTCGAGTGGATTCAGCAGAATCCGGAGGCCCATATCCAGTTGGAGGGACACTGCGACGAGCGTGGCACCAACGAGTACAACCTCGCCTTGGGCGAGCGACGCTCACGGGCGGTTTACGACTACCTCGTCAATACCCTTGGGGCGAATCCCAATCGATTCACCCTCATCAGCTTTGGAGAAGAGCGTCCTGAAGATCCGGGCCACACCGAATCGGCCTGGGGAAAGAACCGCCGTGTCGAATTCACCCGACTCTGAGGCTGAAGCACCTCTGAACCCACTCCACCCTGTTCGCATCGTTCATGCCCGAACCACTGCAAGGCGAGCAGGGCATCCTTTCCTTGGCACTGGGGGGCAACATTGTTGGCCTCCTTGTGCTGATGGTTCTCCTCTTCATGTCCTCGCTCTCGTGGGCGATCATTGTACTCAAGTGGCGGCAGTTCCGCTATGTCCGGCGGCAGAACCTTGCTTTCCAAGTGCTGTTCCGTAGCGGGACAAACCTTGCGAGCGTCAGCAATGTTTCCCAGGAGGAGTGTCCGCGCTCGCCGATGGCGCTCATGTTCGCGAGTGCCTACGCCGAAGTGGAGACGACCATCCGACGCCTCCGGAATCGGCAAGGGCTGGACCATTTCGCGACAACCATGATGCCGCATCTCAACACGCGCTTGGAGCGGACCATGGAGCAGTGCTTCAACGAACAGTACATGCAGATCGAAAACCGCCTCAACCTGCTTGCGACCATCTCCAGTGCCGCGCCCTTTGTGGGGCTGTTCGGAACGGTGCTCGGCATTATTGACTCTTTCCAGAGCATCGGCACCTCCGGACTCACCAGCCTTGCCGCCGTTGCCCCCGGCATCTCAGAAGCCTTGATCGCCACCGCCGCCGGGTTACTCGCGGCCATTCCCGCCCTGATCGCCTACAACCTCTTCCGCAACCAGGCCCGCAGTCTGGGCAACGACCTCCGGGATTTTAGCCGAGAACTCTCCAACCGCATCGAGTGGATTCTGTATGAGCAGTTCGTCATGGCAAGAAAATGAGCCGATGAGCGACATCAACGTCACGCCCTTCGTGGACGTGCTGTTGGTGCTACTGATCATTTTCATGGTGACAGCCCCGATCATCAACCACGTTGTGCAGGTTGAATTGCCCAAGGACAGCTACAGTCAGGACAGGCAGAAGCCGATGCAGGAGTCCGTCAGGGTCGTGATTGACCGGAAAGGGGTTTTGTACTGGGGAGATGTAGAAATTGGAGTGATCGCGGAAGAAAAGTGGGAGAAGAAATTCAAGGACCGCCTTCAGCAAGAACTTGCCCAATCACAGAATTCGTTGGAATCCGTAGATTTGGAGGCGGATGAGCGGGTGCGCTATGGGGAACTGGTACCGGTGATTGCCCGACTCAAGGAAGCAGGCGTGAGCATGAACTTGGTGATTCGTCCGAAAGCCAAGCGCTGACGGGTTAGCCCGCCTGCTTCTGTTCCTGCTCAATTACGGTGGTCTGATCCTCGGAGGGCTTCTCCGAGTTTTTGGATCGAGCGTTCTTGAAGTTGGTGATCATACTTCCCAGCCCCTCGCCTATCATTGGAAGCCGCTTGGAGCCAAACAGCAGCACAACAATCGCCAAAATAATCAGCAGTTCCCAAATTCCTAAGCCAAACATTGTAATTCCTCTAGAGTTTGCGTTTCATAAAGTGTCCGTAGTAAAAACGATTCTGACCCGACTTGCAAGCCGATTGCCTTTGATGCTTTAGCAATGAGCGCAAACCCTCCATCATTCCACTGGTCTGCCTCCGGTACCGTCAAGGCGCAGTGGCTGGCAACGCATCCTGAATTGCTGGATTCCCTTGCTCCGGAAGCTGGCAGTTTGTCCTCCTCCCTGACCAGTCTTGCGCCCGAACACGCCCCGCTTGGCGAGGAACACCAGCACTGGGCGCAATCCCTTGCGCTTTGGATCACAGCCATGGAGAAATCCGGGGATGACTCCCACACTGCCAAGCAAGCGTCAGTGCTGTCTCAACTGGCCACCGCGCTTCAGCGTGGCGAAACGGGGGTGGTGTTTCCTGAAACTCCAGAGGCCAACCCATTGCTTGGCGACACGGACGCAAACCGCCCCTTGGTGGTGCATCCAGACTCCGGGTTGATCCAGCCCAGATTCCTCTGGCAATTGGAGCAGCAGGTTGCCCAACAAATCCGGGTGCGGTTGGCAATGCAACTGGCTCTGCCTGCCCCGGAAGAGGTCCGGTCTGCACTGGAGCAGGTGTTGCAGCGCAACCCGCTGCGCTTTGGGGAACAGCCGCTGCAACTGGATCCCTCGCAATTGCGGGCCGTCCTGCAAGCCTTGGTCTCACCGCTGCTGACCATCACCGGAGGTCCGGGCACAGGAAAAACCTCCATCGTTCTCACCATCCTCCGGGTGCTGCAACGGTTGGGGGTGGCACAGTCCATTGCACTTGCGGCCCCCACAGGTCGTGCCGCCCGACGCTTGCAGGAATCACTGGAATCCGGATTGCACGGCTTGGGCACACCGCTACCAGAAGTTGAACAAGCACTGGCTACGGTGGGTACTCAAGCCCAAACCCTGCACCGATTGTTGGGGTACGTCCCGCGTCAGGGGCGGTATCGCACCCACGAACTGAATCCCCTGCTCCATGACGTGGTGGTCGTGGATGAAGCCTCGATGATCGACCTGCCGCTGCTGGTGCAACTGCTCCGGGCCACCCACTCGCGTCTGCCTTATCAACCCTCGCCCGCACGGCTCATCCTGCTGGGGGACGCACATCAACTTCCTTCCGTCGGCGCCGGAGCGGTTTTGGCCGATTTGATTTCCGGGCAAGTCGGATTGAGCATCGGACAGCAAGCAAGGTTGCGCAAACTTGTGCCCGAACACCACGCGGCCTTCAATGAGGCTGCGGCACAGCCAGCTCCAGGGTATGCGGTTCGTCTGCAACAGAGCTACCGGCAAGCCTCTGGAGATTCCGGCGGGACACAAATCTGGAAACTCGCTGCTGCTGTGCTGGCCCCTCCTGTAGATTCGGCGCTTGCCGACCTGCTCCCTGTTTCGGCGAATCCGAACTCCCTGCCGGATTCCGGTGTGGCTCGCTTGGCTCCGGAATCCTGTCCGCTCACCGATTTTCTCGACTGGTGGCGAAACGAGACCCTGAGTTCTTCAGAATTTCGAGAGAACGTCGAGTTCGCCTACCACCCGGATTTTCCGGAAGACGAACAGGAACGGTTGCGGCAGGTGTTCCGGCACCTTAACCGGCGGCGCATCCTCTGCATCACCCAAGTGCTGTCCACAGGTGCAGAGGCGATTAACCAACGTATCTTGGAGCACACCAGCCTTCCTGAAGCAGGAACCCCACCCGGACACTGGCCTGCGGGAACTCCAGTGATCGTCACCAAAAACCTTTACGAACATCCGCTTTATAACGGCGATCAGGGCGTGGTCTTGAACTTCGTTCACCCTGAAAGCGGGAACCGGGGGCCGCGGCTAGTTTTTCCGATTGAAGCCGGATACCAGACCCTCTATCATCATGATCTTCGCCACCTTCAGCCCGCCTATGCGATCACCGTGCACAAGAGTCAAGGATCCGAATATGAAGGGGTTGCGCTGGTGCTTCCGGACCGCCATGAAATCGCCGCTGCTGGAACCAATCGGGTGCAGCAGTTGCTGACCCGTGAGATGATCTACACCGCCCTCACCCGCGCGCGCCGTCAGGTGCTCGTGCATGGAGAGTTGTCGGTCTTCGAAAATGCAGTGGCCCAGCCGACTCAGCGCGTCACCGGACTCCACTCCGCCCTGCAAGCCCATCTCGTGCCGCAGCCTCCGGGAGCCTCGGCATGACGAGGATTTTGCACGTCCTGCTCGCTGGGATTGTCTGCTTCCTTGCCCCCTCCGGAACTCTGAGTGCCGAGGAACTGCCCAACCTGCACTTGGTCGCCCAGCAAGGCTCTGGCGAGGAGATGCAGGAGGAACTGGCTTCCGGAACCGCGCTCAACCTCTCTGATGAAAACGGGCGCACCGCCCTGCTGCACTCCGTGCTGTTCGGAAATCTCGCCACTGCCCATGTGCTGTTGTCCGCCGGGGCGGACCCGGAAGTGCAGGACAATCTTGGGATTGCCCCCCTTCCACTGGCGATCCGGCAAGGCGACATCGAAATGATCCGGCTGTTGCTGGACAGTGGCGTTGACCTTGAAACTTCACTTGATGATGGCTCGACTCCACTGATTCTTGCTTCACTGGAAGGCCAATCCGCTGCAGTCCGCACCCTGCTGCAGCGCGGTGCCCGCGTTGAGGCTCGCAACCGTAACGGCGAAACTGCCCTCATCATGGCTGCTTTCGAGGGACACTTGGGCATCGTCTGGATGCTCTTGGAATCCGGGGGCCAGCTTAACGAGGAAAGTGAGGAAGGCTTCACTCCCGTGCTGGCCGCCGCCAGCAACGGCTACACCGAAGTGGTCAATTTCCTCATCCGCCAAGGGGCCGAGGCCGAAAGCGTTCCCATGGAACTCAACCCCATCATCACCACCGACACCTTTGGAAACCAGCGGCAGGGTGTGGGCATGGACCATCAGTTTTTGCCTGGAGACGACTGGCCCGGCTCCGAGCTGGTCAGCGCCGCCATTGAAGGACGGCTGAGCTTGGTCAACCGTCTGCTCGACAGCGGGACCGAGGTCAATCAGCAAGACGATGTCGGACGCACCCCGTTGATGGAGGCCAGCGCCTTTGGCCGCATCAGCGTGGTCAAGCGGCTGATCGAAGTCGGAGCCGATATCAACGCACAAGACAATCAGGGCATCACCGCCTTGATGCTTGCCACCCTTGAGGGCCGTGTGCGCGTGATTGTCCTGCTCCAACAGCACGGAGCCGACGTCAATTCTGCAGATGCCGAGGGGATCACGGCGCTGATCCTCGCAGCCGATGAAGGACGCATGGAAATCGTGCAGATGCTGCTTGACAACGGAGCCAACATCAACCAGCCCAGCCAAAGCGGCAGCACGGCGCTCATCGAAGCGGCTCGCGAGGGCCGCACCGAGACCGTGAAACTGCTGCTCCAGCACGGTGCCGATCCCGCACTCAAGGATCGCTTCGGGCGTACCGCCTTTGATGAAGCTGAAAACGAAGGGCACGAGGACGTTGCCAAACTGCTCAAAACCTCCCGCTAACTCCCGTTTTCGGATTTCGGATTTCGGATTTGGAACAGTCAAAACCCCTCATCCCATGCTGAGTGCATCTGTGACTCCCACCGCCCAAGGCTATTACGGTCCCTTCGGCGGCATGTTCATCCCGGAAATTCTCAAGACCACCTTTGAGCAACTGATCACGGCGTTCAAGGAGGCCCAGCGCGATCCCGAATTCTGGGAGAGCTACGTCAAGTTCATGCAAAGCTACTCCTGCCGCCCCACTCCCGTCACTCCACTGGACAACATTGCAGAAATGCTGGGGGGGCACTTCCGTCTGCTGTGCAAGCGCGAAGATCTCAACCAAACCGGAGCGCACAAGGCGAACAACGTGATGGGGCAAGGGCTGCTCGTCCAGCGCATGGGCAAGTCCCGCGTGATCGCGGAAACCGGCGCGGGGCAGCATGGGGTGGCCACTGCAACCATGGCCGCCAAACTTGGACTGGAATGCACCGTTTACATGGGAGCACTTGATGTCGAACGCCAACGACCCAACGTCTTCTGGATGGAGCAACTGGGCGCAACCGTCATTCCGGTCACCGAGGGCACAGCCACCCTCAAAGACGCGATCAACGCCGCAATGCGCGACTGGGCGGAGAGCATGGAAGACACGCACTACGTCCTCGGCACCGTCTGCGGCCCGCACCCCTTTCCGGAACTGGTGTCCTACTTCCAGTCCATCATCGGGCATGAAGCGCGGGAGCAGGTGTCCAAAATCACGGGAGGTGCGCTTCCGGACCGCATCTACGCCTGCGTGGGCGGCGGCTCCAATGCATCGGGAATCTTCCTGCCGTTTGTCGACGATTCCGAAGTTGAGTTGGTTGGCGTGGAAGCAGGAGGCAAAGGCTTGGGTTCCGGGATGCACGCCGCCCGGATTCCTGCCCGGCAAGTCGGGATCGCGCAGGGCTACAAGACCTACTTCCTGCAAGACGAGGAGGGCCAGATGCAGCACACTCACTCGATTGCCGCCGGACTCGACTACATCGGCATCAGCCCCATCCTCAGCCACCTCTATGACCAGGGGCGCGTGCACTTCACTGCCGCCACGGACGAGGCCGTTGTTGAGGCGACCAAGCTGCTGATCCGCAAGGAGGGTTTGATCCCGGCCTTGGAAAGCAGTCATGCGCTCGCGGCCATCCTTGCCGAAGCCTCGAATTTCAACGACGGCGAGACGATCCTTTTCAACCTCTCCGGACGTGGTGACAAGGACATCTTCAACATTGCCGAAGCAATTGGCGACGAAAAATGGAAGGACTTCATCCGAAAAAAAGCGACACAGCTTTGAACAGAACCCGATGCAAACCGATTCCTTAGAAACCTACATCCGGGAGCGGCTTCAGCAGCGCAAGGTGTTGTTGATGACTCATGCCGTGGTCGGCTATCCGTCCCTAGAGGCGAACTGGCAGATGCTGGAGATCATGCAGGAGGCCGGAGTCGATTTGGTCGAGTTGCAGATGCCCTTCAGCGAGCCGATTGCCGACGGCCCCCTCTTTGTGAAGGCAAACGAAGAGGCGCTCCGGAACGGCATCCGCTGGCAGGATTACTTCGGGCTGCTGAGGCGGGCGAGTGACACCTTCGACTTTCCGGTGTTGATGATGGGCTACGTCAACACGGCGTTCCGGATGGGCTACGCCGCATTTTGCGAACGCCTGCGGGACTCTGGCGGAAGCGGTTTCATCATCCCGGATTTGCCCGTGGAGGAATTTGGTGAGTTGTGGAAACCCAGCGAGAAACACCACCTCAGCCCGATCATGCTCTGCACCCCCACCAGCACAGACAAGCGCTTGCAGGAAATCTGCGAACATGCCAACGGATTTGTCTATTGCGTGGCCCGCAAGGGCGTGACGGGGAAAACGACAGAACTGGATGTAGGCGTGACGGAGTTTCTGCAACGCTGCCGGAAACTCACGTCCGTGCCGCTCGGACTCGGCTTCGGACTGTCACAACCCGAACATCTCAAAACACTACACGGTCATGTGGAGGTGGCCATTGTGGGATCGGCGTTGTTGCGGAGTTGGGAGGCAGGCGGAGCGGAGCAGTACCGGACCCACCTGATGCTACTGGCGGAAGCGCGGGGTTAATCAGCCCTCCGGCTTCGCAGGCTTGACCGTGAAGCTGCGGATCTCCGAAATCGCCTGCCGTCCACTGGCCTGCCGTCCCACGACGCGCCAGTGCAACTTGTTCTGCTCAAACGATTCCATCAGCCCCATCGCCATCCCGGGCAATTCTCCGGACAGCGGCACAAGTTCCTTGTCGGCAATCCAACGGTCGCCCTGCGGCAGGTCGAAGTAGGCACCAGCGTCCTCGAATTTCTTGTCCACACCCACCTGTATCTTGAACTCCCCGTAGGCAAGACTGTCCCACTGGAAGAGGAAGAGCCCGTTTTCCTCGAACATGAAGTTCTCCGGAGGCAGTAGCAGCTTGATGTCGCTGAGCTTGAGATCATCGGATTTGATCTCGTTGTTGTTCTCCTTGACCTCCTTCAGCAGATTGTCCGGATCGGCGGTTGCAGCAATTTTGTAGACTCCCAGCAGTTGATCTTCCGGAAGCACATACTTCAGTTCGTAAGTCACGACCTCGCCCGGAGCCATCACCGGGGTCACGGGCGTGGCCACCACGGTGCGCCGACGCGGCTGGCGGGTGTTGAAAATCTCCACCTTCGAGCGCACGTCTCGGATGATGTCGCCCCCCACGTTCATGAGGTTGAGGCGCATGCGCATCGTCTCGCCACGCAGGATGTGCTTGGGGATCACCTGAGCCGATTCCCAGCGCAGATCCGGCGGCTCGAACTCCAGCTTGTGCATGATGTCTCCGCCTGTGGAGGTGCCCATTGCGTTGCGGACGAGTGCAATGTCCTGCTCGCTGGCAATATAAAAGCGCCGCTCGTCACCCGGTTTGGTTTCGAGCAACACCTGCCGGAATTTTTCGGACCACAACTTCACGCTGATGCGGTACACTCCAACTTCGTCGAGCTTGATGTCGTGAAGCACCCGCGCCAAATCAAAGGGCGGGATCATGACACGCTTGCGCAGCGATTGCTCACGTTGCTGCTCGCCGTCGAGCTTGACGACAATCTCTATTCCAACCGATTGAACCTCTGATGAAAGATTGGTGACGGTCGCCTGAATGAGTTGGACTGAGTTGAAGTGCGGGCAGTCCGGGTTTTCAACCGACTTGAGGATCGCTTCGGGGGATTTGAGCGTGAGATCGGGACCGTCCGGAAGTGGGCAGTTGCGGGACAGCACTAGCTGACCAAGTTCAAAATCCGTGCGGCGCTGTGCCGATGCGGTCAACGCAGCAAGGAGGGGCAGCAGGAGCAGGCAGAGAATTGCTGGACGAAACGAGGCGGGCATGCGGATGGACGGATGGTTTTCATGGTGAGGAGTCTTTCCCTCCTGCAAAATGATGCACAAATCATGCTACTCTTCGGCAATGCAGATCATGCCCTCGCGCAACTCCACCGGAACCGACTCCAGCGACTGTCCGGCGCAGGGGCCATCAATGCAGAACCCGTCATCGTACTCAAAGAGGGCGAAATGCACGGAGCAGAGAATGTGGGTTTTGTCGTAAGTCACAAACTTGTCCGGACGAAAATTCAGGGGGGTACGGTTGTGCGGGCAGGAGTTGACATAACCCCAAACCTGCGATTCGCGCCGCACCACGAACATCCGGAACGGAAACGGTTCCTCGCCAAAGGTGACCTCGCGGCCTTCACCCTCCGGAACTTTGTCAAACCGACACAGCGGTGTTCCCGGCACAGGGGCTTGCTCATGTGCGGTCCAGTTCATGCGGAAAACTTGTGGTCCTCAACAAAAACGAGATCGTCCTCAATCCCCAGCCAGACGCGCACCTGCTTCTCAAATTCCTCGCGGACGAGGCAGTGGATTTCGCTGAAGTCCTCCACCTGAATCACCCGGATCATGCGTAGCCGCACGATCTCCAATACCCCAAGGAAGGTGAGAATCACCCAGCCCTTGGGCTGGCCAAGGGCCAGCAATTCTTCAAAGCGCCAACGAGGTTGCTGGCGGAACTGCTCGATGAGTTGCCCAATGCGATCCTCCAGCCGCAGGGTTTCCGGTTCGATGACATGGGAGGTGATGCGGGGACGATGCTCCATCACTCGCTGAAACGCCTCCATCAGATTGTAAACCGAAACTTCTTCCCACTCTTCCTGGGGGTTGACCTCCCCGGATTCCGTGCCCGGCTCCGGACGTGAAAACACATCCCGACCCAGCACATCCAAATCCCCCAGTGCAAAGGCCACCTCCTTAAAACTCTGGTATTCCAGCAAGCGCTGACGCAGCAGTTCTTCTGGATTTTCCTCTTCCAGAAACTCCTCCGGAGGGGGCTTGGGCAGCAGTTCGCGGGACTTGATGAGGATCAGCGTGGCCGCGATGTCCAGATACTCTCCGGCCACATCGAGATTGATGGACTCCATCCAGTTGAGGTAGTCGAGGTAGGATGCTGTCAGTTCAGAAAGCTTCACCTCGGCCACGGCGACCTCCCGTCTTCGAATCAAGTGCAACAACAAATCCAGTGGTCCCTCGAAAATCGACAGCTTGACCTCCAGCGGATTCTCTGGATTCGGAAACAGCGTGGGGGGCTGCGGGTCTCTAGAAATCATGGGTGCAACCGCCTCTGCATTGGTTTCAACTACTTTCAGCACACTTCCTCAATCACTCGCTTTTGTTTCTTCCGTTTCAGACTCGTCAACCTCACCTGCTGCGCCTTCCTCTGTTTCTCCGGAAAGGGGCACCGCCGCCTCCGGTTCCGTGAGCCCCATGTCTGCACGGACTGTTCCGGAAGCACTTTTCGGGCCTTGGCTGGCATCATACCGTGCCCGTGCCCGTGCCGTCACCCACGCCAAATCCTCGCGAGTGCGGATGATTGTGGGACGGATGAAGATGAGCAGGTTGGTCTTCTCAAACTTTCCAGACGAACTCTGGAACAGCCAACCGAGCAACGGCAAATCCCCAAATCCCGGGATTTTCGATTCGGAGCGGGTGTCGCCTTCGTTGATCAAGCCGCCCAACACCACGATGTCGTCATTTCCAGTCACAACCGTAGTTTTCAGTTCGCGCTTGAAGGTCATGATCGCCTTGTCCGCGCTCAGCCTTTGCTCGGTTGCAATGTTGCTCGATTCCTGAGCAATCTCCAAGCGGATGCTGTCCTCTCCGCTGATTTGCGGTTTGATGACCAGCTTCACTCCCACGTCCTTGAACTCGTACTGTGTGGTCTGGGTGTTGTTGGCGTTCGTGATGGTCTTCACTCCCACGGGCGTGTTCGTGGAAACATTGATCGTTGCTTCTTCGTTGTTGAGCATCAGCAACTGCGGATTCGCGAGCACGTTCACGTCCGTGTCGGTTTTTGTTGCACTGACAAACGCACCAAAACTTGTGTAGCTGGCCCCCCCAATGCTGATGGTGTTGCCTCCCACATAGCCCAAGTTTGCCGAGTTCGCATTGGTTCCAATCGAAGTGGAATCGAGTCCAGCACCTGATCCAAACCCTCCAGAGATGATTCTGCCATTGCCTGTGGAACCCGCCGCCCGCCACTTGACGCCAAGGTCGAGGCTCTTGGTGAGCGACACTTCCATCACGAGGGCTTCGACATAAACCTGCATCCGGGGCACGTCCAGTTCCTTGACAAGTTGATCCAGTGTGAGGTAGGTATCCGCAGGAGCGAAGACGAGCAGGGAGTTGGTCGCCTCATCCGCACTGATGGTGATTTCAGCCCCCCTGGACCCCGTTTTTGCTGCTTCAGGCGGGGCGGCCTGCCCTTCCTGCTCGTTGCGCGAAACCTCAGTGATCTGCCCGGTCATTTCCTTGAGTAGTTTGGCGAGATCTTCGGCAACGGCATATTCAAGCCGATAGAGTTTGAAATTGCTCTGGATGCGCCCAGTGTCTTGAAAAACATCCAGTTGCTGGACAAGTTCCAGAACGCGCCCCATCTCCAACCGTCCGGCAATGATGATGAGCGCGTTGAGACGGGGTTCCTCGATGATCTTGATGGGGCTGCTCTGTGCCGCCTGCCCCTCGCCCTTGCCTGCAACGATACGGTCGGCAAAAATTTTCGAGAGCAATGGAGCCATCACCTTGGCAGAGGTGTAGCGCAATCGCTCCAACTGGATTTGGATTTCCCCGCCTCCGCTCTGCGGCACATCAAGCTGGTTGGCCAGCTTGAGGACGCGCTCAGTCGCGAGGCGATCCGCAATGATGATGAGCGCGTTGAGACGCGATTCTGCGATGATCTTGACCTGGCTTCCGGGGGCGGTTTTGCCTTCCCCCTTGCCCGCGACAATGCGGTCGGCGAAGATGCTGGAGAGCAGTGGGGCCAGTGTTTTCGCAGAGGCGTATTCCAGTCGGTGAAGCTGGATTTGGTAGTTGCCCCGGGGGAGATCGAGTTGGTTGACGAGTCCGATGATCTCCTGCGTCGTCACTGGATTGGCAAGGATGATGAGCGCATTCAGCGGAGTGAACGGGATGAGCTTGATGGATTCTGTTTTCGGGAAAATCTGGGAGATCAGCGGGACAAGTTTTCCCGGCTCTCCGTAACGCAATTCGTGGATGGTCGGTGTGGCCCCATGAACCGGAACATCCAACTGCTTGATGTAACTGAGAATCTCCTTGCCGTTGGCACGGTTGGCGATGAGGATGAGCGAGTTGAGCCGGTTCTCGATGAGTAGCTTGTAGCGTAAGGGGCGTCCGTTGCGAATCAGGTTGGAGAAGAGTTCCGTGATCGTCTTGTGAATCTCTGCCGGGTTGTTGTGACGCAACTTGTAAACCGTGACGATCTGCTCCAAGCCATCCGGATCAGGAATGTCCAGCACATCAATGATCTCCACAAGTCGGTTGATGTTCTCCGCGCTGTCAATGACGATCAGCAAATCCAGGGGTTCGTAAACCAGCATCACACCCGTCTTTGAGAAGATCGGCTGGATTGTGGACTGGATGCGCTTGAGGTCGCTGTTCTTGATGCGGATCAGACGCATGACGTGGGCGGTTTCCTGCAACAGCCCGTCCTCATCCCGGGAAATCGGCAGTTGGGAAAACCTTGCATCTCCGGAGGGCAAAATCTCCACGACATTGCTGCCCTGCCTCCGGACCATCGCAAGGCCCTGTTTCTGGAGGATTTTCTCGAAGAAGAAGAAGGCGTCCTCGGAGGTGATCTTGAAATTGGGTGGAGAGGTAATGGACATCTGTCCCCGGAGGTTCTTCTCCTCGTAAACGAAAACGGTGTCGGTCTCGTTGGCGATGATCTTGATGAACTCCTTGAGGATCAACGTCTGAGGCAAATTGATCGTGACTTTTTTCTTTTTGGCCGCCCAGCTTTCCACAGGCTGAAAGAAGCCACAGGCCAGCACGAAACAGCAGCAGAGCAGCCACGCCCGCAGTCCCGTCCGGGCTCGGTACTGGATAAGAACGCGATCAGGCATGAAGCGGCAGGGGGAGCGCAGAACGGGAGGGAAACGCTGCTGGAAGGACTTGGGCGAGGACTCGCCTTGCCCACTCCAAATCCTCTGGGGTGGTGAGCTTACGGTTGTCGGGGTCTCCTGGAACACAGTGGACGCGGTGCCCTGTGTTTTCCAGCAGGCTGGCGTCATCGGTCACGGACCCGTCCTGTGCTTGCGCCTGCTGCGAGGCCTCCCAGAGCCAGTCCAGCCGGAAACCCTGCGGCGTCTGCACAGCGATCAATTCGGAGCGGTCAATCACTTCGGTTGTTCCTTCCCGGACCCGCCGGATGGTGTCTGCCAGTGGCACCCCCGGAATTGCGGCACCATGCTCAAAACAGGCATCGAGAATGCGGTCAATCAAATCGTGCGTGGTGAAGGGACGTGCGCCATCCTGAATCAGCACATGCGAAGGTGGGGCGGATTCCCGGAGTTGCAAGAGCGCACAATGCACCGAATCCTGCCTCCGGACTCCTCCGTCCACAAGGGTGATTTCCATTCCAGCCGTCAGGGCTTCGATCTCGTCGCGATCCTGTAACGACACCACCAGCCAGATGCAACGGATGCGCGGATGGGTCCGGAACACTTCAATGGTGCGCTCCAAAACGGTCCTGTTCCCAAGATCAAGCAGGAGCTTGTTGCGCCCGGCCCCCACGCGCTTTCCCTGTCCGGCGGCGGCGATCACGGCGTCTGCCACCCTTTCCTGCTGCCCCATGACCCGCTTGTCTGGATTTTCAGTAAAAAATTGAAGGCGTTGAAACGGTCAAGATTGGAAGGAACCACCCCGAAAGTCCAGCCAAATTCCAGCATTCTGGCACGTCCCTCTTCAAAAGGCTCCCTTCCCCGGGTGCAAGTGAAAGTGAGACTTTCACTCAACCACTCCGGTGCGCCTGCTTCAAGGAGCTCCCCATCCCGACAGGGAACACGGGCGTCATCGGTTCAAGAGTCTCACTCCTCGCAATCCTGAACTCCCCGAACCGGGAATTCCCTCGCCTGCTGGGCTTCTATCGGTCCGGACAGCTCCAGGTCGAGGAGATGATATCCAAACGCTACAGGCTTGATCAGATTAACGAGGGGTATGCCGATTTGCTCAAGGGCGGACACAAGCGCGGTGTGCTGATCTTCGATTGAACGGGTGTCCGTTCAGGTTGCGTTCGTCCCGGGTGGGCTTGGATTCCTGTAGCGCAAGAGCCGTTGCTTCCAACACATTCCCCGGCAATCTCAGGCTTGGCTTGTCATGTCCTCCGTGAAAGTTAAACTTGGGGTTTTGCAAACCACACACAGGATTTGGAGATGGGAGAAAAGCTTGCGTTCCTCGGACTCGGCGTGATGGGCTATCCGATGGCCGGACACCTCGCCAAGGCGGGGTACACCGTCACGGTGTACAACCGCACGACCGCCAAGGCGGAAAAATGGGTTGCCGCACATGGTGGCAGCTTGGCGAAAACCCCTGCCGAAGCCGCCGCAGGCCAACGCTTCGTGATGGCCTGCGTGGGCAACGACAACGATCTCCGGGAAGTGAGCACAGGACCGCAGGGGGGGTTCCAGTCGATGGCTGCGGGAAGCGTGTTCATCGATCACACCACCGCTTCCGCCGACATCGCCCGCGAGCTTTCTGCCGAAGCCACGAATCGAGGATTCCACTTCATTGACGCGCCCATTTCCGGAGGCCAAGCTGGAGCGGAGAACGGCCTCCTCACCGTCATGTGCGGAGGCGACGAATCAGCTTTTGCTGAAGCCGAACCGATCATTGACGCCTACGCCCGCATGGTGAAACTGATTGGCCCGTCCGGCTATGGTCAACTCACCAAGATGGTCAACCAAATCTGCATCGCCGGACTCGTGCAGGGGCTTTCGGAGGGCATTCACTTCGCCAAGGCGGCCGGACTCGACGTGGAGATGGTCATCGAAACCATCTCGAAAGGCGCAGCGCAATCGTGGCAGATGGAAAACCGCTACCAGACGATGGACGCAGGCAAGTTCAACCACGGATTCGCGGTCGATTGGATGCGCAAGGATTTGGACATCGCCCTCGCCGAAGCCCGCAGCAACAAGGCCCACCTGCCTGTCACGGCGCTGGTGGATCAGTTCTACTCCGAAGTCCAGGCGCTCGGCGGCAACCGCTGGGACACTTCCAGCCTGCTGGCCCGGCTTGAGGCATTGCGAAATCGGTCCTCCTGATAGTTTTCTCGTCAGTCATTGACATTCCAACGGAAGCGGAAATCCAGAGTATTTTCAAGGAGTTCCGCAGACTTGATCCCGGATCAAGTCCGTGATGACACCAGAACTTATGACTGACGAGGATGGTATATTCATTTCAGGAAATCACCTTACTCCGGATGCCTTCAGGTGCAAGGGTTCGCAGAACTCTTGGCGGATTCAGCACGACGATTCGTTTCGCATTGACTCCGGAGCCAAATTCCCCTAGACTGACATGTTTTGGTTCCGGCGATTTTCTCCGTGAAGCCGCAGTCAGGCCCGGATTCCGGGATGGCATCCTGCCTTCGCGAACAAGCCTCAGTGCCGAAACTGCTTTTGTAACCTTCCAAGCCTCGCAGATGCCATCTGATTGGAAACGGTAAAATGCCAGGAAAATCAACGATCAAGCACAAGACCTGCCGCGCCCTTGGGGTGAACCTGATCGGCAGTCCCAGCGCGGCGCTCACGCTGAGCCGACGCCCCAACCGTCCCGGACAGCACGGGGCCAACATGCGCCGCAAAGTTAAACCCTTCGGCCTCCAGCTTCAGGAAACTCAGAAGCTCAAGTATTTCTACGGGGTGAGTTCGAAGCAACTGCGCCGCTATTACAAAAAGGCGGTGCGCTCCAAGCTCCCAACCAACATCGCGCTCGTGCAGTCGCTGGAGACGCGGCTGGACAACGTCGTGTACCGCCTTGGGTTTGCCGGAACATTGCGGGCCGCCCGGCAGATGGTCGTCCACTGCCACCTCACGGTCAACGGCAAGAAGGTCAACAAGCCGAGTTTCGAGGTCCGCGTTGGCGACGTCATCACCTTGCGCGAGAAGAGCCAACAGATTGAGAACTACAAGAACTGGTTCAACTTCTTCGAGCAGCAGTTGGATTACATCCAGCGCGACCCCAAGAAGCTTTCCGGTTCGCTCGTGCGCATTCCGGAGCGTGAGGAAGTTCCAATCCTCGTTGAAGACCAACTCATCGTCGAGTTCATGGCGCGCGGTTAAGCGTGTCGGGTCGGCATCCATCCACCCGGAGTCGGCCCTCCCATCCTCTGCATGCCAGGATTTCCAATCCTGGCCCAAACACTCCAACCGCCAAGAACCATGCGCACCTCGCAGCAAATCCGACAAGAGTTCATCGAGTTCTTTGAACAACGTGGGCATCGCTTTGTCCGTAGTGCCCCGTCCGTTCCCAACGACGATCCCACCCTGCTTTTCACCAACTCCGGGATGGCGCAGTTCAAGGATATTTTCCTCGGCACAGGCACACGCGACTACAAGCGGGCGGTGAACTCGCAGAAGTGCATCCGCGCGAGCGGCAAGCACAACGACTTGGAGGATGTGGGCCGCGACAATTTCCACCACACCTTCTTTGAAATGCTTGGCAACTGGTCCTTTGGAGACTACTTCAAGAAGGACGCGATCACTTGGGCGTGGGAGTTGATGACCGGAGTTTGGGGACTGCCGAAGGACAAGCTCTGGGCGACCGTCTTCGAGGGAGGCGATGGTGTGCCTCCAGACGAGGAAGCCGAAAGTCTTTGGTGCGACCTCACGGAAATCAACCCGGAGCAGGTGCTACGTTGCGACAAGCACGACAACTTCTGGGAGATGGGCGAAGTCGGACCTTGTGGTCCCTGCTCGGAATTGCACATCGACTTGGGTGCAGGCACCTGTCCGCTTTCCGGACAGCATGAGTGCGCCGTCAACGTCGAGGGTTGCTGGCGTTTTGTCGAGTTGTGGAACCTCGTCTTCATGCAGTATCAGCGCTTTCCGGATCGTCACCTTGAGCCGTTGCCCGCACAGCATGTCGACACTGGCATGGGGCTGGAGCGTGTCTGCCGCGTCTTGCAAAAAATTGAGGGCAACTACCATACGGACCTCTTCACGCCGATCATGGCCAAGATCGCCGAAGTCACGGGGCAGGCCGACACCGGAGGCGAGGTCATGGTCGCTTACCGTGTGATCGCCGATCACTTGCGGGCGGTGAGCTTTGCGATTGCTGACGGCGCAATTCCGTCCAACGAGGGCCGGGGCTATGTCATCCGCCGCATGTTACGCCGCGCCACGCGCTTTGGCCGCGTGTTGGACATGCACGAACCCTTCATCCACAAACTCGTCCCCACGCTTGGCGAGGTGATGGGCGCGGCCTTTCCAGAAATCGTCCAGCAGCAGCGGCACGTCATGGGCGTGATCGAAGCCGAAGAAACCAGCTTCGGGCAAACTCTGGATCGCGGACTGGAAATCTTCGCACAAATGGTGGCTAAACCGGAAACCACATCCGACCAACAGCTTTCCGGAGCCGATGCCTTCAAGCTCTATGACACCTACGGGTTTCCGGTGGACCTCACCCGCCTGATGTGTGAGGAGCGCGGCTTGTCCGTGGACGAGCCCAGCTTTGAAACGCTGATGGAAGAGCAGCGCACCCGTGCCCGCAAAGCCGGGAAATTCCAAATGACCTTGACCGACTGGAGCGCTGTTTCCGCAGGCCCGGATTCCAAGTTCGTGGGCTACACCGTTTTTGAAACGGAGTCAGTGATCCGGCGTTCCGCACAGGACGAGAAAGGTCGTTGGCAGCTCATTCTCGACCAAACCCCGTTCTACGCCGAATCCGGAGGACAAGTCGCTGATCAGGGCACGATCACGCAGGGTGAGACCGTCTGGAACGTCATTGACGTGCAGAAGCAAGGCGACGCAATTGTCCACACCTGCACCGGCGGCGGCCCCCCTAGCGACACTCCGGTGCAGGCGGTCATCAATCCCGAATTCCGACTCAATACCACCAACAACCACACCGCCACACACTTGATGTACTCGGCGATGCAGCAGGTGTTGGGAACGCATGTCAGTCAGGCTGGCTCCATCGTGCATCCGGACTACTTGCGCTTCGATTTCACGCATTTTGACAAGGTGACGGACGTGCAACTTTTAGAAATCGAGCGCATCGTCAACACGAAAATACGCGAGAACATCACCTCGAACATTTTTGAAACCGGCTATCAGGATGCCATCGATTCCGGAATCAAGGCGATGTTCGGCGAAAAATACGGGGACATCGTGCGCGTCATCGAGGTCGACGAGTTTTCCCGCGAACTCTGCGGCGGCTGTCATGTTCCCGCAACCGGACAGATCGGCCAGTTCCGCATCACCTCTGAAAGCGCGATTGCAGCGGGAGTGCGGCGCATCACAGGCGTGACCGGAAAACACGCGGAAGCACTCGCCCAGAGCGAAGGACAGGTCGTGCAGGGACTCCGGCATCTGCTCAACGTCCCTGCAGAAAAACTCACGGGCACGGTCGAAAAGCTCATGGAGGAAAAGCGTCAGCTTGAGCGCGAACTCCAGCAAATCCGCAAGCAGGCCGCACTCGGCAACCTCTCCGAACTCGTCAACGAAGCGCAGGACATCGGCGGCATCCGGGTGCTGGCGAAACAAGTGGAGGTCGATTCGATGCAAACCTTACGCGGGCTGGCGCAATCCCTCCGTGACCAGTTGGAATCCGGAATCGCGTGGCTTGCCGCCGATTTGGACGGCAAGGGTTCGCTGATCTGCGTGGTCACGGACGACCTTGTCGGCAAAGGTTTGCAGGCGAACGAGTTGGTCAACTCCGTAGCCGCACTTGCAAACGGACGCGGCGGTGGCAAGGCGGACTTCGCCCAAGCCGGGGTAAAGGCATTGAACAAGCTGCCCGACGCGCTGGCCGCAGCTCCGGACATTGCCCGTGAGCAGTTGGCCGCAACCTGAACGGTGAGTCAGGAAACCCCTACAGCCTAAACCTCTAATTTAATGGGCTACGAAACCTACATCGGTCGTCGCTACCTCTTCTCCCGGCGGCGCGACCGCTCCATCTCCCTCATCACCTGGATTTCGATTGTCGGCATCGCGCTTGGCGTGATCGCGCTCATCGTCTCCACCTCTGTGATGAACGGCTTTCGCACCAATTTGCAGGACGCCGTCACCGGGGCACTCCCGCACATCACCGTCTTCTCGTGGAGTGCGGGCATCTCGGATTACGAAAAGCTCCAGGGGGAACTCTCCAAAATCCCAGACGTCGTCGCGGTCGCTCCCTACGTTTACAAGCAGGCGATGCTCACGGGTGGACGCAAGCCCAAGGGCGTGTTGCTGCGCGGCATTGACCCGGAACGCGAGCCGAACGTCACCCGCATCGCCTCCTTCCTGCGCGAGGAAATTTATGGTCCCATTCCAGAAACTCAGGAAGCGCAGGCCGTACTCTCCCGGCGCATCCTGCGCCGACTTGACCATCCGGACGCTCGCTCAGCCAAGCTCCGGGACGGCATCATCCTCGGTGCTGCGCTGGCGCAGCAGATGGAGGTTTCGGTCGGAGACACGGTGCAGGTGGTTTCGTCCGACCAGCGCATGACCCCGATTGGCGATGTTCCGCGAGTCAAGAAACTGGAGGTTGTCGGCATTTTCGAATCCGGAATTTCCGGATACGACGAAGTGCTGGCCTTTGCGGACTATCGGCTGGTGCGTAAGATTTTCGGCATGAAGGCGCGTGTCAGCGGGATTGGCATCCGGGTGGAGGATCCCGAATCCGCCCCGGAGGTGGCGCAGACAATTCAGGCACAGATTCAGAACCACTTCGTGAGCAACTGGGCGGACGAGAACAAGAGCCTCTTTCAGGTCATGAAGCTTGAAAAAATCGGGCTTTTCCTCATCCTCACGCTGATCATCGTGGTCGCGGCCTTCAACATCATCAGTTCGCTCGTCATGCTCGTTGTCGAGAAATCCCGTGAAATCGCCATCCTCAAATCCCTCGGCGCGACCGACGGTGGCATCCGCCGCATCTTCATGTTCCAAGGCACCGTGATTGGACTGATCGGCACTCTCAGCGGGGTCGGGTTGGGTTTGGCAATCTGCTGGGTGCTGAAAACCTACGACCTCATCGAAATCCCTGCCGGAGTCTATCCAGGCGGCAACCGCATCCCCGTCCTGATTGACTGGATGGACGTTGCCCTGACCACTGGCTGCTCCTTCCTGATCTGCTTCCTTGTTACCCTCTATCCCTCCACCAAAGCCGCCCGCCTCAATCCGGTTGACCCACTCCGGTACGAGTAGGACCAAGCAGAAACGTTCCGGATTTTCAAAATCTGGACAAGGCGGTTGCCCCTGCACTTGGTGTAATCGAATCCCTGCGTTTTCTTTCAGCAACGCAAAATGCTTGTCCAAAGCGTACACCGCACATTCGTTTTGCACTGAATTTTTGGCAATGCCCAAATCCGGTATTCCAACTCCGTTCACTCCGGATTTCAGGGAACCGTGGGGCATGCTTCCGAAAGCGTGAGCAGCACCCCGCTGCTGACCACGATGCCAATGCCCACACACGTCAAGGGATCCGGAAATTCGTTGAGACCGAAGTAGCTTACCCGCGTGACTCCGATGATCCCGAAATCACCGAAAGGTGCCAACGTCGCCGGAACGGGCTGCACGGGTTCGGAAATCAGGAGTTGCGGAGGAATTCGTTGAAATCGCGGTAGAGTTCGCGGTTGGCAAGCCACTGGTGCAGGGCGTTCATCACCTCCTTACGCAGGGCGGTTTCCCGGATGTTGAGGTCCGGTTTCTTGTCGAGGACATTGAAACTGGCCGATTCCTGCTTCCATTTCAGCGTTTCTTCATGCAGTTTGGAAGGAGGACTTGCTGCTGCACGGATTTCAAGGGCACCCAGCGACGACACAAAATTATCGTAAATCCGCACCACCCGGTTGGGGGGAACATCCTTGAAATTGAGGAGGTTGCCCAGTTTGTTGAGGCGGCGGCTGGAATAGCTGTCGTGTACTTGGAGGTTGTGGCGTCCGTGGTAATCTTCAACGAGCAGACGACGCTCTCCGGATTCCGGATGGGTGAAAACGCGGGTGATCAACAAATGTCCGGTGAGGACTTTCATCGCAAACTGCGGTTTTTCGTTTCAGCGGGCCAAGAGGGGTTTCAATCTCTGGTGCATTAGCATGTCTTTTTTAACGGTTCTTTGCAACTCTCAAGAGTCCCATGCGCTACCCTGTGGTCTTTTTTGACGCCGCCGACACCCTTTTTGATTTCAAGAAAACAAAGCAAGTGGCGCTGGACGCCCTTTTTGTTGAAGCAGGATTCCACCGTTCGGAAGCCCTGAAGGCGACCTATGAGCGCATCAACCGGCAACTCTGGCAGGAATTTGAGCAGGGGCGGGTGGCCCCGACCACCTTGAAGGTGGAGCGTTTTGCAAGGTTTTGCGCAGCATCCGGGCTGGCAGGCGATCCGGAATGGCTCAGCACGCGCTACCTGCATCATTTTTCGCAAGGCACGGACTTGCTTCCGGGAGCCGAGGCACTGGTGCGGACGCTCCACGGGCAGGCACGTCTGGCACTGATCACCAACGGACTGCAAGCGGTGCAGCGTCCGCGTTTTGCCCAATCCCCGATTTGCGAATGCTTTGAGATAATTGTGGTTTCGGAAGAAGTGGGAATCGCCAAGCCCAATCCGGAAATCTTCCGGATCACCTGGGAGCAGATGGGGCGTCCGGAGCGTTCCGGACTCCTGATGGTCGGGGACAGTTTGGCTTCCGACATCCAGGGTGGGTGCAACTTCGGGATTGCCACCTGCTGGTACAACCCCAACCACCTCCCGGTGCCTGCGGAACCCCGGATTGATTACAGCCTCACAGACCTTGCGGAATTTCCGGTGTTGGTGTTGGGCGGCTCTGCCTGATTGGCTCGGTTGCCTCTGAACCCTCCCGTCAAGAGGGTTTTTCAGTAGACCCTATCGGTAATTTCAAGACGCTCACCGGCCTGAGCACGGAGGGCTTCAAGCAGATTCTTCCGTCCTTCAAGGAGGCCTGGGAGGTTGATCTAGACGTCGGGACGCTGGGCGCCCTCATCATTGACAGGCGCACCCGGAAGATCAAGGGGCTCAGCACCACCTGCGAGGGCAAGAAGCACGACAAGAAGCTCGCTGACGAGCAGGCTCTGTGCTTTCCCAAAGGCTCAAAACTATGAAGGACACCGGCTTTCAGGGCTATGAACCCGCAGGGGTGGCCCTGCCCGCACTCTCCGGACAGGAGTCGGTTTGGAACTGGCGTCCTTGAGACGGTGCGTCACCTTTTCCCAAACTGGATTTCCACCGAAAACCACCAGCCTTCCGTGGAAGAAAAATCCGAAAAGTCGGTTCTCAAGCAAATGCTGCCGGAAGGTCCGTGGCAACCGCTGGTGTTTGACGTGCCGCACAGCGGACGCGAGTATCCGGGGGACTTTGGCTCAATCCTTCCCGAAGCCAAGCTGCGCTATGGTGAGGATGCGTATGTTGATGAGCTGATCACAGACGCTCCCGCATTGGGCATTCCGGTGCTGGCGGCGCGATTTCCCCGGACGTACTTGGATCCCAATCGCAGTCCGGACGACTTGGACCCCGACCTCCTCAGCGAGCCGTGGCCTGGAGCGGACGTCACCTTGGATGAGTGGGCGGAAATGGGGGTGCAATCCCTTCAGCCTAGCATCAAGTCCCGTCGCGGGATTGGCCTGATCTGGGAGGAGTTCGCAGCAGGCGGGGTGCTGTACGACCGCCGACTTGCCCCGGTGGAGGTCTTTCGGCGCATCCAGAACTGCCACCTTCCCTACCACGCAACGCTTGATGAGTGGTTCCAGCGGTTGCGATCCGACTTTTCCAGCATCTGGCATGTCAACTGGCATTCGATGAAATCACGGGGAAATCAGCACACCCCTGACAAGCCGGGAACGCTGCGCCCAGACATTGTGCTGGGGGATTTGCACGGAACCGCCTGCGCCCCGGAGTTCACAAGCTTGGTGCGGGAAGTGCTGACGGATTTAGGTTATGACCTAAATCCTGCAATTAGATGACAAATAAACATGGAAATGGTAACATAGTCAAGTAGTTAACCTTAAAATCAACTTTTTGACCTGTCACCATTTCCAT
>PBTB01000039.1 GCA_002726945.1 Deltaproteobacteria bacterium | reverse complement strand
CTTGGGGCGAAAATTGAGTTTGGTTTTGCCAAGCTTTTCTCAAAAGCGTCCAAAATACCCCGTCTGCTTGCAGCGGGGATTTTTTTATTTTGCGAATAGACGGCGTTTTCCGGTATGTTTCCCCCGGTTTACAGTTATTTTCCCCGATTTTCAGAGGAACAACACTCAAGGGGGAGACTGCCCGAAAATAGATGCCGGATCAAGTCCGGCATGACACGAGAACTTATGACTCTCGAGGGGTCTAGTACTCTTGGAGATACTCCAGTTTTGCTCCCACTGTTTTGATGGCATCGATTTCCGGAATCTCCTGATTCCGGTAGTGCTCTCCTTTCACAACGATGTTCGGCTTCATGCGCAGGATCAGTTCCTCCGCATTCGGCTCGTCAAAAATCACCACTCGGTTGACAGCTTCCACCGCAGAGAGCAGCAGTGCACGCTCCCGTTCGTTCAGTAATGGTAGATGACCTTTTTGCGCCTCAATCATGCGGTCGCTATTGATTCCAACCACGTTGAAGCCTTTGAAACTCTGGAGTTGGTGCAGGAATTTGAGGTGCCCGGACGAGATTTCATTAAAGTAGCCATTCGTGAAGACCACAGGCAGGTTTTGATGAGGGAGGTAGCGGCAAAGCTGTTCAAGCGTGACGATCTTGGAGGAGGATTCTCCAAACTCGAAACGATGAAGCAGTTCCGATTTGGTGAAGGACACCACTCCAACATGTTGCACCTCCATGCTGGCCGCAAGCTGAGACCAGTAAGCCGCATGTTCAATGGGAGTTCCTCCAGCAAGCATGAAGGCCAGCACACTGATCACCATGTCGCCAGCGCCAACGACATCGAACACTTCTTGAGTTTCTGCTCCAATGAACTGATAATTCTGGGGATCTTGGAATAACAGTAGTCCCTCCTTGTCGAGGCTGATGACCACATACTCCACGCCGATCTGATACTTGAGATGCTGTGCGGCACGCAGGATGCTTTCGCGGTCGTTGAGCGTAAAGCCAACGGCAAATTCGGCTTCCCTGCGATTGGGCTTGATGAGCATGAAGTCTTGGTAAATGCCGTAGTCTGCGTTGCGGCGCGGATCAGCTATAATCGGCACCGAATGCGTTTTGCCCAGTGCCGCGATGGTCCGAAGCATTGAGTTGCTGAGGCCCCCCTTGCCATAGTCCGAAACCAGCACTGCATTGACCGTTGGAATCGTCGCTTGCAGGTACTGAAGCAACGTTTGCTCTTCCAGAGAGCTAGCTCCCGTTGCAGGGTCCACGTCCATCCGGAGCAGGTGAGTGTGTCCGGCGATCATGCGGTGCTTCAGCACCGTGTTATTGGAGGAACTGACAACCCCTTCGGTACCGATTTGACGCTGAGCCATGAGGGCACGAGCAACTTGTCCCGCCTCGTCTCCCCCGAGGACTCCACACGCCAAGACCTCTGCCCCGAGCGCACTCAGGTTCATCATGACATTTCCCGCACCTCCCAGTCGCTGATCTTCCCGGAGAACTCGCAGGACCGGAATGGGTGCCTCTGGAGAGATGCGCTCCACGGCACCCCAGGAGTACCGATCAAGCATGATGTCTCCAACGACTAGGATGCGAGGAGCCTCAACGCTTTCGAGAGCGTTCCGGAGTTCTTGGGGAGTCATGATCAAGAATCTGGGTTCAGGTATTTTTCAATGCGCTCGACGAAATTCTGATACGGTAGCGCTCCGGAAAGCAGGTCTCCCACCACCACCTTAGTCTTGGGGTTGTATCGTCCGATCACGAATCCGGGAGTCCCAGTGATGCCAATCTCGCTCCCATCGTCCATGTCTTGATCCACCAAGCTGCGGTAGCGTTCGGATTCAAGGCATTTATCAAACTCCTTCAGGTCAACGACTTTGATGCGCCGAGCATACTGCTTGAGGTGGCTCAGGGTTTGGGCTTTTTGATTTTCATAAAGCAACTCGTGCAGTTCCAAGAACTTGCCCTGCTCACGGGCACATTCAACGGCAATTGCTGCTTCGTCGGCCTCGGTGTGGAAAGAGAGAGGGAAGTGCCGATAGCCATACGAAATGCGGTCTTGATAGCGGTCCATCACCCGCTTGAGGGTGCCCTGAGCACGTCGGCAAAAGGGGCACTGGTAATCGGAGAACTCAAGCAGCATCACCTTTGCATTCGGTTTTCCTTGCAGGTAAGCCGTTCCCACTCTGGCTCGCACTAGGAAATCCGTCGGCGGGGTGAGGTGGGTCGTGACCCAGCCCTCTTCCAGAGCCAAGCCGTACTGGTTTTGGAGGTGTTCAAACCGAAGCTGACCCTTCAGAAACTCCCGGATTTTTGGAGCCAGAGCTTGGTACTTCCCTCGGCTTTGGAGGTTGTTTGTTTTGTAGAAGTCCCGGACCTGCTGCTCGGAAACCGTGATTTTGGGATTGAGGTCAATTGCTTTGTGATGAGGTTGAAGGCGTTCCAGAATGACCTCCGGAAGCCGTTGCTGAAGCTGCTGGTAGAGTTGCAGCGTGAGATCATGGATGGCCTTGGTCTTCACATCGTCCAAGGTAATGGCTTGGCCCTCCACAGTGGCCAGTAGCGGATTGCTTTGGTAGGGAAGCGGTTCTGCGTGTGAGGTGAGAACGAACAGTGTCAGCAGAGTTACGAGAAGGAATCGGCAGACTTGGAGTTTTTGTTGAGGTTTCATACTTCAGTTGATTTGTATGTTGGAGGTCGCTCCGATGGTTGTCTCGGCCACTGCCATTTCCATCAGAGTGAGCAGGTATTCCCAACGCATGGAGAGGTTGGGAGCTTCCAGTAGCGCTTGTTTCTCGGTGCAGGAAAAATCGAGGTTCATGCAGAGGATGTTGACGAGGTAATGAACAGGGATCGCCTCGATTTTCTGCCACTCGATCTGGATGAATTTTTTCTCGGTGTAGCGACGAAAGGCCTCGTACAGCTTCTCAGGATTTTCACTGAGAGACTGGTCGTCCAAATCCTGCTCATACGAGGTATAATCAACCTGCGCCTGTCGGTAAAGAGAGTCCACTTCCAACTCCCGGACCACGTTGAAGCGAATCGATCCGTGGAGTTGAAGCATGTAATTCCCATTCGGAAGCTGCTGAAGTTGCTCAATTTTTCCAAGGCATCCGGTTTGGTAAAGCCCTTCGGTATCCTGCTCGACGGGTTGAATCATTCCGATAACCATCTCCTTCTCTGAGGCAGACTCGATCATCTGCCGATAGCGTGGCTCAAAGATGTGCAACGGCAGCACGGTGTTGGGCAGCAGGATGGTTCCACTCAGAGGGAAAAGAGGAACAACCTCGGCAAACAGTGTGGACGTTGAATCCATTTCAAGTTGCGCTTGAAATGGAGGATTCCGCATTGAAAAAGTGCTCGGCGGCTTGGATGTCTTTGCTGATTTGCTGTTTGAGTTCGTCCACTTCTGAAAAGCGCTGCTCCGGACGCAAGAATCGTAGCGGCCACACCTCCATGGTTTCTCCGTAGAGATCCCTGGAAAAATCAAAAATCCACGTCTCCACCGCCGCCTCGTTTTGTCCGAAGGTAGGCCGCACCCCAACATTGGTCACACCTTGGTACTCCTGGCCTTGGACGGAAAGCCGTGAGGCGTAGACCCCTCGTGGCAACGCCAAGGGGACTCCCGGACGAAGGTTGGTGGTGGGAAAGCCCAACTGCCGGCCCCGTTGGTCTCCTTGCTCAACCATGCCGAGAATGCTGTACGAGCGCCCAAGGAACTCGGGCAGGACTTCAAATTGATGCCCCTGGATGAGTTGGCGGATGTGAGTGCTGCTCACGGTTTGCTGGTCCACCTTGATGGGAGCAACTTCCTCAACCTCAAACCCATGGCGATACCCCAGTTCCTCAAGCGTTTTGAAGTCGCCCTTCCGGTGCTTTCCGAAGCGGAAGTCATAGCCGATGACCAGCTTTTCCAACTGAAAGCGTTGGATCAGGAATCGATAAGCAAAGTCTTCAGCCTCGAACTGGGACAGTTCGTGGGTGAAGGGAAGGATGTGGACTTCATCCAGCCCAGCCTGCTCAAACAGAGTCAACCGCTGCATCGACGTGCAGATGCGGTGGACCGGGCGTCCGGGATGGATAATTTCTTGAGGATGGGGATCGAAGGTGAGCAGTGCTTTTCGGCATTCGGATCGCTGGGCCTCTTCAACGACTTTCCCAACCAAGGCTTGGTGGCCAAGATGGAACCCATCAAAGTTGCCGATGGTCACGACCGACCGGGGGGACGGGTGACTGATGTCAAGCCGGTCGATCGTATCCATAACAGCAGGTAAAATCTCAGGGGTTTCTGTCGATTGGCAACTCTGGAATTTTAGCCTTCCGCCGTGGAATTGACAAGATTCATCTCAGGGGTTCCCCGAAAGACCTGCGCTTGGGGCGTGACGTGTTTTGCAGGGGGGAGGCGGCATAAACCTCCGGGAAGGGCGACTCGTAGAGGGGCTTGTTCAAGATCGACGAGAGGCGTGGTTGTCAAGGGGATCATCTGACCTTGTGGAGTGACGCAGGACAGGAATTCTCCTTCACGAAGGGGGGCGTGGACCATGATCACGATTCCGGAGGTGCGATTCGTCTCCAAAACCGTTCCCACTGGCTGGGAACCTGTCAAGCGCAGGTGAGGGTTGTTCAGGTACCGGAACGCATGGTCGGTCCGGTTGGCCCGGAAAAATCCGTGGGTTGTGGGCTGTGGCCATGATTTCTTGAGTTGCTCTCGTTTGCTGAGATCAGGATCGTGAGCAGCCGCATCAATTTTTTCGATGATGGAGAAATCCCGTTTGAGTCTGAGATCGATTCGGATGTTGGAAACTCCAAGCGCTTCCAGTTGATCCAGCCGATCCAACAGAAACAAATCACGACGGTCAAAGAGAAAGCTGCCATATTGGCTCTCGATGACAGGGTTGTTCTGAAGGTGTTCGGGATTGCGCAAAGACTGAGTTGTTGCCTTGCTGTGTCCAGAGGGCAGTAGTTTTCGAGGGGTATGGTACAGCAGCAGTGGTCCGAGACCTAGAGCTTCAAGAGGGGCCTTCACCTTGCTGGCACACTCGCGGATTTGAGCGGACGACAGTTCCGGGGACACCGCAATACGCTGAGGGCAGAAGTGTTCGGCCAGTTGGCCAAGAGATGCTAAGTTGTGGTGTCCAGACTCAGCAATGAGGTGCAATGCAGCGTCAGTTCGGTGAGTGCGGACCCATTCTGCTGCTCCGGTGTCCTGTACCCGGATGGCATCAAAGGGGAGGGGGCGCAGGGTTTCCAGGATGGGCAGGCACTCCTGAAATTCCGGCTCCGTCATGATCCGATCCCATTGAAGGAAAACAGAGAATTTTTGTTGCTTTAGCTGTCTGGTGAGATCAATTAGGTCGTAGGTCGGCAATCCTCCAAGTTGGGAGAGAAGGCCGTGTTCAACGATCACCTCACGGATGCTGGTGTTCGCCAAGCGCTTAAGCTGGGCTTGACCCCGGAGGTAGGTGCAGTATTTCATGGGGCTTCTAGCCATCCGGAACAAGTCTCTGGAGTGAGGCCGGTTGCAGGAACGTCACGCAGGAGGTGTTGCTGGTGCAAAACCAGCACTCGATCTGCGAGTTCCAAACCCAAATCGAGCTGATGCGTGATGAGTATGATAGCCCCTCCGGACTTGCGGAATTGCTTGAGGTGCGCTTGGAACCATGCGACTGAAGAGGTATCCAGTCCTGTGTACGGCTCGTCCAAGAGCAAGACCTTGGGGTTGATAAGGATCATGTGTGCGATCATCAACCGCTTGGTCATGCCACTACTGTAGGTCCGGACGGGCAAGGTTTTCGCTATGACCAGCCCCACCTTGTCCAACACGGAGTTTGTACGCTGTTCCAGTTTCGGGATGTTGTAAAGCGTTCCAAAGATGTGAAGATTCTCCATTGCGCTCAGGTCGGGGTACAGTCGGCTTTCGTGCCCTAGGAAAGCAACGTTACTCCGCACTTCTGGCAGGCACTCACGATAAGGGCAGGAGTTAAAGCGTAGAGTGCCGGAGGAGGGATGTGAGAGGCTGCTGAGCAAGCGGAAGAGTGTTGATTTTCCAGCACCGTTGTTGCCGATCAGCAAGATGAACTCTTCCGGGAACAGGTTGAAGGTGACCTGCTGGAAAATGGTGTGGTAGCCGAAGCGTTTGGAAACTTGCTCTATGGAAAGGAGAGGGGTGGGCACGGAGTTTTTTAGCCCTGTTCCGTTAGTTGCCCGGTAGGGGATAGGTCTGGTCCATCACAAGCGACCGTTCGGTGTTCCAAGCAACGATGCGGACAATGGCATCTGGAGATTTCACCCGCAGGTTTTTCGTGATCATGCGAAACCGCCGGATTCGGAAGGGAGTGGTTCGGAAACTGCCGTACACGACCGGGGTGTTCTCCTCGCCGGGACGAGCTAAAGTCACTCCGACCCGCCCTGCTTGCTGTTCTTCGGTTGTGTTGGTGAGCCGGAAGTTGATGGCAAGGGTTTTGCCGTCAAACTTCATTTTTAGCTGCTCCACACTGACCGTTGTAGGAGCGGCGGAATTAGTGGCTACTTCTGCTTTTTTGGCAGCTTCTTTTGACTCTGACTGAGATTGGTTCAGGAGCGTAAGCTGCTCCTCAAGCTGCTTGCGGTCAGCCTGAGTCACACTCAGGCTTTGCTTGGATTCATTCAGGTGTTGCTGGAGTGTGTCAATCTGAAGCTGGGAGGAGCGCTTTTCCACTTGAAGTTGCTGGACCACCTTCTCACGTTGCTCAAGAACCGAGCGGAGTTCTTGAAGCTTCCGTTTTTGCTGTTCGATGAGCATGGCCTGCTGGCGTGACTCTTCACGCTCCTGCTCGGTGAGCGCCAGTGCGGATTCACGACTCTCGGAGCGTTGCTCCAGCAGAAGTGCCTGAAGCTTCCGGTTTTTAAGCGACTCCCGCTGATACAACTCGTCGAGTCGCATTTGCTCCTGCTGGAAAAACCAGTACTGCCCCCCAATAACGGCGGCGAGGACCAAAAACAGGGTGATCAGCGTGTAAATGATGCGCCGGACCTGCGACTCCTGAAGTTGGAGGGTCCGCTTGGTTCCAACGATGTAGATGACGGTATCGAGCTTGCTGGAGGCTTCGCCGGACATGTCAGCTGCTTGGCTCAAAGGAGATATTGTCTTCTAGCTGATAGGTCTGTCCGTGCAAACGAACAAGGCCCATCAATTCCAGTTCCACGAGGGCAGAAAGGACGATGCCGATTTCAAGCCCGGTTTGTGCGTGAAGGTCATCTGCTGTGGAAGTTTTCTGCTCAAGGGTCTTGAGAATCTGATGATGCGAGTCCGGCAAATCTCCCACGGCCACTTGTTGTAGTGGGGGACTCAGGGGAAGCACAGGTTGGATTTTCAGAGCATCTGTTGGTAAATTTGGGAACTCCTCCAGAATATCGGACGCGGAAGAGACGAGTTTGGCTTGGCTACGGGAGATCAGGCGATTGGTGCCCTCACTGGCAGACGAGTCCACACGTCCGGGCAGAGCAAACACCTCTCGGTTTTGCTGAAGGGCAAAGGCGGCAGTGATGTTCGCCCCGCTTTTTTTGTGGGCTTCAGCGACCACCACCCCAAGCGAGACCCCACTGATCACTCGGTTCCGGATGGGAAAGTTCCGGGCGAGGGGCCTGACGGCAAGGGGAAACTCCGAAATCAAAGCACCCGTTGCTTTGATGACCTCTGCCAAACTCTGGTTTTCCGGTGGATAGAGATGTTGCAATCCTCCAGCTAACACGGCAACCGTCTTTAGATTGTGTTCCAACGCAGCCTCATGGGCAACGGTGTCAATGCCACGGGCCAGTCCACTGACAATGACGGCATTCGGCATAGCTTCAGCGATTTCCATCACCAGCCTTCTCGTTTGTTGCCGCCCATAAGCAGTGCAACGTCGTGATCCGACAAACGCGAAACACGGCGCTTCCAAATGCTTAAGATTGCCCTGCCAGTACAGTACGCTGGGAGGGGTGGAAATTTGAGCGAGGTGCGTTGGAAAATCTTGTGATTCCGGGCAAAGCAAGCGGATTTCGGGGTTCTCGTCCAAGAGACGGCACTCCATCCGAAAGCTTCGCGCCTGAGTCGCCTGCGAAATCCGCAAGGCCAACTCTTGAGACACCTTCCCTAAATCCTTCAAGTCTTGTGCCGGACGACTCAAAACATCGGCAACACCACCAAATCGCTCTTGTAGTTTGCGGATGGTCTTGAAGCCCAATCCACCCACAAGACTCAATGCCAGCCAACCATATTCCGGACTGTCAGAGGAGGGCGTCATCCGGAATCACGCAGGGAACGCTCCACTTCCCTTTGGGCTTCACGACGCTTGATGGCCTCCCGCTTGTCGTGCAGTTTCTTGCCTTTGACAAGTCCTAGCTCAAGCTTGACACATCCCTTTTTCAAGTAAAGCTTCAGAGGAATGAGCGTGAGTCCTTGCTCACGAATCTTGCCGTATAACCTGCGGATTTCTTCCCGATGCAGTAGCAGTCGTCTGGGACGCAAAGGGTCGTGGTTGTGCCGATTGCCAAAGTCATACGGAGAAATGTGGACGTTTTGCAGCATGGCCTGCAGATCCTCACTGATTCGGCAGAACCCCTCAGTGAGATTGATCTGGCCTAATCGGATGCTCTTGACTTCTGTTCCCTTCAGCTCAATTCCAGCCTCTCGCGTCTCCAGGATTTCATACTCAAACCGAGCACGTCGGTTGGTTGTGAGGATCTTGATGCTCATGTGGGACAAGTCCAAGCGAAACCAAAACTATAGGAACACGAAGGTTTTAAGAGCAAGTCAATACGGTTTTCTGCGCCCATCTCATCGCTTGGTCCTTGTCTTGTAGCTCGCCATCGAGCTGGAGTTCAAACACCTTGCGAAGAAGCTGTCCAAGCTGAGGTCCGGGCAGTAATCCCAGCTTCAGTAGATCTTTGCCTTGGAGGAACGGGGTTGGGGGATGGTTTAAAACTCCCAACTTTTGAGCTTCGGTGTACAGCCACACTGCGGGGAGGTGCCCCCGCATGGAGTTTTCCCAGGCGTGGCAGGCATGAGAGAGTCGTGTGAGTTGGACAATCGACACCCTCAGAGCAAGCCGATGGAGGGTGCCTTGCTTCAAGCTCTGTCTCCAGCGGTACAGCAAATCGGGCATTTGCTGCATCCGGACCAGATAGGGAACGGTTCGGTTCAGCTCGCGTTGAGGAGCAAGACACTGAAGGAACTCGACACACGCTTGCTGGCCGTGCAACATGTGTCGCGGGAAAGTCCAGTTGGAGGCGAGGCGCTTGCCTACATGTGGCTGGCCAAGCGCATGGCATAGTGCTGCCAGCATCATGGTCAAGTGAGAGTCCCCGTTGCTGCGGGCATAGGAGGCCATGCAGTCAACGGCAGCGAGAATCTTTGGCCAAAGTGAGGCGGTTTTGTTCACCGTGTCCCAATCTGCCGTCCTGCCAAATTCCGGAAAGAGGGCGAGGGCGTCTGTTTTTCGCATCACCTCCAAGCCTACGGAAGGAGCAGGTGCTTCGATCAGCAAGCGTTTCAGTTCCTCGAAAATCCGCTCGTGAGGCAGTTCGTGGAGGTTGAGGGTTCGACAGAGGGCAAGGGTTGCATCCGAGACATGAAAATTCAAGTTGGCTGCAAGTCGCGCTGCACGCAACACCCGTAAGGGATCCTCACTGAATGCGGGACCGACGTGTTGCAGGATACGACGCTGCAAATCTTGTCTACCGTCATAGGGATCCAACCAAGTGTTCGAATGGATATCGAACCCGATGCTGTTGATCGTGAAATCACGTCGCCGTGCAGCCTGAGCAAAGGAGAGGTTGGGGTTGGGATGAGCCTTGAAACCGCGATGTCCGGGACCACACTTGGACTCTTGGCGTGGCAAGCTGATGTCATAGCATGCTTGCTGGGTTTGAAGTTTCCAAACGCTGAAGCTACGCCCGGCCAGTTGAACCTTGCCAAAGCCTTTCAGTACTGCTTCAAGCTGATCGGGCGAGACACCGAACACCTCAAGATCAAGGTCTTTTGAAGCGTTCCGGTTGAGAAGAAAATCCCGAACCGCTCCGCCGACCACCACCACTCGGCCACCATGTCGCCCTAAGTTCCGATGGAGTGCCAGAATTTCTTCCGGAAGATGCATGTTTGATAGAGAGTATGGCGTTTCGGAGGGTCAACCCAGCGTTTGGTTATACTGCTTGCGGGACTGGGGATCACTCAAGGTGTCGTAAGCCTCCCGGACTTGGCGAGTCATGGCCTCGGCCTGTTCTCGAATCCATTCAAACTCGGCTTGCTGATGTCGGTCAGGGTGGTACTCCTTGAGCTTTTCGTGATAGGCGCGCTTGATTTCCTCCAAGGATGCCGACTTGGAGACTCCCAACAATTGGTAGTGATCTGGCGAGGTGACTTCCGGAACAGGAGGAGGAGCAGATGGTTTCCGGGAAGACGAGGCCGCCTTGAACCGTAAACTGCGTAGGGTTTGCTGAAGCACAAGCAGCTTGCTTGCCAAATCGCGAAGATTGGCTTCCGGTCGTTGGGCCTCGCGCTCCATTGCCACCACTTCAGCTTCAAAATCCATCAATCGTGTTGTGTGTTCGTGTAGGATGTCCCGCTGCTTGAGCAATCGCAAAAGTGCCTTGGTTTTGTCCAGCGCTTTCGCAAATTGACGGATGTCTTCCTCAATGGACCTTCCAGTTTGTTGAGAGGAGGCTTGCGACTGAGTGGTTTGCTGACTAAGGGGGGACTGCAGTTCTTCGCCGAGAATCCACCCCGTCCATTGGGTTCGGTTTTTGACGGCCCAGACTCCGGAGCCAACGAGCAGGACCGCTAAGCCTGCCGCAATCAGAATATAGGTCAGCCAAACTTGTTGCTCCTGAGTTTCGACAAGCTCTAGCATTTCCAACGCTCGCTCGTTCTCTGGGTCTTTTTTCAGAGCTTTCTGGAGGTGAACCGTGGCTCCTTTCCAATTTTGCAGCCGGATTTCTTTTTCGGCATTTTGCAGGGTCAGGATGAGTTGCGCTTGTAGCTCAGCGACTGAAATGAGCTGTCTCGCTTCGCTGTAGTGTGGGCTGGACGGAGGAATCTGCGTGAGTAAGGTGATCGCCCGCTCATAATCCTGATTGGCCAACAGTTGGTTGGCTTTTTTCACTTGGAGGTCGTCCTGACGGCTTTGCAAGCGTTGCTTTGCATCGAGCGCAGTCGAGTTGTTGGGAGAGATCGTGAGGATTTCCTCGCTCAGCTGTTCCACCTCCAACCACTGCCCCATCCGCTCAGAAACCTTCAGGTTTTCTTCGAGGATGCGAAGGGTGGTGCCACTCTCATCCACAGGTTCCACGCCCACAGCAGATTCAGAGTCGAGGTGGTTCCGGTAACGTCGAGCCGTTTCGTTGGCTCCAGACTCCATCAAGTGCCGCAAATAGGTTTCTGGTGGAATGTTGAGTGCTGAACGAAGGAGGACGAGTTGGTTGGGGGCTGCTCCAGCCAAGGCAACATAAGCGCCGGTTGGGCTGACCGACACAGCTTCGGGCCAACTGACCGGAATTCGGTGGAACATGGTGCCGTGTTTGTCCAGCACATACGCAAACCCGGAGGACTCGTCTTGGTTCTGGGTGGTGACCAGAAAAACTTGATCTTGGTAAAGAAAGGTTAGCGAACGGGCGATTTCATTTGACTGAGTGCCATTGATTTTGGGGTTGCTCAGCTTGATTCGGGTGCGGACACTTCCCCGGATGAGGTTGCGGGCTTGGTCAAGCGAGAGCAAGTGTTGCGGGGTGGTGAAGTGGAAATCCGCCAAAGGAAACAAGTGATAGTCCAGTGGAGGAATTTTTCGGTCAGACTGCAAATAGTGGAACTGAATTCTAGACGAGGACGGTTCAGACCAAGCAAGTAGGAGTTCCTGCTCGTCCATGGCAAAATGCTGCACTCCAGATGAGTGCGACAGGATTTCGGATTCCTTCAGCGACTCAAGGTTCAGCGAATGAACTCCGGAGCCGTCGCTCCAGTCAAAAACCGAGGATTTCACTCGAAACAAGCCGTGGGTGGCGTGAACCTCTTTCGACCAGCGTTTGTGGGATTCCGGAATCAGAGTTGGGTCTGGAGAAAGTTCCCCAATCTCCCAGAGTTCTAAACGCTTTTCTCCGCCGAAGATCAGCAATCGTTGTTCGGGGGAGGTTTTGATAAAAACAGGTGGGTTTTGCGGAGAGACGATTTGGTTGATGAGCTTGAGGGCTTGGCGATCCAGAAGGGTAACAACGCCATCTCTGGAATCATTGGTGTGCGCGACAAGCAGGAGGGCTTCATCAGCGGTGAAGGCAAGAGCGCGGGCAGGGCGTAAGAGTTCGCGAGACTGGATTTTGCTAAGAAAGCTGGGGCTGGCAAGGCAAGTTGCTGCCCACAAAACGATCAGTCCTGCAAGCCCGGGTTTCCACCAACGCATCACGTTTCCATTCCGCAAAAAACCTCAGCCTTCTTGGAGCAATCCATCAAAATAGGCAATAGTCTTTTGTAAGCCCTCCTCCAAGGGAACCTGAGGTTGCCAGCCTAGTTTCTGTTGAGCCAATGAGATGTCCGGACGTCTCCGGATGGGGTCGTCTTTCCGTTTTTCCCGGGGAATGACTTGGGAGCGGGAGTTCGTCAGTTGAATGACTTTCTGTGCCAACTCCATCACCGTGAACTCTCCGGGGTTGCCAAGGTTGACCGGGCCGATGAAGTCTTTGGATTGCATCATTCGCAGGATGCCTTCAATGAGGTCATCGACATAGCAAAAGGACCGGGTTTGGGAGCCATCCCCGAAAAGCGTGATGGGTTCGTTGTTGAGGGCAGCCACAATGAAATTGCTGACCACCCGGCCATCGTTGGGGTGCATCCGAGGGCCGTAAGTGTTGAAAATTCGGATAATTTTCACGTCCACCTGATTCTGTCGATGATAGTCCATCACCAGCGTTTCGGCCACCCGTTTGCCTTCGTCGTAGCAACTTCTGGGACCAATCGGGTTGACCGAACCCCAGTAATCTTCGGTTTGAGGGTGAACCTCCGGATCCCCGTACACTTCGGAAGTGGAGGCTTGGAGTATCTGGGCCTGGACTCGTTTGGCCAATCCCAGCATGTTGATTGCGCCCATCACGCTGGTCTTGACCGTTTTGACGGGATTGTACTGGTAGTGAACGGGTGAGGCGGGGCAGGCGAGATTGAATATCCAATCGACTTCGATCAGGATTGGCTCCACGACATCATGGCGGATCAACTCAAAGCTTGAGTTGCCAAGGAGGGGGGTAATGTTCCGCTTGGAACCTGTGAAGAAATTATCCAGTGCAATGACTTCATGGCCTTCGGCCAGCAGTCGTTCGCAGAGAAAGGAGCCAAGAAAACCGGCTCCTCCGGTGACAAGGGTGCGTTTAGTGGCGGAGAGCATACCGTGTGCTAGTGGTCGTTGTCGTTTCAGGTCATGCAACTTGACGGCCCAAGTGCATGCCCGACCTTCTTTAGGGGTTGCGAATTCCTCCCTATGTCAATAGCATGACTTTCTGTCGTTAACAGCATTGATTTATTAGCTTACGAAGGTCGTATCATGTGGAACGAGGACAAGCGCAAAGACTTGGAACTGGCGATTTCTCAGATTGAGCGCCAGTACGGGAAGGGATCCATCATGCGGATGGGTGAGGGTGCAGTGAACATGGCCTCGGCGGTGAGTTCCGGAAACCTTGGCCTAGACATCGCCTTGGGGGTGGGGGGGTACCCCCGAGGGCGGATTATTGAGATTTATGGTCCGGAATCTTCCGGAAAGACGACGCTTGCGCTTTGCGCGATTGCCGAAGTCCAAAAAGCTGGTGGAGTGGCCGCCTTCATTGACGCGGAACATGCCCTGGATCCCGTCAATGCCAGTATTTTGGGAGTCAAGATGGATGACTTGCTGGTGGCGCAACCNGANTATGGAGAGCANGNNCTNGAAATNGCCGAGCAAATGGTNCGNGTCGGTAAGTCAGACATTGTNGTGGTTGACTCNGTGGCCGCNCTTGTNCCCAAGAATGAGCTTGANGGNGACATGGGGGATTCCCACATGGGTCTACACGCCCGCTTGATGTCTCAGGCTCTCCGTAAATTGACAGGATCGGTCTCCAAATCAANCACGATNTTTGTCTTCATCAACCAACTCCGTTCGAAAATTGGAGTCGTGTTTGGAAATCCAGAGACCACGACCGGGGGCAATGCGCTCAAGTTCTACGCCACTATCCGGCTTGATGTTCGCAAGACCAGCCAGATCAAACAGGGAGACGAGGTGAGAGGGCACCGGATGAAGGTCAAAGTCGTTAAAAACAAAATGGCTCCACCCTTCCGGATNACNGAGTTCGATTTGATTTATGGGCAGGGGATTTCTCAGATGGGGATCCTATTGGATTACGCAGTTAATGCTGAAATTATTCAGAAAAGTGGAACGTGGTTCTCTTATGGCAAGGAGCGTCTTGGGCAAGGCCGGGATAATTCCATCAGGTACCTTGAAGAGAACNCGGAATTCGCCGCTGACCTCGATCGGCAGTTACGCCAACTCCANAAGCTGATTCCAGACGACACGGAAGAAGGCACGGATGCTTCAGCCGCGACCGAATCCGCAAAGTGAGCCGCAAGCGGATTCCTCTGCTTCAAACGAGTTCCAAAGCCGCATTGAGGGGTATCTCCGAGGCGCGTGTGGCACNGTTGAGATTGAGGACGCCCTAGAGCAGGGCGACCTCTTTGTNGATGTCCGAACGTTTGAGGAGTATCAAGATGGAGCGATCCCCACCGCTGTTAACGTTCCACTCTTTGATCATTTGGAGCGTACTCAGATCGGTATCCTCTATAAGCACTCCGGGCCTGCNGCTGCACTGGAGCGTGGCAAAACCTTAGTCGCCCCTCGTATCGACTCACTGCTTCAGCAACTCTCACCTCACCGGAAACGCCCCCTTATCGTTTACTGTGCACGAGGAGGCATGCGNTCTGCCTCTATTGCCCGNCTCCTCCATCATGAAGGNTTCCAAGTCCGTCAGCTTGTTGGNGGCTACAAGTACTATCGTCAGCATGTTCTGCGCTTTCTTGAGAATTTGCAGTGGCCGCTGATTGTGCTGCACGGCCAAACAGGNGTTGGCAANACACAGGTCTTGAATCGGTTGACTCCCTCCCTTGATCTTGAAGANTTGGCACAGCATCGCAGCTCACTTTTTGGTGGGATNCANCGGCAACCCAGAACCCAAAAAACCTTCGAGGGGTTGCTGTTTCANGAGTTTCTGCAACTNCCNCAAAATACTCCATGCTTNATTGAAGGCGAAAGTCGGAAAGTTGGCCCGGTTTATTTGCCCAATGCACTTGTAGAGGCAATGCGAGAAAGTAGGTTNGTGCTACTGACAGCNTCGNTGGAAACNCGAGTCNGCCGCATCGTTGAGGANTATCACGTTGTGGATGAANCCTCGCGCATNGAGGCCGACCGNATCATTTGCTCACTGAAACCTNTTTTGGGNNNCAAGCAGGTGGANTACCTTCGAGACTGCCTGAGNCAGGGGGAGANTCCCGAAGTGGTGCGNGTGCTTCTGCGAGAACACTACGANCCTCGCTATGAGTACGCTATGAGTGGCTACCAATATGCCTTGGNAGTTTCTACAGAAAATTTGGATGTGGCTGTGNNNGANTTGNTCAAGTATNATNANNATTTTNTGNAAGNTACTNATTTTAAAGNTTANTTNTATGCAGTCGTTCNAGNTTTTTTCTACTGTGCTNTGTATTTGGCNTNNTNGGAAGNAGCACTCAGGTTTTCAGTNANCAACTACCGTCTTATGTGGAAACCCGGATGGGAAAATTTCCACTGGAGATTCCAGNGTTGATNCTNCCGGAACTTCAGCCTCTGAGGTTGGCTTCGNTTCCAGNTCCTGCNTTTCCCGAACTTCCGCTNTGGCATTTGNAACCGCAATTGCGACCACCCANACCTAGTTGGCTGGATCGTGGNGGAGAAGANGTGGAGGTTGCCTTTGAGCGGTTGGTGAGCATCCAGTCTGAAAACTATCACGAAAAACGTGAGANCCTGCATCGAGCCATCCGNCAGTTTGCANAGGTTGTCTCGGAATANCCAGACACTCATTGGCGTGTTNNTGCGNCATTCTGGGGGAGNTACGCGCAACTTCAGCTCATTNGAGCTGAAGCCGAGGAANAACGGAAGNNTGGGNANCCTACTAANCNCAAATTGTGNCAGAAGAANGAGAGTTTGGTTTCCCTCCGGCAAAGGCTGAAACAATTATTGGAGGANGATNCTGCCNGCGAGTATCGATCACAANCTGTTGTTTTGTTGGNTTGGATNNCACTTTTTGAGCGTTGNTATGATCAGGTTNNACAGNAAATNAGTCAATATAATCAGCTAGTNGNNCNACGNTCTAAGGANCATGAGAAACTNCTNNAATTNGGCTTCTATGCTTATTTGAAGAAGGGAGGTTACAACGAAGCCGTTGCGACCCTGCAAAAGCTTCAAACTTTGTTTCCCCAACAGCACTCATACACTGTAGCTGAAGCAAACCTGTACTACCAAACCCAGCAAATGGAAGCGTTGGAGCAACTGGGCAGCCGCATGGCAAGTCGCCTTTTTAACCATACGGAAACGCAGTACATCTTGGAATTGGTGCTGCGTTCTCATTTAGAAAGGCGACAGTGGGATAAAGCCCAAGAGGTATTGAAACAGCTTGGGAGTAGAGGAAGGGTTGGTGATTTGGAATTATTGGGACACGGGGAAATCGCACTCCAGCAGAATAACTTGGAACTAGCGTTCCGGAGTATTCAAGCGATTCGAGATTTGTTCCTCCGGACCAAGATGTGGAAGCGGCTAGTTCATAAGACAGCAGTGCAAGAAGATTACGGATTATTGCTGTCCTTTCATAGGGCATCCACTCTTCAAAAAGACTCGGAATATCACCTCATCCACGGCTATGCCTTGTACCAAGATGGGCTTCACCTGCGAGCTTATGACGCTTTTCAGCAAGCCTTTACCTCGTCTCAAGGTGGGAAAGCATGGATTCAGGAGCAAGCACTTTTCCTGCGTTCCACAATTGAGTTGCGCTCCCGTGATTTTGAGCAAGCGGGAAACCATCTTCAGGAATTGCTTTCGGAATTCGAGGAATCTTCTCAACGCTCCGAGTATTATTTTTGGTTGGGGGTTCTACAACTGGAACAGCGGCAGTCACTCAAGGGCATCCATCTCAGTATGCGACAGGTGGAACCTGATGGGCCGCGAGGTGACGGGCGTTGGTATGTGCTCGGATTTTCGAGCCATGAAACGAATGACTGGGGAAAAGCAATTGCCTTCTTGAAGCAGCTAGTTGAAAAGCACTCGCAGTCGCTATTTCGGGAAGAGGGTTTTTACCGACTGGCTGATGCTTATTACCAACAGGGGCAGCATTTGGAAGCCGATCAGGTTTTTTCAGAATATCGAGAAGAATTTCAGCAGCTTAGTAATGCAGTTCGTGTGATTGAACGCCAAGCGCAGAACACGATCAAGCTTGGGAAACTGGAGGAAGCGCATGCTTTGTTACTGAAGGAAGTGCCCATTCATCCAGACTTCCGACTTGTCGCACTCCATTTGGATATCCTCAATGAGATACAGGACGATCCCGGAGTGCTGGAGTTGGCGAACCGAGTTCGTAACTATGATTTTTCAAGTGACCAACGAGGACTTGTTTCTTACCATCAGGCGAATTCGCTTTTCCGGATGAAGCGTTTTGAGGAATCGCTGGGTTTCTACTTGGAGGCACAACAAGATCCTCCACCAGACCGTCTCCGATTCATTAAATATAGAATCATTCAAGGACACCACACTCTCAATAACTATTCACAATTCACAGCACTTTCTGAGAATTTTGTTAAAGAAAATCAAAATGATGGGAAGGGTAATAGAGTATTGACTTGGCTGAGTGATTATTATGAACAGGAGGGGAAACCGAGCCAAGCAACCCCTCATTGGCAGCAGCTAGCAACGAACTATCAAGCTAACGTTGGTCAAATGTCGCTCCCGATGGAGAATCGCTTGGAACTCATTATTCAGATAGGCGGGTTGTACAACAAATTAGCTGACTACAAAGAAGCCGAACGTTGGGTGGACCAAGGATTGGTGCTGAATGAAAAGGTGGGAGGCGAAGGCCAACGAGAACGAACTCTAAAGCTGCTCAAGGAGAAAGGGATTGCTGCTTATGGATTGGGCCAGCACAAGCGCGCTCTGGCGGCCAGCTTGAAAGTTTCCTACTTAAATCGTGCTATGCCTGAATCGGAAGCCTACCAGCTTCATCTTCGTATTGCTGATAGTTACCAGCAGCTTGGGCGCACGAGAGAGGCCAAGGCCATTTATCGCAAGTTGCTTCAGCGGTTGCAAAATACTCAGCGGCGTGGTGTAGTTCAGCAGCGGCTCAAAACATTAGAAAATGGATAGGGTGTTTCACGTGAAACAATCGAAGTTAAACAAATTGGTCGTTGTGGCGATTGATGGTCCAACCGGGGTAGGCAAGAGTACACTAGCTCGGAAATTGGCGGATCGCTGGCGATTTCTCTATGTGGATACCGGAGCAATGTTTCGTTGCTTGGCGTTGAAGTGGAAGGTTCTTGGGCATCCGGAAGAGGATGAAGCATTGCAAATGCTTGGAGACAATACTCACATCGCTTTTTCAGCCGCAGGACGAGTGTTTTGTGACGAGCAGGAGGTGAGTGCGGAAATCCGGACTGAGGAAATCTCTAGGTTAGCTTCACGGGTCAGCAAGTTTGAAGTGATTCGTGAAGTGATGAAACAGCAACAACGTCAACTTGTCGCTGAGACCAAAATGCAGCAAGTGTATTCCGGGGCTGTGCTAGAAGGCCGTGATATTGGAACAGTGGTACTCCCGGACGCCACGATTAAGTTTTTTGTGGATGCGGATCCTAAAATCAGGGCACAGCGACGGACAGATCAGCTATTGGAACATGGGCAACATGCTGATTATATTGAAGTTTTTAATGCTATTCAGGAGCGTGATCAGCAGGATCAAACTCGGGCTATTGCTCCGTTGAAGCCCGCTGAGGATGCCGTTTTGGTGGACACAACGCAGTTGACTCCTGAACAAGTGCTTGAACAGATGTCCGATCAAATTTTCAACTTAGCCCATTCGGATTGAACCATGCAGGTAGTCATACTTGCAGCAAGTGCCAGTCAACGCCTCTATCCGTTTACAGAAACACGGGCAAAGCCCATGCTTTGGGTTGGGGGGGATTTTGTGCTGAGCCACACGCTGCACCAGTTACGCGAAGCTGGGGTGCGAGAAGTCATTCTGGTCGTAAATCATTGCGAAGCTGAAATTCGCAACCATTTCAAGAGTGGCACAGCTTGGGGAGTGACGATTCGTTATGTGGTCCAACCCGAGATCAAAGGGATTGGCCATGCCTTGCTCTGCTGTCAGGAGCATCTGAACCAGAAACCGTTTCTGCTGATCTATGGGGATTTGCTGGCGGTTGGAGATATTTACTCTCCAACACTTGGGCGGTTTACTGAGTTTGGTGAACCCGTTGCTGTAGTGACACTCCCCGCCTCATCACATGAGTACGGCAATATCTATTTTGATCACGAGATGCGAATCAACCGTCTCGTGGAAAAGCCGCAACAAGGACAGGCAAATTACGTTCTTGCCGGGATTTTTGTGCTGCCGCACGAATTTTTAAGACGTTTGGAAAAAGCCGACCAAGATATTTTGGAATGCTTTCAGGACCATATTGCACAGGGGCAGTTTCATGCCCAACTCTGGGAGAAGGGTTGGATGGATATGGTTCACCCTTGGCACATTCTGGAGGCCAATAAAATGATTTTGAACCAGTGGGCTACAGCAAGTATCGATACATCGGCTCAACTCAGAGGTAACGTTCGGATCGAGGGTGCGGTTCGTATTGAGGGGAATGTCGTCATTGAATCCGGCAGCGTACTAAAAGGCCCCTGTCTGATTGGAAAGGGCTCTTATATTGGCAACAATGTTCTCATCCGCAACCACAGTGTGGTCGGACCAAAATCTTTGGTGGGCTATGGCTGTGAATTGAAGAACTGCATTGCGTTTGGCGGGAACGACATCGGGCGCCTTTCGTTCCTTGGGGATAGTGTACTGGGAGAAGGAACCGTTTTGGGGGCTGGTGTTACAACAGTGAATAGAGTTCCGGACAACTCAGAAATCATTTGTAATATCAATGGGGAAGAAACACGAACAGGGCTAAAGAAAATTGGTGCGTTGATTGGTGATCGTGCGTTTATTGGGGCAAGACAGACATTCCGACCCAATACGACAATCCCTAGTGGGACTATCATTCCGGATAACATCAGCTACTGAAAATGTGTGGAATTAGCGGCATCGTTGACTCGGAACCGATTGGCACTCGGCTATTTACTTCAATCCGTAATCTTGAGTACCGAGGATATGATTCGTGCGGTATTGCGACCTTGCACGAAGGTCAAATCAATGCGCGGAAAAATACCGGGGGAGTCGATGAGGTCAACTCAACGGAGCAGTTGGATCAACTGCCAGGAACCATTGGCATTGCCCATACAAGATGGGCCACTCATGGGGGAGTCACACAGGAAAATGCGCATCCGCACCTTTCGATGCGGAACGAGTTTGCAATCGCTCATAACGGGATTATTGCCAATTATCAACGGTTGCGGGAGCAGTTAATCCAGCAAGGATTTGAATTCCGATCCCTGACCGATTCCGAAGTGATTAGCAACCTGCTGGAAAATGCTTTTTATGAGGAGCAGGATCTTGAACAAGCCCTTCAAAGCACACTGAAAAAGCTGGAGGGAACCTTTGGATTGGTGATGATCTCCTTGCACGATCCGGAGCGGATTTATGCGGCAAAACAGGAATCTCCGCTCATGGTTGGTCTGGGAGAGGGGACAAATTATGTCGGGTCCGACATTAACGCATTCTTGGAGCACACTCGCCGGGCTTGGGTGTTGGAAGATGGAGAGTATGCAGTCCTTGATCGTGAGCGGGTGATTATCCGGAAGTTCCCCTCTGGCAAGATGGTCCAGAAGCAAGTGCTGCAGATCGAGTGGGACTTGGAAACCACCAAGAAAGGCGGTTACTCCCACTACATGATCAAGGAAATCTTTGATGAGCCTCAGACGATTCGCCAAGTGCTGAAGGTTCCGGATGAGCAAATCCAAAAACTTGCAGAAACCCTGACTGGAGCCACACAAACTTATCTTATTGGAGTTGGGACCACCTTCTACGTTGCCCAATTGGGGCAGTACTTTTTCTCCATCTTGGCAAGTCGATTTTTCCCGGTGGTCAGTTCTGATGAGTTTCGTGCCGTGGGGCAAGTCCAGCCCGGAAATACAGTATTGGCAGTATCACAATCCGGGGAGACTTATGATACCAAGCACGCCTTAGCGATGGCAAAGGAACGTGGCGCTCAAACGGCGGGGATTGTGAATGTGATGGGTTCGACCATCGCAAGGATGGTGGACCAAGTGATCATGCAGGGATCCGGGCCGGAGATTTGTGTGGTTTCCACCAAGGCAGCCTTGGCGCAAGCGCTGATTTTATTGAGAATGGCACTGCTTGCTGGAGGGAAAAACATTCCGGAAAAAAGGCGAAATGCTCTTAATCAGAGTTTGTTGGATTTCCCGGATTTGATTCAGCAAGTTTTGAACGAAAAATCAGGATTTGTCCGGAATTTGGCAAATGCAACCAGCCATGTGGATCACTGGCTGTATCTCGGATGTGGAGCCTACTATCCAGTGGCGATGGAGTCGGCTCTGAAAATGAAAGAGGTGACGTACTGCCACGCAGAAGGCATGCCGGCAGGCTTTCTCAAGCACGGCACCTTATCGATGGTTGAGCCTCGGGTCCATTCCCTGCTCTTTGTCCCGCCTCCGGAAGACGCTGTTTTGCACGGGCGGACAATGGTTGCGATGGAGGAAATTCGCACTCGTGGTGGTACCGTCATGGGCTTCTACTTTGAGGGGGATGAAGTTGCCCGTCCGTTACTCAATCATTCCGTGAAACTTCCACCCACTGACCCCGTGCTTGCACCCGTGTTGCAGATGATTGTTGCACAGCTTTTTGCGTACTATGTGGCTCTGGACCTGAATCGCAATATTGACAAACCTCGCAACCTGGCCAAGTCCGTTACTGTGGGCTAGGCGAGGCTTGCCTCTTCCCGTTTTCTGAACGTTCAGAAATCCTGATTACTGATTCCCGTCAAAGAGCAGACTGGCCTCCTCCATTGACTTAGGTGGAGTCGTGAGGACAATCTCAACGCGGCGATTGGTGCGTCGAGCCGCCTCTAAGGCAGTGCCTCGCAGAGAATTACCGCTGGAATCCTTGTAGCTCACTTTGGGGCGGGTGTCGGAATACCCGTTGACTGAGATAGTGCCCGAGGGGTAGCCCATCCTGTTGATGAGCATGGTGGCAACGTTGGTGGCGCGAGCCGTACTCAACTCCCAGTTGCTAGGGTACTTGTCGGTGCGAATGGGGAGATTGTCGGCATGGCCTTCCACAATGACAAGGTCACCCTGATGTTCCGGAAGGTCTCGTATCTTTTTGAAGAACGGAGTCAGCACTCGGATCGCCCCTGCCTTGAGTTCGGCATCTCCGGAACGGAACAGGAAATCTTGCGGCAGGGAAATGATACAGGAGAGCTTGGTGGAGCGGAGTTGGTAGTGCTTAAAGATCCCAGCATTTTCCATCATGAAGTTTTCAAGGCCGTTGCAGTTCTTGGGCTGTGTCGAGAGCACTGTAAGCAGTACGAAAAAACAAAACATCAGGGTCATCAGGTCAGCAAAAGTGATGACCCAGGCATTTCCTCCTTCGCGTCGTCTCATGCTACTTTCCTACAGCCCCAATCCTTGGCCCAGTGCTGCCTGCTCCTCGCTCAGGATTTTCTTGCGCAGCTTGGGAGGTAAGTAAATGATGAGATCCTTGGCTGCGGTTTCGGGCAGTTCACGACGCTTCAGGTAGAGGAGCCCTTCCCGGATCATTTCCAGCAACAGCACTTGCGATTCCTTGAGCTGAAACCGTTTGGAAGCAATGGGCGTGAAGATAAGCTGAGAGAGCAACACCCCATACAATGTGGTGATGAGCGCAACGGACATTCCTCCCATCACACCTGCAATGTCTGCCCCTTCGGCACTGGAACTTCCTAGCATGAGAATGAGTCCCACCACCGTGCCGATCATGCCAAAGGCCGGAGTGGCTTTGCCCATGAACTCCAGCAGGTCGATTTCCTCAAAAGAGCGATAGTTGTACATCTCGATCTCGGATCGAACAATTTCTTCAATCATCTCCTCTGAGACCAGGTCCACGACGATGAAGTCTTGGAGCCAAGTCCGGAGGTCCGTATTTTTGACGGCTTCGATTTCCTCATCTGTGATTAACTCATTATTTGTCCGCTTCTCGCACATGTTTACGACGGTTTGGTACACTGCCAAAAACTCCTCCTCCCGACGTCCTTGTCGAAAAGCCTGACCAACAAATAAGACGGCCCGCATGGCATCACTGAAGCGAAAGGCAATCATTGTGGCTGCGTAAGCGCCACCAAGGACAATGAACAAGGATTTTAGATCCGCGAAGCGTGCGATGGTTCCCATCCACGAGTCTTGGAAATTCTTGAATTCGGCTTGAAGTGCCCGGATTTCCTCAATGGCTACTCCTTGCTCCCGAAGCGTGGCCATCGTGGTTTCAAACTCCTTGAGTTGGTAGAGGTAGAAGTTGGAAAGGTAATCCGGCCAGGTGATGCCGAGAAAAACCAAGAAACAGCCCAGCATCAGGCCAAAGATTGTGCCGATGGTGTCTTTCATGAGTTGCGGTTGGGTTTATTTAAATCAATTGATCAAATGGCATTTCTTTTGGCTGTATCTTGCAGGACTCTGGAAGTATTTTCAACATACTTGATACTTGCTCAGGCAAGTCAGAACAAAATCTCACGGAAAAACCATGTCCGGATTTTCAGTATTTTTTAATTTTCTCAAGGATAAAATTGAATTTAATGAGCAATATCAGATATTTAGTGGATTAATAAGGCGTCATGAACCTGCTTTGAGCAGAATCGAGTTGTACACCAAGTGGCTGGATGCCTACCTTCCTTGCGCAGGCATTCAAGTTAATCCTGGGTCACCTTTTGGGGAGTTGAGGGGGGTTTATCAACTGGTGGAGCAACTGGATGGGTACTATGTGCGCCAAGATGAGCTAAAGCACTTGCTGCACCAATGCCGTGTTCTCACGGCAACTCAACAAGAACAACTTGTTGAAGCAATCGTAGGGTTTTTGCGTCTTATCGAGCAGACGGAGTTGAACCCGGAACGTCTGGTTGAGGAGCAACGACTGGAAGACTGGTGGACATTGTTTCCGGAGGGCCAAGCGTGGAGGGTACTAGAGTGGTTGCGTTCATTGGGATTGGAAGTTCCGTATTCGCGAGATGGGTTTAGAGCTTGGAGTCGCGTTGTGCATGGACGAACCCCAGAACCAAGTGAGCATCCACGAGAGTGGGTGCAGCATTGTCGGAAGGAAGGGGCAGAAGCTTGGGGAGATGCGATACGTGCAGACCGTGCTGCTGCAATGTTTGCCGGAGTCTGGAATCGAGCTGAGGCACTTGGTCCCTGCATGGACATCCCCGATTGCGAAAACTGCTTTCTTCAGGATCGGTGCTGCTGGATGCAAAATGATCAGAGCGAACCATTAGGCGCAGCTGACCTATTCCGGAAGGAACGATGGAAGCAGTTAGAAGATATTGATTTAATGGTTAATATTCTTGATCTCAATGCAGAAGAACAGGAGGCATTGAAGAAATTTGGAGAATCAGAGACATTGAAGTCATTGGGTCGAAACAAGCTGATTGAACTTCAAAAGAACGTTGACGCAAGCTCGGATTTGCCTGCAAAGCTGAGCCTTCTCAAAGAGGTATGTCAGCGGTACGCAGAGGAGCGTTTGCAGCCCGGAGCCCAGTTTCGGAGTAGTCGAGATATTTTCCAGCATTTTCGAGAGCGGTTGCGGGAAGTTTCCCAAGAGCAGTTTCTCGTGGTTCTGCTGGACAACAAGCATCGCGTTTTGGAGGAAGTGAACATTACACAAGGACTTTTGAACAAAAGCCTCGTCCATCCCCGGGAGGTTTTTGCCCGAGCGGTTGAGGCAAGGGCGGCTGCGTTGGTGTGTGTCCATAATCACCCATCCGGAGACCCAGAGCCATCTCCTGAAGATCGGCGCATCACAGAACGCTTGGTGGAATCCGGAAAGCTGATCGGCATTCAGGTGCTGGATCATGTGGTGATCGGACGGGATGATTATTTCAGTTTTGCGGATAGAGGCTTGTTGTGAAGAAGGTCCGGGATCACTATTTCCATCGTGCCAAGCGGGAGGGGTACGCAGCAAGGTCGGCGTTCAAGCTGGAGGAAATCGACCGCAGGCACCAATTGCTGCACCGGGGCATGCGGGTGCTGGACTTGGGGTGCAGTCCGGGATCGTGGTTGCAGTACGCTGCCAAGCGCATAGGTTCGGAGGGACGTGCCTTGGGAGTGGACTTGCAGCCAGTGGACGTTGGACTACCGAAACACGTCAAAACGCTGCAAGGCGATGTGTTTGAACTGACCCCGGAGCAACTGCCTCCAGAACCGTTTGACCTGGTTCTCAGCGACATGGCCCCACGCACCTCCGGAATCCGCAGCATGGATGCGGATCGCTCCTACGTGTTGAATCAGCAGGTGCTGGGCCTGTCGGCGAAACACCTGCGCTCCGGCGGGAACTTGCTCGTGAAGGCGTTTCAGGGTGCACCCTTCGAGCAGTTGCGCAAAGACTTCCGGGGCACGTTTGAGGAGGTACATATCTGCAAGCCGCGCAGTTCGCGCTCGGAAAGCGTTGAAGTCTTCCTGCTTGGCCTGCGAAAGCACGAACCGTAGCTTCCGTTACGGCTCATCGTCCTCAAGCTTCACCTCTGAGAGCGGCGTGTAAACCGCTCCGTGTCGAGTCAGTTCACTTTCGTACAGCACCACAACTTCTGCTTTTCCGGAGAGCAGAATCGAAATCGGCGGCAAATTCAGGGGCTTTCGGCTCCGCCTCATTCGTCCCATCGTCACATGGGGTTCAAAACGCCGACGCTCAAGGACGACCCCTGCGCTCCGGCAGACTCGGACAACCTTTTCTTGAAGAGCGGCCAGCTCGGAAGATCGTTCCAGCAAAGCAGCGGCAACCTTGGGCGTTTTTGAAAAGGGGAACGAGGACAACTCCCGGAACTGCAAGAACACAGGTGGGTGCTGTTGCAGGCTATTCAGCAGCACAGAAAGCCGGGAGACTGTTCCCGGAGTGATGTTGCCGAGAAAGGCGAGGGTGAGGTGGTAGTTTTCCGGAGGGAGCCAGCGCATCCGGTAGTGCTTGTCCAGCCCGGAAAATCGTTCGGCGTGAAGCGACAGCTCATGCCGCAGTCTGTCTGGAAGCTCAAGAGCGATGAAGGCACGAAGGGTGTCCATCGCCAATGCGCGCTATCCGGAAATGGTGAAGCCCTCGACCAGCAGCGCCGGAATGAAGAGATGTGTCAGATTGGGCTGATAGGCGTTGCCAGCGGCTCGGACGTTCTTGAGCAACTCAAAGAAATTTCCGGCAATGGTGATGCTGTCCACGGGCTGAACCCGCGCACCATTGCGATAAAGAAACCCCTGCACCCCGATGGAAATGTCACCACTGATCGGATTGCAGCCTGCCGCACCCTCCAGTTGGGTGACAAGCAGGCACTCCTCCGGAATTCTGCAAAGCTGCTCAAGGGTGGAGTCGCTTGTTGCCCAAACGAGGTTGTGGGTGCGGGTGGAGACTCCTCCGGTGTAGTTCCGTCCCGCGTGTCCTGTGGAGGTGTGCTTGCCTTTGCGTCCGGATTCCACATGGTAGAGGAAGTTGCGGAATTCTCCGTTTTCGATGAGCGGCAGTGGCTGGGGCGGAACGCCCTCAGCGTCAAGCAGGCGGGAACGGTTTCCGCCAATCCGATGCGGGTCATCAAGCAAAGTCAGTTCTGGGATGGCGATGGCCTCACCCAACTTTCCTTTCAGGCGGGACATCCCCTTTTGGGCCGATTCTGCGGAAAACGCCCCAAAGTACATGCCCAACAGCCGGGGAGCGACATACTCATCCAGTACGATGGGAAGCTTACCGCTTGGAATCGGCTGGGCTTTCAGCAGGTCAGCCCCCTTGCGAACCGCTTCTTCTCCCGTGCGTTGCGCTGCATCCGGGTTCCAGTTGCGCTGATTCCAGAAGCGCATTCCGGTTTTTCGTGCCTCTCCATCCTGAAGCAGTGCACCGCAGTAAGCTCCCACGCTATTGTTGTGTTGGTGGTAGCGGGTGCCCTTGGAATTAACCAGCAACACCTCGCTGCTGTTCCGGGAGGCTCCAAGGTAGGGGATGGTGCTGATGCGATCATCGGCGTTTTTTGCTGAGGCTTCAATGGCCAGGCCGAGGTCCGCTAAATCCTTGGAAGTGAGTTTCTCCAAATCGGAATTGTAGGTGCCCAGCGATTCCGGATCGGCTAGCCCATTGGTTGCCTCCGGAAGCACGACTTCAGTGGGGTCTTGCAGGTCCGAGTTTTCGAGGGCACTTTGGAAGGCGCGTTCAATTGCATTGGTGTCCAGCCGTTCCGTGGAGGCCAACCCGGTTTTTCCATTCCGGAGGACGCGCACCCCCAGACCGAGACTGGTGGATTGCTCGACCTTCTCCACTTTGCCGTCCCGGATTTCCACCTCCAGCGCCTCGTCACGCTCAATGAGCGCGTCCACCTCCTTGAGTCCGCTCCGTTCCGCAAGCAACAGGACGTGATCCACCGTTTGTTGCAGGTCCAGCATCAGCGGCCTCCCACCAAGATGGAGTCAATTTTCAGGGTTGGCTGTCCAACGGTGGTTGGCACCCAGCCACTGGCGGCACCACACATTCCGGCGGCCAGTTCAAGGTCGTCGGCGATCATGGAGATTTTCGGCAAAACCTCGTGCCCTTTGCCAATCAGGGTGGCCCCTCTCACGGGTTCGGCAAGTTTGCCGTTGCGAATCGCGTAGCCTTCCTGCACCGCGAAATTGAATTCGCCGGTTCCGGGGTTGACCGAACCTCCGCCCATTTTTTTTGCGTAAAGGCCAAACTCGATGGAGCCGATCATCTCGTCCATCGAGTTGGGTCCGGGAGCGATGAAGGTGTTGCGCATCCGGGAGACCGGAGAGAATTTGTACGACTCGCGCCGTGCGGAACCACTCTGGGCGACTCCCACTTGCCGGGCGCCAATGCGGTCGGAAAGGTAGTTTTTGAGGATGCCGTTTTCGATAAGGACCGTGCGCTGCGTGGGCTGGCCTTCGTCATCCACGTTACATGATCCCCACTTGTTGGCAATGGTACCGTCGTCAATGGCGGTAAGAATGGATTGTCCCACTGCTTCTCCAACCTTGTTGCAGAAGGGCGAGGCGTTTTTGCGGATGGCCTCCGTTTCCAGCGGATGCCCACAAGCTTCGTGAAAAATGACCCCGCCGAAGCCGTTGCCCAGCACCACGGGCATGGTGCCTCCGTCAATGTATCCCGCATCGGCCATTTTCAGGGCCGAGGTCGCCGCGCTTTCCGCCATTTCCTCCAAGTCGAGGTTCTGGAAAAACTCGTAGCCGCCGAGCATTCCTGGACTCTCCATGCCCGTCTGCGGGCCATCGCCCTTTTCTGCGACTGCAGAAAGCCGCATACGGGAGTAACTGCGACCGTCCTCCACCCAGAGTCCCTCGCTGTTTGCGATCAGCACCACTCGGTGCTTTTCCACCATGCCCGCGCTGACCTGCAAGATCGCCTCGCCGTGCTTGCGGGTGAGTTCGTCCAACTGGCGGAGCAGTTCCACGCGTTCGGACTTGCTGATGGTTTCCGGATTGATGGCAATGTGGTGGATGTCCTCCACTGCCTGCTGTTGCAGCGGGAGCAGGGCACCAGGCTGGCCTTCCCGCTGGGATTGCCCCAGATTCGCTGTGAGCCGAAGCAGATTCGCTTCGTCCGGGTCACTGCTGTAGCCGTAATACACGTCATCGCCGCAGAGCAGACGCACTCCCACCCCAAAGGAGTTGGAGGAATTGATCTCGTCAATCTTGCGGTCCAGCAGAGTGAGGTTGGAGGAGACAGAATCCTCCACGAACACTTCCGTGAAGTCTGCACCTTGCTGGCGTCCGTGGTCGAGGATTTTGGAGACGGTTGATTCACTGAGCATGGTTGGGTCTCAAAAAAGTCATCAATCCAAGCATTTCAACAGAAGCTACGTTCGAAAACAATATGTTCCGATGCCAAAAGGTTCAGAATTTTGAAAATAGGAGACCAGTGACCGAACAGGACTCTCGGTCAGCAATGTGTGGGGGAGTGTCAGCTACAGGTCGGCGCGCTGGAACTGACTGTGTTTTTGATGGTGATGTTGAGGTTGCTGTCCAAGTCAAACACATGCCAGTACGGTTTTGTCGTATAAGTGGTGTCCGTAGGAGCATCAAAGTTGGTCAGAACAGTGCCATCGCTTTGAAAAAGCTGCACTTGTGCACCTGTTTGAGAGAAACTGTAGTTGTTCGTGTAGATACGTACATAGTAGCAAGCCTTCGAGACACTGTTGCGCATGGGGCCGCTGGAACTGTCCAGATTGATAGTGATGGTTTCTGGTCCAGAATAGTTAGTGTTATCAATATCGAGCATTGCCCATGCAGATGAACTTCCTTGATTATTTGAAGGGTAGTAAACATGAGATGGGGATGCTGAGCTAGCACTGTCGGCCTGAAGGTGAGAGTCGAGGTCTTTCGGTGCCCCAGAGCTTGAATCTCCCCAAGTGAGGACGATTACGTTGGCGTTGGTGGCCTGCGAGGATTTCAGGGCAATGAGGTCTTTGCTTGTGCTACTAGTGGTCAGGCATTTTTTGTCGGGAACAGTTGTATAGTCAGAGATATCTGCCTTCAGGATATACCAAGAGGGAGTTAAACCGGAGAAGGAGTACTTGCTGGAACTGCTGACAGAACTGTCTCCAAGCAGAGATACTCCCAAGCTGTCGTAGAGGAGCACGCTGCCCGATTGCTTGTTGCCGGTCTTCCCATCTTTCACATAACCCGAAATAGAAAATGTTGAAGTTGATCCAGTCTTCAACTCTCCTGCACAGTTGTAGCCGATGGTTTCCCCGGTTTCCTCGGAATCATCACAGGCAAAGAGGCCCACGCAAAGGGCCACGGCCAGGATGCGCAGCAGCAACACGGAGAGCCGTAGGAAGGAAAGTTTCAGCATGAGAAATCCCGGAAAGACAGTATGCTTAAGGGGTTATGATAATGCCGGGACACGGACGGGTCAAGGAGTTTTCGGCCCGTCCGTTTGCTGATGGTCTCCCCCTCTGGAGTGTTGTTCCTCTGAAAAATCGGGCTTCCTAATCGCCCTTTGCGAAAGGGAAGAACCCTTATCCAAAACTCACGTTAATCTGCTCAAGATTTGGCGCTACGGGGGTCTGAGCGTGGTCTAAGCCGTGTGGAGACTTGTCTATGGGCTTGAGATGGTCCTTCTCGGAACATTGTGGGGTTGAGGAGCCAGATGGCGTTGCGGAAACCGGATGATCTCAAGGGCAGCAACCCACCTGGGCGCGCGATCGACAGGCCAAACCAAGGTTCAAAAAGCCACTAACGCTAATTCTCGGACAGCCTCCTAGAGGGAGACTCCCCCGTTTTCAGTCAGTATCCATTAGTGCTTTGGTCCTGGTTTGACTATGACAGTGAGCGAGGGAGAGCGCTTTGTCGTTCATGTCCCTGATGGGGCGGGGAATCATCTCAAAATGCTGATAATGGTCTTCGCCTGCAACGAGGATTGCTCGATCACGATCGGTTTTGGTTTGCTTAACATTGGTTGCACAGTAACGGAGTGCCATACCAATGCGTCGATCGGTGGTCGTGTTTGGTCCCGAGCCATGAATGGTGCGTACGTCATGGATGGACATTTCTCCGGGACTGAGCGTGGCCAGAATCGAGTCTTTTTCATTAACTTCGGTTTTGACGTGTTGACCACGGCTTAAAAGATTGTTTCCCTCAAATGTATCGTCTTGCTCGTAAAGTGGGCCTTTGTGGCTCTCCGGGATAAACTTCATAGGTCCGGTCATTGGCCCAGCGTCCGAAAGAGCGATCCAAGCAGTTGCTACGTGGTGGGGATATAGCCCCCAGTAAGTGGCATCTTGGTGGTATGAGACAAAAGATGGTCCTGGTTCTTTAATGAACCAATCCATTGACCATAGCAAAACATTGGGTCCTAACACGTCACTGATTGGGTCAACGATACGATGGTCATGAACAAGATCCCATGCCCAGGCATGGGTGATCAACAGATGTTTCCTCGTTGCCTGCTTCATTCCGGGTTTGGCTTTTGACTCGGCTTGCTCCAAATGATTGCGGAGTTTTGCCGTTGCTTTTTCGCTAAATACACCAACCGGAAAAATAAAACCGTTTTTCTGATAATAGGCAATTTGCGCTTGGCTAAGGTGTGTCATATGCCGAGCCCAAATGCCTGACCCCACGTTAAGCCTTCGATAGTTTCACCTTTGGGAGTGTATTCGCAACCGACCCAACCGATGTAACCCAGTTCGTCTATTACGTCGAATAAATACGCCATATTGACTTCACCGTGTTGTGGTTCGTGACGACCCGGCAGGCTGGAGAATTGTATGTGGCCCACGATGTCAAGATGTTCTTTTAGTAGTTCGGCAAGATTACCTTCCATGATTTGGCGATGGTAAAAGTCATATTGCAGAAGAACGTTATCTCTTTTCACCGCCTTAATGATCTGTTTTGTTTGAGAGCAGGTTGTGTGTAGGTAACCAGGAACATCTTTCGTGTTAAGTGGCTCAAGGAGTAATCGTATACCGCTTTCCTTTGCCAGAGATGCCGCCATTGTTAGGTTCTCAATACATTTTACTTCGGCGGCCTTGCGACTCGTCCCTTCGGTAACAACACCGGCCATGACGTGGATCATGGACGCACCACAGGTCGTTGCATATTCCAAGGCCTGCTCAATGTGTTCTCGAAATTCCGACTCTCTGCCCGGTACGGCGGCGAGACCACAATCACCTTTCTCGCTGTTGCCAACCAGTGTATTTAAGAGAATCATCTCAACGTCGGCATCATCGAGCCATTGTTTCACGGTCGTTGCTGGATTGGCATAAGGATGCAAATACTCAACGGCAGCAAAGCCAGCTTGTTTTGCTCGTGAGAATCGGTCCGCAACCGGGTGTTCGTTAAACATGAGTGAGACATTGGCAGCAAACTTTGGCATATCGTAGACCTGTGGGCGTCAAAGGATCATGGTATATATTTGCCGAACGTAGACCTGAGATAAACCGGACTGTAAGGGCCACAGCAGGGTCTGCTGAAAAAGTCACGAAAGCACAAATAATTTTTCACTTCACCAACAACGGAGGGGCCCCCTCTGGAGTGTTGGTGCCTGTTCTCAGCAAGAGTCGCCCGCGGATTCAACTCGTCAGTGCAACAGGCGGGTTCATTCCGGAGCATAGCGGATCTGGAGTCTTGAAGCCAGGACATTTCCAGGCCCGGTGTTCGGTGACCTCCAGCACGGGTTGAGGCAGATCGAAAACTTGGCGGGCCTGATACTCTCCGGGCTCAAGCCGGGTTCCGCAAGCCT